>JBAPUB010000176.1:0-1881 GCA_049282455.1 Actinomycetes bacterium
GCGTGGCGTAGGATTAGCACTCCCCCACGTTGACTGCCAGACCCGAGACCAGTGCGGAGCTGTGTTGCCCACCTACGCGTACGCCTGCACCGAGTGCGGCCACGAGTTCGAGGTCGTGCAGTCGATCACGGACCCGACCCTGACCGCCTGCGAGCGCTGTTCCGGCCCGGTGCGCAAGGTCTTCCACCCGGTCGGCGTCACGTTCAAGGGGTCTGGCTTCTACCGCACCGACTCACGGGCCGGCGGCGGCTCCACGTCCAGCGCCAACACCGGTGACGGGTCCAAGTCCTCCGACAAGAAGTCCGGCGAGAAGAAGGCGGCCGACTCCTCGTCGAGCGGCTCCTCGGACAAGTCGTCAGGATCGTCGGGGTCCTCGAGCGGCTCCTCGGACAAGTCGTCGGCGTCCAACAAGCCCAGCAGCACGTCGACCAAGTCGTCAGGCGCCTCGACGAACTGAGGTTGTGGACAGCGGCCTGGGACGCCGCCGTAGGCGGTCTACCGTCACCGGCCATGTCCCTGTGGCTTCGAGCTCCCAGAGCCGACGACCTACGACGCCGATCCTCCCGGCTGCTCACCCGTCACCGTCGAGCTCTCGCCGTAGCCCTCCTGGTAGCCGGGGCAGGGCTCACCGCGTCCACGCTTCGCCCCGACGGCCCGAGTCAGTCGTCCGTCGTGGTCGCCTCGCACGACCTGGCCGCCGGCTCGGTCGTCACGCCGGCGGACGTCACGCAGGCACCGGTCCTGACCTCGGGGCGCCCCGATGGCGTGGTCGTCGACCCTTCCGACGCCATCGGCCGCCGCCTGGTCGGTGCAGTCCGCAGGGGTGAAGCACTCACCGACGTCCGGTTCATCGAGGCCGACGAGCTGGCCGCAGCAGCCGGCGACGGTCGAGTGGCTGTCCCCGTCCGGATCTCCGACGGTGAGGTCGCCACCTTGCTCACCCCGGGGTCGGTGGTCGACGTCGTGGCGGCCGACGGGCACGGCGCCGTGCAGGTCGTGGCCGAGGGGGCGACCGTCATCTCGGTGCCGAGCACCGCCGGCGACTCCTTCGACGGCGCGCTCGTCGTGATGTCGATGCAGCCCGACGAGGCGACCATGGTGGTCGGCGCTGCAGCAATGGGCTCGCTCGCCGTCACGTTACGCGGTTGACCTCTCCTTAGAACTGACACGTCGAGGTCCCATCGCTACCGTGGCCGAAGGGCCGTCAGACCACACCGAAGGGGCACGCGATGAAAGGCTTCAAAGAGTTCCTGATGCGAGGCAACGTCCTCGATCTAGCTGTGGCTGTTGTCATCGGCGCCGCGTTCACGCTCGTGATCACATCAGTCGTCGCCGGAGTCATCAATCCGCTCATTGCCGCTGTCTTCGGGAAACCCGATCTAAGCTCCGTGGGCAACTTCACCATCAACAACGCTGACTTCAGCATCGGCATCGTGCTCACGGCCGTCGTCAACTTCATGCTCGTGGCCGCGGCGGTCTACTTCGTCCTGGTTCTGCCGGCAGTCAAGCTGCGGGAGCGAGCCGCGAAGGACGAGGCCGCTGCCGGGCCGAGTGAGGTCGAGCTGCTCACCGAGATCCGCGACTCACTGAAGTCCCGCGACGCCTGAACGAAGCTCCTCGTCACCCACCGTGGTGGGGCGGCACCTCCCGGCGCAGCCGTTCGTCGTCGGCGTCCTGCGAGTCGTCGGTGACGGGGGCGTCGCCCCAGCCGACGGCGTCCTCATCCGACGTCGTCGTCGGCAGGATCTCGTCGAACCCCGATTCGTTGCTCATACCCGAACGCTAGACCCCAGCGCTGGTCTAGGGTCTGCGGTATGAGCGCAGAGTCCGTCAGTTCAGATGCCCAGATTGCCGACCTCCAGGCCGAGATCGACCGGCTGC
>JBAPUB010000177.1:0-1647 GCA_049282455.1 Actinomycetes bacterium
GAACGGAAGGAGGGCCTGGCCCGACTGGAGTTCCGACCACCACCGCGGCCGCCGCAGGGGCGGGAGGGAGTGGGCTGCGGGCAGGGGTCGACAGGCAAGAGCGGCCCGATCCCGCGGTGCCGGAGAAGCCCGTACGGCGACGGTTCGACGCCGACTACAAGGCCCGCATCCTGCGGGAGGTAGATCAACTCACCGAACCCGGGCAGCTTGGAGCGCTGCTGCGGCGTGAAGGTCTCTACTCGTCACACCTGTCCGTGTGGCGAAAGCAGCGTGACGAGGCGGCGCTTGCCGGCCTGGTGCCCAAGCGTCGCGGTCGAAAGCCCGATCCGAACGCGGCGCTCGTGGCCGAGAACCAGCGGCTCGTCCGGGAGAACGCGAAGCTCATGAGAAAGCTGCGGCGGACGGAGGCCATTCTCGACGTCCAAAAAAAACTCTCCGAGATCCTGGGGATCGAGTTGCCGCCAAACGACTACGTGAAAGAGCCATGAAAGCGGTCGAGGAGCTCGCCCCCGCCGTGGGGACATCCGTCGCGTGCGCGGCCGTCGGCGTGCCGAGGGCAACGGTCTACCGGCATCGCCAGCCCAAGGCTGCCGCGGCCCCCAAGCCACGGCCGACGCCGCCTCGCGCCTTGAGCGGGGAGGAACGTCAGCAGGTGCTGGACGTCCTGCACAGCGAGCCATTCGCCGACCAGGCCCCGGCCGAAACCTACGCGAAACTCCTGGACCAGGGCACCTATCTCTGCTCCATCCGCACGATGTACCGGGTCCTCGAGGCCAATCAGGAGGTCCGCGAGCGCCGCAACCAGTTGCGACATCCCGCCTATGCCAAGCCGCAGCTCGTGGCCACGGCTCCGAACCAGGTCTGGACCTGGGACATCACGAAGCTCCTGGGGCCGGCCAAGTGGACCTACTACTACCTCTACGTGATCCTCGACATCTATAGCCGGTACGTCGTGGGGTGGATGCTCGCCCACCGGGAATCCCAGCACCTTGCCGAACGACTGATCCGCGAGACGCTCGTCAAGGAAGGCATCGATCGTGATCAGCTCACGATCCACAGCGACCGCGGCCCAGCCATGCGATCCCAGGCCGTGGCGCAGCTACTGGCCACGCTCGGCGTGACCAAGTCGCACAGCCGACCACACGTCAGCGACGACAACCCCTTCTCCGAGAGCCAGTTCAAGACCCTCAAGTACCGCCCCGACTTCCCGGACCGGTTCGCCACCTTCGATCACGGCCTCGACTTCTGTCGCCGGTTCTTCAACTGGCACAACGAAGAGCACCGCCACTGGGGCATCGGGCTCCTGACGCCAGCCGTCGTGCATACCGGCCAAGCCGAGGCAGCCATCGAGTCGCGGGCCGCCGTGCTGGCCGACGCCCATGCCCGCCACCCCGAGCGGTTCGTCAGAGGCCTCCCGCAGCCACTCAAGCCCGCCGTCGAGGTCTGGATCAACCCGCCAGAGAATCGGCCGCAAGTCCGCACACTGGAGCTACCACGCGACAGTAAATTTGTTCCGCAGGTGTCTCAAAGTCATTGACACGTTCCGGTTCGTGTTGTGTGATGCCCTTACACGTTTCGGCTCGCCGCTGCATGGCGAGTTGTCTAGGCTGGCTTAAGGTTTTCTCGAAAACTGCGGCCGACGAGTAC
>JBAPUB010000178.1:0-12322 GCA_049282455.1 Actinomycetes bacterium
GCGGCAGCAGCCAGGGCAATGCCTGCGCTGACACCTGCGACGAGGACGAGCTGGCTGCGGGTACGCCTGCCGGAGACCAGCATGCGCTGATCGTCGTGCGGCAGGTTGACCCGGTCGATCGCCTCATCGGCCAGGTCGTTCACTGATAGTGAGAAGAGTAGGAACCCGACCACGGCGACGACGGGGCCGATGAGGACGGCGATGGTCTGCTGCCCACCTGCCTGGGCCGACCCGAGGGCCAGGTACAGCATGAGAAGGACGAAGACCGCGGGCCTGACCATCAGCGCGAGCAGGCGGAGGCGGGTGATCACTTGTTGCTCCCCCAGCTGTTGACCGAGACGACGAACAGGACCGCCAGGCCGACGATGGCGAGGCCCATGACCAAGAGGATCAGGGCGACCACGATTCCGACGTTGCGCCAGTTGGTGCTGTGTCCGGGCGGTGCAGCGAAAGGGTTCTCGTTCGTCGACGGTGGGCGCGATGCGTCCATGGGTCCTCCCGTGAATACCTGCTCCAGCGACGATAGACCGTGGACCGAGCCGCGCAGGCGGCCTTGCCGGTGTTGAATGCTGGGATGAGCCAAACGACCACCACACCGGACCCGGCGACCGGCCCAGCTGACCTGGTCATCACCAACGTCGACGTCTACACGGTCGACGGTGCCAGGAGCTGGGCGAGAGGGGTTGCCATCAAGGATGGTCGCATCGCCGCCGTCGAGTCAGACCCAGCCCGGTTGCGCGAGCATGTCGGGTTGCGCACCGAGGTGATGTCGCTTCCGGGCCGCATGCTGGTGCCCGGCTTCCAGGACGCCCACGTGCACACTCCCTTCGCGGGCCGAAACCGGTTGAGGATCTTCCTCAACGACCTCGAGGGGCGTGAGGCCTATCTAGAGGCAGTGGGCCGCTACGCCGACGAGAACCCCGATGAGCCGTGGATCATCGGAGGTGGCTGGGCCATGGAGTACTTCCCGGGCGGGACGCCGAGCAAGGCCGACCTCGATGCGGTCGTTCCCGACCGTCCGGTGTTCTTGTTCAACCGTGACGTGCACGGGGCCTGGGTGAACTCCAAGGCACTCGAGATAGCGGGCATCGACAAGGACACCCCAGACCCCCAGGACGGACGTATCGAGCGTGACCCCCAGACTGGGGAGCCCATGGGGACGCTGCAGGAGGGGGCGGCGTACGCGTTCAACGACCGGGTCGTCCCACTGCCCGACCGGGCCGAGTGGGAGGCGGGGATTCTCGAGGGTCAGCGCCACCTGCACTCGCTGGGCATCACCGGGTGGCAGGACGCGTGGGTGACCCCCGGAACGCTTGACGCCTACCGTTCGCTGGCGGCGTCCGGGCAGCTGAAAGCACGCGTGGTTGGGTCGCTGTGGTGGGACCGTCACCGAGGTCTGGACCAGATCCCGGAGCTCCTGGCACAACGCGAGGCCGGGGTGGTCGGGTCGTTCAGCGCGACGACGGTGAAGATCATGACCGACGGGGTGCTGGAGAACTTCACGGGCGCGCTCCTGGAGCCGTACTGCGACGGGTGCGGTGGGCACTCCGACAACCACGGACTGTCCTACGTCGAGCCAGAGCTGCTCCAGGCCGCGGTCACCGAGCTCGACAAGCTCGGGTTCCAGGTCCACATGCATGCGATTGGTGACCGAGCCGTGCGCAACTCGCTGGACGCCGTGGCCGCCGCACGGGCGGCCAACGGGATGAACGACCGGCGTCACCACATCGCCCATGTCCAGATCGTCCAGCCCGACGACATCCCACGCTTCCGAGACCTCGGTGTGGTGGCGAACTGCCAGCCGTTCTGGGCCCAGATGGAGCCCCAGATGGAGGAGCTCACGCTGCCGTTCCTGGGACGCGACCGCGCCGACCTGCAGTACCCCTTCGGCGACCTCCTGCGGTCAGGGGCCGTTCTCGCGGGTGGCAGCGACTGGTCGGTCACCACGGCCAACCCGTTGGAGGAGATCGAGGTCATGGTCAACCGGGTGGGGATCGCCCACCGGGGAAGCCCTTCCTACCTGCCGGAGCAGCGGGTTCCCCTCCCGGTGGCTCTGTCCGCGTTCACCATGGGCACCGCCTACGTCAACCATGACGACCACGATGCGGGGTCGATCGAGGTCGGCAAGCGGGCCGACCTGGCGGTGGTCGACCGCAACATCTTTGCCGCAGACGGCAAGCCGATCGGCGAGGCGACGGTCGAGGCGACGTTCGTGTCGGGGGAGCGAGTCTTCGGCTGACTCTCGTTTCTTGGACGAGATCCAAGAATTCCATAACGACTTGGTCGCAGAACCCCACGGGGGCCGTGGTCGTCTGGTTGACTCACGATGAGCGTCAGTGCCCCCAGGGCCATGGGGCGGTGTCCGTGTGCCGAAGGAGGGCAGTAGAGCCGGTGAATGGTGACAAGGGCTCGGTCGAGCTGGTCAACGTGACGAAGATGTTCGGCGACTTCACCGCGGTCGACACCCTGAATCTCCAGGTGCAGCCCGGCGAGTTCCTGTCGTTGCTCGGGCCCAGTGGGTGCGGGAAGACCACCACCTTGCGCATGCTGGCCGGATTCGAAGAGCCGACAGCTGGCGACCTGTTCATCTCCGGTCAGCCCGTCAACGGACGACCTCCCTACAAGCGAGACGTGAACACGGTCTTCCAGGCCTATGCGCTCTTCCCGCACATGACCGTCGCCGAGAACGTGGCGTACGGCTTGCGGCAGAAGAAGACCTCCAAGGACGAGATCAACACCAAGGTCAGCGAAGCGCTCGACATGGTGAAGATGCGGCCCATGGCCGGCCGTAAGCCCAACCAGCTCTCCGGTGGCCAGCAGCAGCGCGTCGCCGTGGCCCGCGCTCTGGTCAACCGTCCGAGCCTGCTGCTGCTGGATGAGCCGCTGGGCGCCCTCGACCGGAAGCTGCGCGAGGAGATGCAGATCGAGCTGAAGCTCCTGCAGAGCCAGCTTGGGATCACGTTCATCTTCGTCACCCACGACCAGGAAGAAGCCCTGTCGATGAGTGACCGGATCGCCGTCATGCTCGACGGCCACGTCGAGCAGCTCGCTGACCCCTACACGATCTACGAGCACCCGACCACGGCGTTCGTCGCAGGTTTCATCGGGCAGCAGAACTTCTTCGAAGGTGTGGCCAGCGACGGCGGCAAGGTCGTGAAGGGCGCCGGCTGGGTGGCACGCACCAACCGGCCTACAGAGCCGCTGTCCGAGGGCGCCGATGCCCTCGTCGCCGTGCGACCCGAGACCATCACCGTCGTCGAGGACCGCCCCAACCAGGACGTCAACATCCGCCAGGGAAAGCTGGCGGGCGTCTCGCACCTGGGCGACGTCATCCAGTTCGTCATCACGATTGACGAGGGGAAGGAGCTTCTCAGCCGAGTGCCCCGCACCAAGGCGCCGCGGCTGCTGCCCGGTGCCAGCGTGTGGTGCACCTGGGACGACGAGCACACCTATGTCTTCGGCTCCGACCAGGCAGACATTGTCCTGGCCGACCCGGCCGAGCTGATCGAGAACAGCCAAGGGGACTGACCCACCTCCGTGGGCAGACAGGCGCGCGGAACCACAGGAAGGACATCGCACATGAGCGACAAACCAGATCTTCGGATTCTTGCGTCCCGTGAGAGTGCCCAGCACATCTCGCGGCGGGCCTTCCTGGCCGGCGCCAGCGTGACGGCTGTCGGCGGCACCATCTTGCTGACGGCGTGCGGGAGCGGGAGCAGCACCGGCTCGAGCACGACGCCCTCAGCTGCCGCGACCGGGCCGGTCGAGGACAAGATGAACCTGTACACGTGGGCCGACTACGACGACCCGTCGCTGTTCAAAACGTTCAAGAGCGACGTCGGGCCGACCGTTGAGATCTCCGTCTTCGACTCCAACGAGCAGGCCATCGCCAAGCTCAACGCCACAGGCGGCACGAGCGGCTACGACGTGATGTGCCCGACCGGCAACTACATCCCGCTGATGGTGCAGCAGCAGCTGTTGCAGCCCTTGGACACCACACGGCTGAAGAACTTCAAGAACATCGCACCCGAGTACTTGAACCAGGAGTGGGACCCGGACAACAAGTACTCGGTTCCCAAGGACTGGGGCACGACCGGCTTCATGTACGACAAGCGGGTCGTCACCCGCCCGATGGAAACCTGGCAGGACTTCGTCGACGCGATGCAGAACGAGGCGGCCAACAACACCTCGGTACTCGGCACAGCCGGAAACCTGTGCAGCCTTTACTGGTGGACCCTGAACCCCCCCGGCGACTGGAACTCCACCGACAAGGCCGAGTGGGACAAGGCCGAGACCTACATCCTGGACCAGGTTGCGCCGTACGTGAAGAACTACGACTCCTACCCCGGCATCTCGATCACGCAGGGCAAGTACGCGCTGTCGATGATCTGGAACGGAGACGCACGCGCCGGCCTCATCCGAGGCAAGGGCGGCGAAAACTACCAGTGGGTCTTCCCTGGGCCGACAACCGAGATCTGGATGGACACGTGGACCCTCGTGGCCGACGCGCCCAACCCGAACGCGGCGTACGCCTGGATCGACTTCATCCTCGACGTGAACAACTCCTACACCGACCTGAAGTACCACGGCTACAACACGGCGATCAAGGGGATCGAGGAGAAGGCAAAGGCCGACGGAGTTCCATACCCGGAGATCATCTTCTACACCGCGGACCAGGTCGCCACGATGTCGCCGGGTCTGGTGAACGAGAACCTCGACTGGTCCACAGCGATCTACCAGAAGGCCAAGGCCGTCTCGGTCAGCAGCTGACACGAAGGGTCTGACATCCATGGCAACTCCTGCGCCGGAGTGGGCGGTGGCCGCAGGGCCTCATCCGCCCGAGAAGAAGCGGGGGGCACGTCGACGCGCCCCCCGCTTCACCATGGCCATACCCGCCTGGGCCTGGCTCCTGGCGTTCTTTCTGATTCCGGTCGGCTACATCGTCTACTACAGCTTCGGGCGTAAGCCGAGCCTGCTCGAGCTCAAGCCAGGACAGATCAACACGATCGCCACCGACCACCTGTCGTTCGACCGCTACAAGGAAGTCATCGACTCCAGCTCCTTGAGGGTGGTGTTCGGCACCACGCTGCAGATCTCCGTCATCGGCACCATCCTTTGCCTGATCATCGGCTTCCCGTTCGCGTACTGGATGGCCGTGCGGGTTCCGGACAAGTACCGGGGGATCATGCTTGGACTGATCCTCATCCCCTTCTGGACCAACTTCCTGATCCGGACGATCGCCTGGCAGATCCTGCTGTTCCAGGACGGCTGGCTGTCCACCTCCTTGCAGAGCATCGGGCTGACGAAAGCCCCGTTACAGATCCTGGATACCAAGCTCGCCGTTCAACTGGGCGTGGTCTACAACTACCTCGTCCTGATGATCCTGCCGATCTTCGTCTCTCTCGACCGGATCGACCCCGCCCTGCGGGACGCCAGCAAGGACCTCGGCGCCAACCGGTTCAAGACGTTCTTCCAGGTCACTCTCCCGCTGGCGATGCCCGGCGTCATTTCGGGTCTGCTGCTGGTGTTCATCCCCTTGATGGGTGACTACATCACGGCGTCCCTCCTGGGCGGCGCCAAGGGGACGATGGTCGGGGTCTTCGTGTACGAGCAGTTCCTGACTGCACAGAACTGGGCACTGGGATCTGCCATGGCAGTCTTCCTCATCCTCATGATCCTTCTGATGGTGGCCCTCTTTGGGGCGGTCATCTGGTTCTTTGCGTGGCTGGTCCGTCGATCATGGCGGGTCACCCTGACCGAGCCGGCGATGTCATGAGTACGGCGACGGCAGCTCGGCACGATCGTCGCAAGGTCGACTGGACAACGGTTCTCCTTGCCACGTGGGGGATTGCCACAATCATCTTCTTGTTCCTGCCGGTGATCATCGTCACGATCTACTCTTTCAACTCCGGTCCCGCACTGCTGGTGTGGGACGGCTTCAGCATCGACCCGTTCCGTCGGGCGATCGAGAACGCGCAGATCACCGGTCCGATGAAGACGTCACTCATCGTCGCCCTTGTCGCGGCCACACTTGCGACCATCATCGGTTCCTTCGCCGGTCTCGCCCTGGCGAGAAGGCCTGGCAAGTGGACGGTCCTGTTCGTCGGCCTGATCGCGCTGGTCCTGGTCACCCCTGAGATCGTCGACGGCATCTCCATGCTGCTCTGGTTCGTCAAGCTCAACTCCTTCGGGCTGACGATCTTCGGCAACGGCTGGGCGCGCCTGTTCATCGGGACATCCCTGTTCGCGGTTGCCGTCGTGACGCTGATTGTGCGCGCGCGGGTCGCTGGGCTCGACGAGGCACTCGAGGAGGCAGCAGCCGACCTCTACGCAACCCCGTGGAACCGGTTCCGCCAGGTCACTCTGCCGCTGCTCGCACCGGCCGTGATCGCCAGCTTCCTGCTCGCGTTCTCACTCAGTCTGGACAACACGATCATCTCCCAGTTCGTCAGCACCGGCGGCATCTCGCCGTGGCCGGTCTACGTCTGGGGATCGGTCAAGCAGGGTCTCAAACCCGAAGTCGCCGCCATGTCGACCGTCCTCCTCGCGATCACGATCTTCGCGCTGGCCATGGTCGCCGTCGTCCTCGCTCGGTCCGGTCAGTCGTCGAAGCAGATAGCAGCGACCATGGCTGGGCAGTGACACCTCGCTAGAGGAAGTACAGGCGGCTCAGCGCCACGGTCTGCGCGGCGGTCGCGTTCAGCTCAACGCCGTCGAAGGTGACCGTTGCAGTTCGGGGGTGGACCTCGGTGGCCCCGATCGTGTCGTTGCGCACCATGTCGGCCAACCCGATTCCCCGGCAGTTCTTCACGGCAACGCGACGACGGTGGGTCTTGAGCCTGTCGTCGGCCGTCTCCAGGGCGGCCTGGCTGACGAAAGCCACCGCGAGGTCGGCGGGTGCCAGTCCGTGACCGCCGAACTGCGGTCCCAGGACCAGTGGCTCGGCCCTGTCGACGCTGGCGTTCGCGTCGCCGGTCACTCCCCACGCGGGGAAGCCGGCCTTCAGCACGAGATGCGGCTTGGCGCCGAAGAACGCCGGCTCCCAGAGCACGAGGTCGGCCAGCTTCCCTGGCTCGATGGACCCGATCTCGTGAGAAAGCCCATGAGCGATCGCCGGGTTGATCGTCAGTTTCGCCATGTAGCGCAGGACGCGGTGGTTGTCGTGCCGATCGTCGTCCGGCCCACGGTCGAACCGGTTCTTGCCGGCGAGCGCAAACGTGCGACGAACGGTCTCGCCGGCTCTTCCCATGCCCTGGGCATCGGATGACGTGATGGGGATGACGCCCAGGTCGTGCAGAACGTCCTCGGCGCCCATGGTCGACTCGCGAATCCGGTCGCTGGCCATGCGCAGGTCTGTTGGCAGGTCACGCTTGAGCCCGTGGCTGGCGACGATCATGTCGAGGTGCTCGGCAACCGCGTCCCTGCCGAACGGAAGCGTCGGGTTGGTCGACGAGCCGATGACGTTGGCCACGCCGGCCAGGGACAAGACGTCGGGAACGTGTCCGCCACCGCATCCCTCGACGTGGAAGGCGTGGATGGTGCGTCCGTCGATGACCGAGAGTGTGTCTGCCACAGACAGTGACTCGTTGAGCCCGTCGGTGTGCAGGGCCACCTGTACGTCGAAGTCCTCGGCCACGCGTAGGGCGGTGTCGAGGGCGCGGGCGTGGGCCCCGGTGTCCTCGTGGACCTTGAAGCCGCACACTCCGCCCTCGACCAGGGCCTCGACCAGTGGGCTTGTCGTCGAGGATGAGCCGCGGCCGAGGAAGCCGATGTTGACCGGCCACGCATCGAAGGCGTCGAAAGCCGTTCGCAGACCCCAGGGGGAGTTGACACCCACGCCCCAGACGGGGCCGAACTCCTGGCCGAGAATTGTGGTCACACCTGAGGAGAGGGCGGCGGCCATGATGTTCGGTGACATCAGGTGGACGTGGGTGTCGATTGCTCCCGCGGTGGCGATCAGTCCTTCGCCGCTGATGACCGCGGTCCCGTTTCCGACGATCACGTCGACGCCATCGAGGGTGTCGGGGTTCCCAGCGCGTCCGACGGCACAGATGCGGCCTTCACGGATCCCGATGGAGACCTTGCCGACTCCCATGATCGGGTCGATCACCACGACATTGGAGATTACAACGTCGCACGTGTCTCGGACGGTGGCCGCCTTGAGGTGCATCCCGTCGCGCGCTGTCTTGCCGAACCCCATGAGGAACTCGTCGCCCGGGCGCTGTGAGTCGTACTCGACCTCGACGACCAGTCCGGTGTCAGCCAGGCGGACCCGGTCGCCCTTGGTCGGTCCGTGCACGCCAGCCAGCTCAGCTCGACTCATGGTTCTCCTCCTCGGCACCGAGGTAGCCGCAGGCTCGCGCCTTGTCGAGGGCTCGTTCCTTCGCCCCCGGTTCGTCGAGGGGGCCATCGACCAGGCCGGCGAACCCGATGATGACGCGCTCGCCGCCGATCGGGGTCAGCTCGACGCGCGACGTGGAGCCCGGGTCGAAGTGGAGTGCTGCTCCGGCGGCGATCGCCAGGCGCTTTCCGTACGCGGCGGAACGGTCGAACCGCAGCCGGGGGTTCACCTCGAAGAAGTGGAAGTGCGAGGTCACACTCACGGGGACCTCTGCGGTGTTCGTCACCAGCACCGGCGTGAGTGGGCCGAACTCCGGAACCACGGGAACGTCGTCGTGGATGGAGGCTCCTGGAGCAAGCTCGCCGAGCGATCCTCCGCCGATCGGGTCGGGGACGACGACCAGCCGCGACCCGTCGTCGAACACCGCTTCGACCCACACCTCGGTGACGATGTCGGCGACCCCGGGCAGGACGTCGTCGGGCCCGAGTACGGCCTGCCCGGCAGCTAGGGCATCGGCCAGCCGCAGGCCGTCGCGAGCGGCCTCGCACACGGTATCGGCGACAATCGCCGTCGCCTCCGGGACGTTGAGCAGGTTGCCGCGAGCCTGTCGCCGGCGAGCGAGCTCAGCTGCAGTGAAGATGAGCAGGCGATCACGTTCGGTGGGGGTCAGCCGCATGCTCAGATCATGCCGTGTCAGGACGCCTAGGTCTGCGTTGACGTGCGGGCGAGCTCCCTCCCAAGACGGATCCACTGGCAGGCGCTCCTGTCTGGCTCATGCCCGTCATCCGGCGCATCACTTGGCTCAACCAGAAGCGGGGCTGGAGGGGAGCTGCCACGGGTGCGATCTTCGCCGACAGTCTTTCGCTTCACCGTCGCAGCCTGGATCACCTCCTTCGCGAAGAGCTACCGCGCCCGTTATCCCTTGGTCTACCGGTCGGCCACCGACAGGAACCTCGACCCGACAACGATGATGACCCGTCGGGCGTGTCGGAAGGTACGGGCACGGATCGGCCCGAGAGCGATTCGCGACTGCCGGGGCCTAGGCTTGTTTGCTGCCGGGGCGGTAGCTCAGTTGGTCAGAGCAGCGGACTCATAATCCGTCGGTCGTGGGTTCAAGCCCCACCCGCCCCACAAGTGGGACCTAGCTTGAATCGTTCGCAGTCCTCTTGTCTCTACGGGGGACGAATTTGCCAAGGCCCGATAAGAAACCTCAGTTAGCTAGTGGGCTGAGCCCGACACCCAACGTTGAGTTGCCTACCCTGCCTGGGCGCGATACTGGCGGAACTGCTCCACTGCCTTAGCGGTGAAGTCGCCGAAGAACAAGTCGCTCAAGGGGCCCTTCGCCAGCAACGTCGCGGAGACAACGTCACCGCTAACGAGCACGACGTGCATCCCCGGCTTCCTCCAAGTGCCGTAGCGAGGAGGATCCCCCAAATCCGTCACGGCGATCCAGGCGATCTGGTGGTCTCGCAAGAGATTGCGAATCGTCAGGCACTCCGGCGAAGCGATGATGACCATGCGAGCGGCTCGATATGTGAGCCACAACGTGGGAACCATGAAGGCGGCGCAGATGACCCGCTGCACCGGGGGGGGTTGGCTTCCACCTGTGGTCGCTCCCGCGATCCAGATGAGATTCATGAACGCCAGGTAGGTAATCCACACCGCCTGGCCCCACCGCCGGAGTATCAGTGTTCGTGGAGGGGGTCCGCCCGAAAGTCCCAGCATGAATCTGCACCCGTCCCGATCTGTAGGTCGACTCTTCACCGAGATCGTCACGAAGGGTCCACTTCTTGACACCCCTTCACCGCCAAGAAGGCCCCTCGGTCGTGGACTCAAGCCTCACTTGACCCACGAGAAGAGAGAGTCCTTCGAATCCGTGCTCTGCCTAGCCTGCTCGAGACTCCGACTCCACCCACTCCTCAGGCGTGCCTCCCACATTCAGGCGACGTGAACGTCAGGTCGTCCAGGCTCGCGCGGATTGGGCTGCTCCGCTCGCTCGCAGATCCTTGATCGTGTCGGCGACGATGCTCGCGACCGTGCCGGGCTGCTCCTGATGGATCGCATGGCCGACGCCCGGCACTTCAAAGTGTCTGCCATTGGTGTCACGCACGAGGTCAGCTTGCAGGCTGGTCCATCGATCACGAATCGACCGGGGCGCCCCCCGGGTGGCGCTCATAACGACCACCGGGACATCCGGCAGCACGGATCTACTCCTCAGCTGACGCATCTGAGGGATGGACCGCCTGGCCAGTCTGTTCTCCGTCCGGTACATCCGCGCCTGTCTCCGCAGACCGTAGCTGGCCACGTAGGCGTCGAGGAACCGAGCGCACGTCTGTTCATCGTCGGTGACCCTGCGCGCGAATGGCCGGTACGTGCGACGAAGGACCGGACCCAAGAGACCAACCAGGTACAGCCCCTCCACGAACCATCCGGTGAGTGAGTCGACGGCCCGCAGACCCAACGGAATCTGCGCAAAGACCTCCTCGTGAGCCGGGTCGACCAGCACCAAGCCAGCAATCTGATCCGGGTGCGAGAACGCGACCAGCTGCGCCAGCAGGCCGCCCCAGCTGTGACCGACAACGATGACCCTGCCCGGGCCCATCCGCCCGATCAGTGCAGCCAGATCCTGGAGCTCGGAGTCAAGGTTCAAGGGCATCGCCGGGTCGCTCGAACCGATGCCAGCTCTGTCGTAGGCAACGACCTGCGTGACGGTGGCCAGCTCCGCGATCACAGGCGCCCATGCCAGCGGCCCTGGCTCAGCCAGACCTGCGTCGAGCACGACCACGGGATCGCCCGAACCGGCTTCCACCCAGCGCAACACCCGGTCACCACGCGTCATCTCACCTTGGACCACGCCACCAGGCACGAGGTCGTCCAAGACACTCACGACCGCATCGACCATGGTGTTCTCACCTCCACCCGGAGACCGCCCGTGCAAACCGGTCGTTCGTCCGGGTGGTTGCGGCCTCGCCGGAGGCACAAAGCCTACCGAAGACGATCACCCGTCGAAGTGCGTCGGTGCGCAACCGCAGATCCGTTCGTGGGGTCCAGTCCCACCACCACTTGCGACCGGCACTACTCGCATTCGTCGGTTCGGGCCACGGGAGCTTGCTGACGCGGCTAGCGTGTGGCCAACGTGTAGGCCTCAGCCCAGGAGTCGATAGTGCGCCGTCTGGTTCTGTTGCCGCTCCTGACCTGTGCCCTTGTTCTGGCCGGTTGCAGTGCGACGACTCTCACTGAAGCAGGTCGGGGAACGCCGGTAGAACCGGATTCGTCGTCGGCCGGTGGCAGGGCGAACGAAGTCACCGAGGAGACGAACCTGACCCAGGAGCGACTCGACTCGTTGGCTGCAGCCAAAGCCAACGGATCGTTCGGTACAGCGCCAGCCACAGCTACGCGCGCGTCCGGATGGTCCGGAGAGCAGCTGCTCAACTCGAATGCCGATGACTGGGAGCCGGCGTTGGCGACCGACCCGAACCAGCCATACGTCTACCTGACCACCACCCGCTACGGCGCCGGCAAGACCTGTGCCGACCACTGCCCGTCGCCCTACCTCGTCACCACCATTTCCAGCGATGGCGGCGTGACGTGGGGCGACCAGGTTCCGCTGTGCATCTGCCGGGGTTCAGGTGGGCAGTACGACCCCACCATGGAGGTGGTGCCGAACACCGGCTCCGTCTACTCGGTGTTCCTGAACGGCGATCGCGCCGGTGCCTACTCGGCGGCGTTCACGAAGTCGACCGACCATGGTCAGACCTGGACCGACCCGGTTCATGTCTACGGGAATGTCTCATGGACGGACAAGCCGGAAGTCACCATGAGTCCCAGCGGCAAGGATGTCTACGTCTCTTGGAACGGGCCACAGGGCGGCGACCTGTACGTGGGTGTCTCTCACGACTACGGCGAGACCTGGACGCACCAGAAGCTCACTACTTCCAAGCGCTATTACTACGCATATGACGCCGCTGTGCTGCCTGATGG
>JBAPUB010000179.1:0-2964 GCA_049282455.1 Actinomycetes bacterium
GCCTGGCCGTCCTGGTCCTGCCCGCGCATCCCGAACATGCCGTTGCCGCCCCACGCCTCGGCGCGGTCGCCGACCCGGTGGCTCACGGCGAGGCCAAACGCCACCCCGCCCACGGTCACGGCGAGCACGACGACGGCGATCCCGGCCCCGATGGCGGCCCACGTCACCTTGCCCATGGGCAGCTTCTTCGTCGTGGTCGAAGCAGCCGGCGCGAACTGCGCCTGGCCCTGGAGGGCCGGGTCGGTCGGTGTCGTGCCTTCGAGCGGCTGGGTCGGTTCGGTGCTGTCGTTCTCGGTCACGACGTCCTGCTTTCGGGTTGAGTCCTGACGTGTCTCCTGCCATGGCAGCACGCGAACATGAGAGTGCGCTGTGAGGGGACGACGACCTGGCTAACCCCCGGTCAGCCCGAGGCGAGAACGGCGGCTATCGGCTAGCTGGTCGAGCAGGCGATGTTCACGCAGGGGGATCCGTTGCCGTACGCGTTGTTGCCGCCGCCGTCGGTCACACCCGGGACGGCCTCGATGCCAGCACCGCCGTTGCCGTAGGTGGTGTTCTGGGTGATGGTGGTCGACGCGCTGGTCACCTTGATGCCGTCGTTGCTGTTGCTGAACGAGGTGTTCTGCTTGACCAGGGTTCCGGACGTGTTGGGGTCCACCTTGATGCCGTCGACGCTCCCCGACACGGTGTTGCGCAGGATCGTGGTCCCCGAAGCGTTATCGAAGGCGGCGACTCCGAAGTCGCGGTTGCCCGTGAGCACGTTCTGGGTCACCGTGTTTCCGGTCGCGTTGGCGGACACCGAGATCCCGAACGCGCTGTTCGTCACGGTGTTCTGGGCGATGGTGTTGTTGTTGCCGTCGACCTTGATGCCGTCGCGGTAACGCGCCGTGATGGTGTTCTTGTCGACCAGGGTGTTCGCGGCGTTGGCGAGCAGGATCCCCTGGTCGGTCACCGAGATGCGCAGCTTGGTGATGTGGTTTGAGTTCGCGGTGTCCGCGACCACGCCGTCGGCAAAGCCCGCCAGGGAGCCGTTCTGAACGGTCACCCCCGTGACCCCGCCAGGGATCCGGATGGCGGCGACGGTGCCATCAAGCCCGGTAATGGTGTGGCCTTTGAGGTCGACCGTGATCCCGTTCGCTGCGAGGGTCAGGCCGTCGCCTGACGAACAGACCAGGTCCTGGGTGAGCGTGGTGTTCGCGGTGAGCACCGCACCGCACGCGACCGCCGGTGCGGCAGATGACACACCGACGGCAAGGCCCATGAGTCCAACGGAGCTTGCGACCATCACCAACGCCATGCGAACACGCCGCCCACTCGACATCATCGTGTCTCCCCGTTCGTTGCTCGGTGCCTGACCGCACGCTAGATCTGGAAGCGAGGTCGCGGCAAGCCCCCAGCCCCCCTGATCTCCGCTCGGAGAGCGGCCTGCTGAGAAATGATGCCCGGAGAGGGCACTCTTCCTCAGCGGAAACGGGTCTAGCCGGAGACGCGGACAGCGGCGAGCAGGTTCAGCACCTCAGGGCCGCCCACGGCCACGGTCGAGGCCAGCACCCCGTCGCGCACGCGCACTGCGCATGGCGTTCCTGGCGCCTCCAGGGCGTTGCCCACGGCGAAGGCCGGGTCCAGGGCCACCGGCGCGGTGATGCCCGAGGCCACGAGGCCGTCGACATTGCCGTCGCGCAGCATCACCAGCATCGGCACGGAGTCGACCCGGCGGGCGATGTCGGTGGTGATCTGCTGGCAGAAGCCGCAGGTGGTGTCCCAGAACAGCAGGACGGCGTCGTCGGTGCCGACCGTCGACGCAACAGCCTCTGCGACCGGCATCGACGCACCACCCACCGTCACGACGGCCTCGGGCAACGGGTCGCCCTCGCGGACCGGCGGCGGCCCGATGACGATGTCAGCCGGTGGCACCTTGCCGGACAGTGCCGCGTACAGCCGGCGGACGTCATCCGACCCGTACGACGGCGGCGTGGTGATCATGTGGTCGGTCGACACCACGAGCGCGCCGGGGGTGTACTCCACGCCGTAGTCGTCGATGATCGCGTTGTCGTGGACGAAGACCCGCAGGTCGCCGAATTTCTCGGTGATCGCGGCGCGGTCGCCGGGGGAGACCACGACCACGGAAGGTCCTTCGTCGTCGGCCTGCCACTCGAGCAGCTCGTCGGTCAGCTCACCGCAGGCCTGGCAGCCGGGGCTGACGAAGACGAACAAGGCGGCCCGGTCGTCGGCGACGACGTCGGCGAGGGTGAGCGACACGTCGTCGGAGTCGACGAGCGCGACCTCAGGTGCGGGGCGGGCGCTGAATTCGGAGCCGTGCCCGTGCGCGTGGCCCAGGTGGCCGGCTGACTCGATGCCCTCCAGCCGCACGAGCACATGCCCGTACTGGCGCAGCAAGGTGAAGAACAGATAAGCCAGCACCGCCACGGCCGCGGTCAGTGCGATCACGAGCACCCACAGCCAGGTCTCGGACGTCGTCAGCGGGGCGAACAGGTCGGCCACGGCGACCCACGGCCAAGGCTGGCTCGACCCGCCGGCCAGCACCAGCGCGGCCAGCACGAGCAGTGCGGCATTTCGACCGACCGACCACCACGACAGCGGCTTGGTCGACATCGCCCCGAAGCAGTGGCAGTCGACCCGGTTGCCCCGCTGAAGGTTGACGACGATCGCGACAGTGAAGGCGAGCAGCATGGCCCCGCCGAGGGCGGCCCCACCGACGACCCCGAGGTCGGTGGTGAGCAGGAGCACCGCCGAGGCCAGCTCGAGCGGGGCCAGCGCCACAGCGATGAGGGCGACCAGCGACTCGGGCACCCCGAAGTCGGCGACCGCCTGGCGGGCGCCTTCGCGGTCGCGCAGCTTGGCGACCGCCGACACCGCGAAGGTGACGGCGAGCGCCAGGCGGGCAATCAGGGCAATGGCTTCCACGGGGTAGAGGGTACTGGGCGGTTGACCCCTGACCCTCTACCC
>JBAPUB010000180.1:0-3178 GCA_049282455.1 Actinomycetes bacterium
CCAGCCGGCGCAGCACCGCGAGCCGGCGACCCACGGTGTCCGACCGCGGTGAGAGCCGTTCGTGCGGCAACGTCTCCCACGCCGGGAAGTCGGCGACCTGGTCAGCCGGCAGCAGCGACCGCAGCGCAGCGACGAGGTCCTCGGCCTCGCGTCCGGTGGCGGTGACGGCGAGCACGGGACGGCTGCCCCACTCCACCCCGTCGCGAGAGCCCGATGCGATGGCCGCGACCAGGAACGGGGGGAGGGTGGTCGGACCGGAGACCTCCAGCGCCGAGAGCGCCGACGTGTGGGCCGCCTCGACCGCCGCAGACACCGCTGGGTCGGGTCGCAGGACGGACAGGAGGCCGGACAGGCTCACACGCGCTCCTGGAGAAGGCTGGGGGTCCCGACGATCTCGTCAGGACCCCAGCCTACGGGCTACGCCCCTAGTCCCGAGTGGGCCTCAGGAGCCGCTCAGCGTCATGCCCTGCGCGGTCCAGTCACGGCTGCTGTCGACGAGCGTGGCCGACCCGCTGACGCCGGCGTTGAAGCCGACGCGGTACAGGTCACCGTCGCTGCGCAGTGCGTAGTACAGCGAGCCTCCGGACAGGAACATCCCGCCCACCTGTGAGGCGTTCAGCGCGCCGGAGTCGACGTCGTAGCGCCGCGCACCGACGACCTCGCTCTCCGGGGTGAACCAGCGCCAGAACAGCTGGTTCTGGCCGGACATCGTGTAGTAGATCCGGCTGGTGCCCGGGTCGTACACGATCCCCGTGATGCTGGGTGCGTCGTTGGTGAACGTCCCGTTGTACAGGTTGACCGTCCGCACGGAGGTGCCGATCGTCGACCCCGTGATCGTCCGTGCCCTGAGAGTGCCGTCCAGCCACGGCGTGTACAGCGTGTTGTTGACCACGAAGGCACCGCGGGCGTTGTGGAACGTCTCGCTTCCCGCAGCCGTGGTTGTCGCGCCCGGTACCTCCAGTGCCGACAGGGGCGTCCGGCGTACCTGGCTTAGCGCGGGGTCGATGGTCGTCGGTGGCGTCACGGACCGGTCGATGATCTCGATCCCGTTGACCAACGGGTTCTCGACGATGTGGGTGAATCCGATGTCCAGACCGTTGCCATCGGCTGTGACGTTGAACGACTGCACGAATCCGACCCGGTCGCCCTTGAGCGCGACCATGTCGAAGTTCGACAGCTTGGTGGAGCCATCGATCGCGACGTCGAACACGCGAGCACCGACCGACGCAGTGCATCCGCACTGGTTCGCGAAGTACAGCCGGACGGTCAGCGGCGTGCCCGAGGTCACCGGGAAGTTCCACTGCATCTCATCGGCCGCGTTGTCACCTTGGCTGCCTGGATCCCACCGCTCGGAGTCGAACAACGCCATCGGGGCGCGGTCGGTGTCGGTGTTCGGGACCGACGAGTCACGGGTCACCGACTGGTTCCAGGCCTCGACCCAGTTGCTCCCGCTGTTGCGGTAGGGAGAGTCCCCGGCGTTGTCAGCTGCCCAGTTCGGCCCGTCGTCGACGCTCTCCAGCTCGGGTCCGCCAGCGTTGACCCGGAACAGTACCGACGGGTCGGTGCTTCCGCCGTAGCGGCCGAGCTGGAGCACTGTGCCCGGCAGATTCGGGATGGTCACCGCGGGGATTGTCTTGCCTCCGGCGAGAGGCATCAGCGCGATCTTTGCGTGCGTCTCACCACCGATCTTGTTGGTGTCCGAACCGAGCCACAGGCCCTGGCTGGTCGCTAGGAAGTCGAACACCCCGACCCCACGCGATCGCGTCGGGTTCCAGCTGAAGGGCAGCCCGTTGCTCGGGTCCAGCGCGGCGATTCCCTGTCGCGGGACGGCACCGGGGCCGGCTGCATCGCCGGCGTAGGGGTTGTTCACCCAGCGCATGTGACCGCCGATGTAGACAGCCGTCCCGGTCGCCGCGACGGCATAGGTCGTGTCTCCACCGGTGTGGTCGGTCCAGCTGGGCAGCTGTCCGCCACCGTTGTTGGCGGTCTCCCACCTGGTGATGGTGTCGCAGTAGCTGTCGGCGCCTCCGTAGGCACCGGTGGTGCTCACAATGAAGTAGGCGCCGTCGGGGGAGAAGTCCAGGTCGCGCATGTAGGTGTTGAACACCGACGCGCAGTAGTTCGGGTAGATGTCCGTGGACCAGCTGGACAGTGTGGCGCTCGTGCCACTCGTGTCGATCATGGCGATCTGGCTGCGTGGCTGGGTGTTGACTGCGTTGAAGTTGCCGATGGCGACGATGCGTGAACCGTCCGGCGAGACATCGAACTTGTTGACCGTGGTGGTGCCACCGTTGTTGACGCCGGTGAATGCCACGTTCAGCTTGTCCGTCCGGGCACCGGTCAGGGCGTCCAGGCTCGCCATGCGACCCCGAGGCTGCCCACCCACGGTGGAGAAACCGCCTGAGATGTACAGGGTCGAGTCGAACCGCTTCATGTCGCGGATCGGGCCGTTGATCGTCGGTGTGGTGAAACCCGCGACCCTGGTGCCGTTGGAGACGTCGAGACGGACCAGGCGGCTCGTGCCGGCTGCGCCGTCCACGCTGGTGAAGGTCCCGCCGACGTACAAGCTCTTGCCGTCGGCCGAGGGTGCGAGGGCCTCGACGCTGCCGTTGGGAGCCGGCTTGAAGGTGGTGCTCACCGCTCCCGTGGTCGCGTCGAACGCAACCAGCCGGCTCCGGGTATATGTGGTGGCCCCGTTGGCACTCGTGACCGACGAGAACGTGCCCCCGAGCACGATCGTGTTACCGACCTGGGCGATCGCCAGCACCTTGCCGTCCGTGACGTTCGGGGTGAAGTCGGCCGGGTTCGTGTTGACCAGCGTGGGCTGGGCGACCGACGCTCCCGCAGGTCCGAGCCCCATCATCCCCGCCGTGGCCGCGAACGCCGCGAAAGCGGCAACCACCGTTGCGAAGCGCGATCTCCTCATGTGTTCTCCCTGGGTCGGACGTGCTTCACGTTGACTACGGGGCTTCTTGAGTGTCTCGTCCACCAATGCCAGGGTCGAGGACCGAAAGTCACGACCGTGGTCATGGTGCGGGACTGAGCACGATCGAGAAGAACGTGCCCTTTGTGGCGGCGGCGTCGGCCGTGGCGGTGAGCCCTGACCGCGCGCCGCTGGCTGTCGGCGCACCGTCGTCGGTGAGTAGCCCGGTGATCCGCGACGTCCCCGCAGCCGCGA
>JBAPUB010000181.1:0-6063 GCA_049282455.1 Actinomycetes bacterium
CCTTCAGCGGTGAGATGTACAGCACGCGCGTACGGCTCACGCCCACGTCGGGGGGCTCGGTCGCCAGTCGGTCGAGGGCCCACAGAAACGCTGCCAGGGTCTTGCCTGACCCGGTCGGAGCCACCACCAGGGTGTGCTGAGCCGAGGCGATGGCGGCCCAGGCCTGAGCCTGCGACGGCGTCGGCGCCTCGAACGCCGCCTCGAACCAGCCGCGTGCCCGAGCGCCGAAGCCGCTCAACGGGTCCGGTCCGGTGTGGCTCACCGCCTCATTGTCGCCCCCGGCACCGACACGGGCACCGACACGGGTACCGGGCGCCGGTGCCGGTGCCCGGTCGGGACGAGCCGATGCGATGGGATGGGTGGGTGTCCGCCTCCGGTGTCCTCGCAAACGGGCGGCGCGCCGGTGCGGGCATGGTTCTGCTGGTCGTCTTGGCCACGGTTCTGAGCGGCTGTTTCACCGCTGCGGTCGATCTCACGATCAACTCGGACGACACGGTGAGCGGGCAGGCCGTCATCGCTGTAGACAAGTCGGTGGTCCGACGATCTGGGCCGGTCGACAACGTGGTGGCGGACCTGGTCGACCGGTTGGTGCCGTCCGACCCGCCCTCCGGCTCGGTCACGACCCAGCCCTACCGCGAGGGTGACCGGGTCGGGGTACGCGTCGAGCTCGTCGACGTCGGGCTGGACGCCTTCGGCGGTGGGGCGGGATCCAAGCCACCCCTGCTGCAGATCACCCGTTCCGGGCAGCGATATCTCGTCACCGGGCAGGTCGACCTGACGCCCGCGTCGCTCGGCGTCGCGCAGGACGCCAAAGCTCGGCGCCTGCTCACGCAGGCCGAGGTGTCTTTGCGGATCCGTTTCCCGGGGCCGGTGACGTCGACGAACGGGCAGGTGTCGGCGTCCGACGACCAGACCGTCGTCTGGCGCTTCACGATGGGTGCCAAGACCGACATCGTGGCTGCTGCGCAGGCGAACCAGTCGGTGCAGTCGGTTCAGTCAGTGTGGACGATGCTGACGATGCTGACGAGGTTGCTGCGCAGTCGGTGGGTGCTCGCAGGTGTTGCCGTGACAGCTCTTGCGGTGGTCGGGTCGCTCGCGCTTCTTGTCTGGTGGGCGGTTCGGAGCCGTCGGCGTACAGGTCGGACCCACGGCCGTCACGTCGCGCAGCAGCACGACCGGTAGGCGGCTTCTGCGGTGGGGACAGGTACCGTCACCGTCGTGCGACTCACCGAGTTCTGGCGACGGATGCACGACAACCTCGGTGAGGGGTACGCGTCCTCCTACGCGCACGACCAGGTGATTCCCGGGCTGGGGGGTCGAACGGTCGACGAGGCACTGGCTGCCGGTGAGGACACCAAGACCGTGTGGCGGGCCGTCGTCGCTGCCCTCGACCTCCCGAAGTCCGAGCGATGAGCCTCGACCTCAGGAGCGTCCAGCGCCGGACCGTGGGGGTGCTGTCTGCCACCCAGGTGCTCAGCGGTGTGGGTGTGGCCAGCGGAGTCGCCGCAGGCAGCCTCCTCGTCGCCGACGTCACCGGATCGGAGGGCTGGGCGGGCCTGGCCCAGACGTCGGGTGTGCTCGGCGCGGCGGCGGCTGCCGTCCCGCTCGCCGCGGTCAGCAACCGACGGGGCCGCCGGCCCGGGCTGTCCCTGGGCCTGCTCACCGGTGGGGTCGGCGCCGTGGTCGTGATCGTCGCAGGGACCCTTGAGCTGCTTCCCCTGATCCTCGCCGGGACGTTCCTGGTTGGTTCGGCCACCGCTGCCGGCCTGCAGTCAAGGTATGCGGCAACCGACCTGGCCGACCCCGATCGGGTGGCGCGGTCGCTGTCGCTGGTGGTGTGGGCGACGACGGTCGGCGCCGTCTTGGGACCCAACCTGATGCAGCCCGCCTCGCAGCTGGCCGACCGGATCGGCCTGCCACCGCTGACCGGCCCCTACGTCGTCACAGCGACGGCCCTGTGTGCGGGCGCGTTGGTCATCACCATCGGGTTGCGACCGGACCCGCTGATGACCGAACGCGCCACCCGCGGGGTCGAGGACGTGCCGCCGCGGGCCACGCTGGCCGAGGTGCGTGACGCGCTGAGGACTGCGCCCGGGGCGGTCCTCGGTCTGACCGCGATCGCGATCGGCCACGCCGTGATGGTGATGGTGATGGTCATGACGCCGGTGCACATGCAGCACGTCGAGGTCACACTGACCGTCATCGGGCTGGTGATCAGCGTGCACATCCTGGGCATGTACGCCTTGAGCCCGGTCGTGGGGTGGCTGGCCGACCGGTACGGCGCTGCTCGAGGAATCGCGGTCGGTACGGCGATCTTGTTCGTGTCCACCGTGGTCGCGGGGACGGCCCCGGGCGACAACGTTCTTCAGCTCGGGGCGGGGCTGTTCCTGCTCGGGTTGGGCTGGTCGTTCACGTTGGTGTGCGGCTCTGCGCTGATCACCGAGTCGGTGGCCGACGTCGACCGACCCGGGATCCAGGGTGCGGGGGACACCGTGATGAACCTGGCGGGCGCGCTCGCCGGTGTGGTCGCCGGAATCGTGGTCGCGACGGCGTCCTACGGCTGGCTCAACGTCGTGGCCGCCGTGGCGCTCGTGCCGTTGGTGGTCCAGCAGGTGCGACTGCGGCGTCGTGTGGCGCCCGGCCCGGGGGGCGGGCCCGCGCAGTAGGCGAGGCTCCCGGCGTGTCGACTTCACAGTCGAACAAGTGTTCGGTTACGGTCGCCCCACGACCTGCTCGAGGGCTTCGGTCCCGACCCCGGCTCCCCGGGGCGGAAACTGTCGGATCCCACCCGTAGCGTCGCTCACGACCTCAGGCACCACCCACCACCGGGCGGACCCCGCCCACGACACCCGCGAGGGGCGTTCCATGGCAACCGCAGACCGCGACAAGGCCCTCGACACCGCGCTCGCCCAGATCGAGCGCCAGTTCGGCAAGGGCTCCGTCATGCGCCTCGGCGACGACGGCAGGGCACCGGTCGAGGTGATCCCGACCGGATCCATCGCGCTGGACATCGCCTTGGGGATCGGCGGGCTGCCGCGAGGTCGGGTCGTCGAGATCTACGGACCGGAGTCCAGTGGCAAGACGACCGTTGCCCTGCACTCGGTGGCCAGTGCCCAGCGCGCCGGTGGCATCGCAGCGTTCATCGACGCCGAGCATGCCCTCGACCCCGACTACGCCAAGAGGCTCGGTGTCGACACCGACGCCTTGCTCGTCTCCCAGCCCGACACGGGCGAGCAGGCGCTGGAGATCGCCGACATGCTCGTTCGCTCCGGGGCCATCGACATCCTGGTCATCGACTCGGTGGCGGCCCTGGTTCCGCGCGCTGAGATCGAGGGGGAGATGGGGGACAGCCACGTCGGCCTGCAGGCACGCCTGATGTCGCAGGCGCTGCGCAAGATGACCGGCGGGCTGTCGCAGTCGAACACGACGGCGATCTTCATCAACCAGCTGCGCGAGAAGATCGGGGTCATGTTCGGTTCACCGGAGACCACGACCGGTGGGCGTGCGCTGAAGTTCTACTCCTCGATCCGGCTGGACGTGCGTCGGATCGAGACGCTGAAGGACGGCACCGACGCGGTCGGCAACCGCACCCGGGTCAAGGTGGTCAAGAACAAGATGGCGCCACCGTTCAAGCAGGCCGAGTTCGACATCCTGTACGGCCATGGCATCTCCCGCGAGGGTGGTCTCATCGACATGGGGGTCGAGCACGGGTTCGTGCGCAAGTCCGGTGCCTGGTACACCTACGAAGGTGACCAGCTGGGACA
Source organism: Actinomycetes bacterium (assembly GCA_049282455.1). GTDB lineage: Bacteria > Actinomycetota > Actinomycetes > JAHEKZ01 > JAHEKZ01 > JBAPUB01. The sequence goes on from JBAPUB010000181.1 coordinate 3,765, forward strand.
GGGCAAGGAGAACGCGCGCACCTTCCTGCTCGACAACCCCGACCTCGCCGACGAGATCGAGAAGAAGATCAAGGAGAAGCTCGGGGTCGGCCCGCGCATCGATGTCGACGTCGACCTCACCGCGGCCGAGCCGGCACCGGTCGACTTCTGAGCCGATGCCCAGGCGTTCGCCAGCCCATCAGCTCGACCCGGCCGACGGGCCCACTCCGGGCTCGTCGGCGTCGGCCGGTCCTGACGCCGACCCGGTCGAGGTGGCCCGGGCCGTCGTCCTTCGGCAGCTGACCAACGGTCCTCGCACCCGGGCCCAGCTGGCCGAGGCCCTGCGCCGGCGCAGCGTTCCCGACGAGGCGGCCCAGCAGGTGCTCGACCGGTTCGGCGAGCTCGGCTACGTCGACGACGACGCGTTCGCCCATGCCTGGGTCGAGTCGCGTCACAACGGTCGTGGTCTGGCCCGACGTGCGTTGGCCCACGAGCTGCGTCAGCGGGGCGTCGCCGACGAGACCGCGCGGGCCGCCCTCGAGGCCGTCGACGCCGAGTCCGAACGCGCGACAGCACAACGGTTGGCACGGCGCAGACTCGCCAGCATGCGCACCCTGCCCCGCGACGTCGTGACCCGCCGTCTGGTCGCGATGCTCGCGCGCAAGGGTTACCCGCCATCGGTGGCGGGGTCGGTCGTGCGAGAGCTGCTGGGGGAGGACGTCGACGGCGTCATGGGTGTCGATGTCGGAGACTGACGACGCGTCAGTCCTTCGGCCCCTGGTCCGGGCTTCGCGGTGGTCGGTCGACGCCCTGGTCATGACTGCCGCGGTCCTGGGCGCTGTCGTGCTGGTGCTCATGGTTGCTGTTCTCGTGTCCTGGCCGCCCCTGCTCGACTTCGACTCGTCCACGAACGTCACACAGCTTGCGTGGTCGGCGTCGCACCCGTGGGCCCTGGCACCGGCACGACTGCTGTCCGTCGCGGGACAGGCCTGGGTGGTGGTGCCCGTCGTCGGCGGCGCTGCCTGGGTGCAGTGGCGTCGTGGCCGGTCGCTGCTGTCGTGGTGGCTGCTCGCCACCGTCGCCGCGGGCTGGGCGACCACACACCTGCTCAAGACCGTCGTGCAGCGAGACCGCCCAGCGTCCAACGGCACGTACTGGCTGGCGAACGACCCCAGCTTCCCGTCCGGTCACGCGTCCGTGGCCGTCTACGGATATGGAGCCCTGGCGATCCTGGCCTGGTGGACCCTTTCCCGTGGTCGCCGGGGCTGGGTGGCCACCGTCCTCGGACTGCTCGCATGCGGCATCGGGACCAGCCGGCTGGTACTGACCGTTCACTGGACGTCCGACGTCGTCGCCGGCTACCTGACCGGCGCCACCGTGCTGCTGCTCACGACCGCCTGGGTGGTGGCGCGGGCGCCCCGAGCGGTCAGTGAATGGAGCGGAGCTCAGCGCTCATCTGCGGTGGACAGCTGAGGGTCTGGAACACCACGCAGTAGCGCTCGGTGAGTCGAAGAAGGGTTTCCAGCTGCTCGGCGGTGGCGTCGGTGTCGAGGTCGAACGAGAGCCGGATTGCGGTGAAGCCGACCGGTGCGGACTTGTCCACGCCCAGCGTTCCGCGGAAGTCCAGGTCACCTTCGGCGCGGACCTGTCCGTCACGGACGGTGAGTCCGATCGAGGTGGCCACGGCCCGCAGGGTCACTCCGGCGCAGGCCACGAGGGCCTGCAGCAGCATGTCCCCTGAGCACGCTGACATGCCGTCGCCGCCCGTTGCTGGGTGCAGGCCGGCCGCCACCAACGCCCGACCGGTCTCGACCGAGCAGGTGACACCCTCACCCAGCTGTCCGGCCGCGCTCAGAGTCACCAGGGCTGCTTCGGCGTCCTCGCGATAGCGCTCCTTGAGTGGCGCCTGTGCCGCCTTCAGCTGTGACTGGTCCATGGCGCCCCGTCCGGTCTCGAGGACGTCGTCGTCACTGCAGCTCCAGTCGCGGCACCCCGGGTGGGTCGAAACCGAAGACCTGCCCGAAGAAGGACAGCTCGGCCTCCAGCGCCGCGATGACGTTCTCGGCCTTGCGGAAGCCGTGCTGCTCGCCGGCGAAGAGCAGGTAGGCGTGTGGAACGCCCTTGGCAGCCAGCGCATCGGCGACGGCCTGTGGCTGCGACGGCGGCACGATCTTGTCGTCGTCTCCCTGAAGCAGGAGGACCGGGGCGGTCAGCGTGTCGAGGTGGGACATCGGGGATCGCTGCACGTACAGGTCGTGGGCCTCGGGGAGGGGGCCGACGAGGGTGTCGAGGTAGCGGGACTCGAAGTCGTGGGTGTCCT
>JBAPUB010000182.1:0-12403 GCA_049282455.1 Actinomycetes bacterium
TACGCCTTGACCGGGTCGATCATCGCCCAGGACCGCCGGGTCGTCGCCGACGCCTCCCACCGGCTGCGGTTCGCCGCCGGCAACTTCTACGTCAACGACAAGCCCACCGTGGCGGTCGTGGGCCAACAGCCCTTCGGCGGTGGTCGGGCCAGCGGCACGAACGACAAGGCCGGAGGACCCCAGAACCTGCTCCGCTGGGTCAGCCCTCGCTCGATCAAGGAGACGTTCGTCCCACCGACCGACTACCGGTACCCGCATATGGGGTAGTTGCCCAAGGGCCGTCGAAGAACGGGTAGCCTCATATCCCGGCCGAGGAGTGTCTGGACGGGAGCGGAAGTTCGATGCTGAGCAAGCTGGACGACGCCAAGGTCGACCTCGTCGAACGCGCCCTGGATCGGGCTGACGGGTCCGCGCGAGACGAGCTCGCGGAGTACGTGAGGGCTTTCTACCGTCACATTGCGCCCGAGGACCTCGTGGGCCGCGACCCGGCTGACGTTCTCGGGGCCCCGGTGTCCCTGCGCCGTCTGGCCAAGGACCGTCCGGTCGGAACCGCCAAGGTTCACGCCTTCATCCCGACGGTCGACGAGCACAGCTGGTCCACCGGTCACACCGTGGTGGAGGTCGTCACCGACGACATGCCGTTCCTCGTCGACTCAGTCACCTCAGCTCTGTCGCGCCTCGGGTTGTCCATGCACCTGGTGGTCCACCCCCAGTTCGCGGTACGACGGTCCTTGTCAGGCGAGCTCCAAGAGCTGCTGACCGCGCCCGATGCACGCTACGAGCCCGGAATCACACCAGAGTCGTGGATGTACGTGGAGGTCGATCGAGTCAGCGACCCTGAGGTCCTTGCCAGCATCGAGTCGACGCTGCACTCCTCGCTCACCGACGTGCGCGAGTCGGTCGAGGACTGGGCCAAGATGCGCGAGGCGGCGCTGCGCACTGCCGATGAGCTCGCGTCGCATCCTCCGGTCGAGGTCAGCGAGTCCGAGGTCGCCGACGCATGGGACCTTCTGCGCTGGCTGGTCGATGACCACTTCACGTTCCTGGGCTACCGCGAGTACACGCTTGAGAGTCGCGACGGCGAGGATGTCCTGGCCACGGTGCCGGGCAGCGGTCTGGGGCTGCTGCGCGGGGACCGGACCCAGTCAGCGTCGTTCAGCAAGCTCCCCGCAGAGGTCCGGGCGCGGGCTCGCGAGCGCCGCGTCCTGGTCTTGACCAAGGCCAACAGCCGGTCGACGGTGCACCGGCCCGCCTACCTCGACTACGTGGGCATCAAGACGTTCGACGACCAGGGCAACGTGACCGGCGAGCGCCGGTTCCTGGGGTTGTTCACGGCCAGCTCGTACAGCGAGAGCGTCATGCGCATCCCCGTGCTGCGTCGCAAGGTCAAGGCAGTGGTGGAGGCGTCGGGTTTCGAGCCGATGAGCCACAGCGGCAAGGACCTCTTGCAGATCCTCGAGACGTACCCGCGCGACGAGCTCTTCCAGATGAGCGCCGAGGAGCTTCTGCCGGTCGTGACGGCGGTTCTGCACCTGCAGGAGCGACGCCAGGTGCGCCTCTTCCTGCGTCCAGATGTGTACGGCCGATTCGTCTCGGCGATGGTGTACCTGCCGCGTGACCGGTACACGACTCGGGTACGCAAGGCCATGGAAGCAATCCTTGCCGAGGCCTACCGGGCTGAGAGTGTCGACTACACCGCGCGAGTGTCTGAGTCCGTTCTGGCGCGGCTGCACTTCGTCGTCCGCACCGCGGCAGGCGAGCCGCTGCCGGACGTAGACGTCGAAGACCTCGAGCATCGGATGGCTGAGTCGACGCGCACCTGGGAGGACGACTTCTACGACGCGACGCTGGAGACCTTGGGCGAGGAAGTTGCGGTTCCCTTGCTCCGTGCCTACGTCGGGGCGTTCCCCGAGGCCTACAAGGAGGACTTCGACGCCCGCACGGCCGTGGCCGACCTCCGGCGGGTCATCGCTCTGGAGCCGGGCGGCGACATGGCGATGAACCTGTACCAGCCGACCGACGCCCAGCCGGGGGAGCGGCGGTTCAAGATCTACCGGTCCGGTTCGGACATCTCCTTGTCGGAGGTGCTGCCCGTTCTGCAGAGGATGGGTGTCGAGGTCACCGACGAGCGCCCGTACGAGATCGAGCCGACAGGCGCCGACCATGTGTGGCTGTACGACTTCGGTCTGATCCACCATGCCAGTGAGTCGGTTCATGTTCCCAACGAGGCCCTGCGTCTGCTGTTCCAGGAGGCCTTCGCCGCCGCGTGGCAGGGAAGGGCCGAGGCGGACGGCTTCAACGCCTTGGTCATGCTGGCCGGTCTCACCTGGCGCGAGGCGATGGTTCTGCGCGCGTACTCCAAGTACCTGCGCCAGACCGGGTCGACCTTCAGCCAGGAGTACATCGAGCAGGCCCTTGCGGCGAACCTGGAGATCGCCCGGAGCCTGGTCGAGCTGTTCGAGGTTCGCCTCGACCCTGCCTTCGTGGGAGACCGAGAAGCGCTGGCGACGCAGATCACCACCGGGGTCGAGACGGCGCTGAACTCCGTCACGAGCCTGGACCAGGACCGCATCATTCGGTCTCTGCTGGCGACCATCAACGCCACCTTGCGGACGAACTACTACCAGTTCGACCCTGACGGTCAGCCCAAGTCGTATGTCTCGTTCAAGCTGAACCCTCTGGCGATTCCCGATCTCCCGCTCCCGAGGCCGAAGTTCGAGATCTGGGTGTACTCACCTCGTGTCGAGGGTGTCCATCTGCGGTTCGGTTCGGTGGCGCGGGGCGGTCTTCGGTGGTCGGACCGCCGCGAGGACTTCCGAACCGAGGTGCTGGGCCTGGTCAAGGCTCAAGCCGTCAAGAACGCAGTGATCGTGCCCGGAGGGGCCAAGGGCGGATTCGTCCCCAAGCGCCTGCCTGATCCCGTGGTTGCCGGGCGCGAGGCCTGGATGGCCGAGGGCGTTGAGTCCTACCGCACGTTCATCTGCGCCCTGCTCGACATCACTGACAACCTTGTCGACGGCGAAGTCGTTCCGCCGGTCGACGTCGTGCGACACGACGGCGACGACCCCTACCTCGTGGTGGCGGCCGACAAGGGCACCGCCACGTTCTCCGACATCGCCAACGGGATCGCCCAGGCGTACGGCTTCTGGCTCGGCGACGCCTTTGCCTCGGGGGGCTCGGTCGGCTACGACCACAAGGCCATGGGAATCACGGCACGTGGTGCCTGGGAGTCGGTGAAGCGGCACTTCCGCGAGCTCGGAGTCGACACCCAGAGCGAGGACTTCACCGCGGTCGGAATCGGTGACATGTCCGGCGACGTGTTCGGCAACGGCATGCTCCTGTCCGAGCACATTCGACTCGTGGCGGCGTTCGACCACCGACACATCTTCTTGGACCCCGGCGCCGAGGCCGCGTCGTCGTTCAAGGAGCGCAAGCGGCTGTTCGAGCTGCCCCGGTCCAGCTGGGACGACTACGACCGCACACTCATCTCCGAGGGCGGTGGTGTCTACCCGCGGTCGTTGAAGTCGGTGACGATCACCCCGCAGGTGCGCGAGGTGCTCCAGCTTCCCGACCATGTGGTGACCCTGACTCCGGCGAATCTGATGCACGCAATCCTGACCGCTCCGGTGGACCTGTTCTGGAACGGCGGAATTGGTACGTACGTGAAGTCCGACGGGGAGTCGAACAGCGACGTCGGTGACAAGGCCAACGACGCTATTCGCATCGACGGTGCCCAGCTCCGGGCCCGGGTCGTGGGTGAGGGTGGGAACCTCGGCCTGACCCAGCTGGGTAGGGTCGAGGCAGCTCAGGCCGGGGTCCGGATCAACACCGACGCCATCGACAACAGCGCGGGCGTCGACACCTCTGACCACGAGGTGAACATCAAGATCCTGCTCGACTCGGTCGTTCGTTCGGGCGACCTGACGCCCAAGCAGCGAAACGAGCTGCTGGCGACCATGACGGGCGACGTCTCCAGCCACGTCTTGCGCGACAACTACGAGCAGAACGTGCTGCTGGGCAATGCCCGGGTGCAGGCGCACTCGATGCTGTCGGTCCACAAGCGGTTCATCCGGCTGCTCGAGAGCCGCGGCGAGCTCGACCGGACCCTGGAGTTCCTCCCGAGCGACGCCGAGATCGACCGTCGCGACGCGTCCGGCGGCGGCCTCACGTCACCTGAGTTCTCGGTACTCCTGGCCTACTCGAAGATGACGCTGGCCGACGAGCTGCTCGAGACGAGCCTTCCTGACGAGCCGTACTTCGCAAGGCTGATGGCCTCGTACTTCCCGCCGGCCTTGGTCGAACGTTATGCCGGCAGGCTCGACCAGCACCCCCTGCGCCGCCAGATCATCACGACGGTGTTCGTCAACGAGATGATCAACCGCGGCGGTATCACCTTTACGTACCGCGCCGGAGAGGAGGCGGGGGCGACGGCTGTCGAGATCGCGAGGGCCTACGCCGTCGCCCGCGACGTGTTCGGGCTGGACGTGTTCTGGCGTGAGGTCGAGGCGCTGGACAACCTGGTTCCCACGGCCGCGCAGTCGGCGGTCTACCTCGAGACCCGGCGACTGCTCGACCGCGCCACACGATGGGTCATGCAGAACCGCAGGTCCCTGGTCGACGTCGAGGCCGAGATCGAGCACTTCGCCGGCGTCAAGGAGCTGGCGACCAAGATCCCGCAGATGCTCAAGGGCGCCGAACGTGAGCGCCTGGACCGACGGACCGCGTACTACTGCGAGCAGGGGATCCCCCCGGAGCTCGCCGTCGCGACGGCCGCACACCTCGACGCCTTCTCGTTGCTGGACATCGTCGAGCTTGCGAACTCAACCGGTCAGCCTGCGGAAGAGGTGGGTTACATCTACTTCGCGCTGTCCGACCGGTTCGAGGTCGACAAGATGCTCAACCGCATCACCGCGCTACCGCGCGACGAGCGTTGGCACGCGTTGGCCCGAATGGCGCTGCGCTACGACCTGTACGGCGCGCTGGCGGGACTGACGGCCAACGTCCTCGCGTTGACGCCGCCAGGTGGCACTGCCCAGGAGCGGATCGAAGCGTGGGAGTCGGCGAACGGCGAGGGGTTGCAGCGAGCCCGCAACACCCTGCACGAGATCGGCTCGGGGGACTCCTTCGACCTGGCCACGCTGTCGGTGGCGCTGCGCGTGATCCGGACCCTGGTCGCGTCGGCGTCCCAGACCCGCAACTGACCCGAGAGGCTCGCTGTCGGCGTCCTGCAGCGCCCTATCAAGGTGAGGACGCAGGGGGTGAGCTACTCGACGGGCGGGCAGGCCACAATGGGGGCATGACCTACGACGTCGAACGGATCCGCGCTCTGTACCCAGCACTTCAGTCGGGGACCGTCTACCTCGACGGTGCCGCCGGCACGCAGTCCCCGGACTCGGTGATCGAGGCGATCGCCGGGGCCTACCGACGCGGGACGAGCAACGGGGGAGGCTTCTTCGACTCCAGCCTGCGTGCCGACTACGACGCGGCAGCGGCGCGAGCTGCCGTGGCCGACCTCGTGAACGGCGATCCGGGTGGCGTGGTCCTCGGACCAAACATGACGACGCTGACCTACCGCTTCGCGCAGACCCTTGCGGAGACCTGGCGCTCGGGTGAGAACGTCGTGCTCTCCAGGCTGGACCATGACGCCAACGTGCGCCCCTGGGTCCAGTGGGCGCAACATTCGGGGGTCGAGGTCCGTTGGGCGGACATCGACCTGGCGACCGGCGAGCTGCCAGCTGAGCAGTACCTCGAGCTCGTCGACGGGGGCACCAGGCTGGTCGCGGTCACGGGGGCCAGCAACGTGCTGGGGAGCCGGCCGGACGTGCGAGCCATCGCCGACATTGCGCATGCTTCGGGGGCGTTGACGTATGTCGACGGCGTCCACTCGACAGCACACGGGGTGGTCGACGTGAAGGCACTGGGCGCCGACTTCTACGCGACGAGTGCCTATAAATGGGACGGCCCGCATGTAGGGGCAGTCATCGCTGCGCCCGACGTGCTCGAGCCACTGCACCCGCACAAGCTGGCGTCGTCGGCGAACGACGTTCCCGACCGCTTCGAGTGGGGGACTCCCTCGTACCACAACTTCGCTGGGGTCGCTGCAGCCGTCGACCATCTCGCTGCACTCGACGACGGCGCCATGGGAAGTCGTCGCGACCAGCTGATCACCTCGCTGACCAGCTCCGAACGTCATGAGACCGCGCTGTTCTCGCGCATGCTTGCAGAGCTCGAGGCCGATGATCGCATCATCCTGTATGGCAAGGCCAAGCACCGGACCGCGACGTTGTACTTCCGCGTCGACGGCTTGTCCCCTGACGATGTCGCCAAGACTCTGGCCGCGCAGGAGATCAACGTCTGGAGCGGACACAACTACGCGTGGGAGGTCACCGGCGCGCTGGGCATCCGCGACACCGGATCCGCGGTGCGGGCCAGCCTCGCTCACTACAGCAATGATGACGACGTCGACCGCTTCCTCGCGGCGGTTCAGGCGCTGTAGCCAGCACAGTAACGCGCCGAGGGTCGCTGCAGGCCTGATGGCGCAGAGACGGACGTCGGGGCGAAGGGCTCTGGTCTGGCGGGCGGCGTCGGTGGAACCTGAGGGTGTGTGCTGCTGGAGCGGTTTCGGGGTACTCGTGAACCGACAGCAGCCGTTCACCTGAGGCAGAGGAGCGGTCATGTTCAAGTCATCAGCCCTCTCGTTGGCCGCGTCAGTCGTCGTCGTCGCGCTCCTGGTGCCGGTCGCTGCGGGTCCGGTCCAGGCCTCCCGAGCCAGGTCCGGGGTCGTCTCCAGAGCTGTGGGCTACGACCCTCGGGACCTTCCGACGCATCGCGCACTGGACGTGCGCCAGTCGGAGAAGGCCGTTGTGAGTAGGGCCAATGGCAGCTACCTGCGGATCAAGGTCTGGTCGCATGCGCCGATCAGCAACGCGAGAGGTGAGAACGTCGGGATCGCCGCACGTCTGGACTCGCACGGTGGGCCGCGGTGGGACTACACACTCGAGCTCTTTCTCGGAGACTCGGGGTCGGACTGGGCTCCGGCCTGCCTGCTGTACCGGCCGTCGGGAGAACTCGTCAGGTCCGGCGCTCGACCCGTCTTCTGGGACTCCGGGGCCATGTCCTGCAGCGTGAGGCTGGCGAGCTTGAACGTCTCGCACAGCCCCCGATGGCGCGTGGTCTCGTACAACGGCTTCCTGGACGTCGGTCTGTGGGCCGATCGCTACGACCTCGCGCCCGACGCGGGGTGGTACTCGTAGAAGCGCGGTGGTCGAAGCCTCCAACGCAGTCCGGTCGGGTCTTGGCGGTCAGAGCTTCGAGTTCGTGACCGCTACGCCACCTGGGACCAGCCGGTGACGCCGGGAAGTGCAGCGGGCAGCGCGACGTCCCCAGGGCCGAACGTCGGGGTGACCAGCCGCCGACCGAAGTGACGCACGTCGTCGCCACGCAGCATCAGCGTGCGGTAGACACCGGCGCCAGCGATCGCGCCGGCAAGCCGACAGCCGACGATCCGACCGTCGACCAGCCACACCGAACGCATCGCCTGGTCCTCCTGCCACCGCAGGACCTCGTCGCCCTCCATGGCTCCGATGGACACGATGGGGATGCCCAGGTGCTTGAGGCTGTTCATGGACTCCGCGCCGGCGTACACAGTGTCGATGCCCAGGATGTTGTGGGCCACCACCTCACCCTGGGCCACGGCGTTCGGGAAGATCGCATGCACGTACCTCTTCCCGGTCATCCGGTCGGCTGCCTCCGCCAGGTCGCCGGCGGCGTACACGTCTGGTGCATCAGTGCGCAATCGGTCGTCCACGTGGACGCCCCAGTCCATGCCGATCCCGGAGTCAGCGAGGTACTTGGTGTGCGGCTTGACTCCGGTCGCAGCCACGTACGCATCAGCCGTCAACAGGGTGTCGTCGGCCATCTGGACCCCAGCAACCGCCTCGTCGCCGACGAAGCCCGTCGCCGCAACCCCGAGCCTCAGCTCGACGCCGCGCTCGCGGATCGCACGCTCCGCGATCAACGCGGTTTCGGGGTCGAGCATTCTAGGCATGACCCAGCCGCGACGTCCCAGCACGGTGACGTGGACGCCTAGATCGGCCAGCAGCAGCGCGAGCTCGACGCCGATGAACCCGCAGCCGACGATCAACGCCGTGTGAACGTCACCGCTGCGCACGGCGCCGATGACGCGCTCCGCGGCATCGAGGGACTTGAAGTCGTGGATCCCAGCCAGGTCGATGCCGGGTAGTGGTGCGTGCAGCCGGCTCCCGGATGCCAGCACCAACGCGTCGTAGTCGATGCGACGGCCATCCTCGAGCGTCACCTCGTGGGCGGCCGTCGCCACGGAGCGGACGTGGACACCGCGCAGTTCCGTTGCGCGAAGACGGTCGGCAACGTCCTCTCCTTTCCAGAAGAGAGGCTCGCGTCGACCGGTGAGGAAGTGGTCAGCCATCGCCGGGGGCGAGTAGGGGGCCCAGTGCTCGGTGGTGAGCAGGACGAGCTCTGCGTCGGTGTCGTACCGACGGATGGTCTGCGCCGCCGTGATGCCGGCTGGACCCGTCCCGACGACCACGATCTTCATGGCGCCACCTCCATCGCTACTGCCAGCCAGTCATCGGCGAGCGCGCCCGTTGCTGCGGCGAACGGCGCCGCCGCGCTCAGCAGCGGCTCGACCGAGGGATCCGCGGCCAGTACGGCGTCGTCCCAGGGCAGGGTGCGGACCGCGGCGAAGGGGAACCCACCCTCCTCGGCAACGAGGCGTGTGGTCCGCTGTGGGTCGTCGGCGCTTCGGACCCGGTTGACGACAAGGGCAATCCGAGGGATGCCGAGGTCATGCGCGAGGCGAGCGGTCTGCACCGCCACCGACACCGAGTTCGAGGTTGTGTCCGTGACGACAAGGGCCTGGTCAAAGCCGCGGGCCACGGCGCGCCCGAAGTGTTCGACGCCCGCCTGGGTGTCCATGAGAACGACGTCTGCGTCGTCCTTGCCCACGGCCGCGACGGCAGCCGTGAGCAGAGAGTTCTCCGGACACAGGCAGCCGCCGCCTGCCTGGTTCAGTCCACCCATGACCAGCAGGCGCACGCCGTCCGGGGCATCGACCCCGAATCGTGTGACGGCGTCGGAAGCGTCGGGGTTCAGCCGAAGAAGCGACCCGCTGGCCCCTGGCCGCGCCCCCACAGTCTCCTCGATGTAGTCACCTTGATGAGACAGCGGTGTAATCGCAGCCGCGGCAACGGCGGAGAGGCCAAGAGTGCGGGCGAGGTTCATCTGGGCGTCCGCGTCCACGGCCAGCACGCGCAGTCCGCGAGCAGCCCACTGTCTCGCCAGCAGGGCGGTGAGGGTCGTCTTGCCGACACCGCCCTTGCCCGTGATGACGACTCGCACGGGAGTGCGTGGGCTGGCGGTCATGCGGCCACCGTTGGAGGTCGGATCTGGTCCAGGTCCAGCGCCGGAAGACCGAGTGCGGCCCGCTTGGCCTCGAGGTGCCGCCGAATGAGGACTGCGGCCCGCTCCGGGTCGGCCTCGACGGCGAACTTGGCCCCCACGACGTCGTCGAGGCCGCCGGCGAGCAGTCCGGTGACGTTACGGCTGCCGAAGATCGGCGGCTCGACTCCGAGCACGGTGGTGATCCCGCTGGCCACGACGTACGCGCCGATCGCTACCGCCTTCTCCGAGTACCACTCCGGTGCCGCTCCAGCCAACGGGAGCTGGCTGATGTCCACCCCGAGGTGGTTGGCCAATGCCGCTGCCAGCACCAGGATCCGGGTGTTGTCCACGCACGACCCCATGTGCAGCACTGGAGGGATTCCGAGCGCCTCGCAGGTGGCCCGCAGTCCCGGCCCGGCGAGAGCGGCCGCCTCGGGCATCATCTGTCCGGCCTTGCCGTTGGCCACCGCCGAGCAGCCCGTGACGAGCACGAGCACGTCATTCTCGATCAGGCGTCGGGTCAGCGTCACGTGACCGTAGTCCTGCGTCAGCTTTGGGTTGTTGCAGCCGACGACACCGACCGCACCGCGGATCCGACCGTCGGCGATTGCCTCGACCAGCGGGGCAGGGGTGCCCCCGAGCGCGCCGAGGATCGCCTCGACGGAGAACCCGGCCATCATCTGAACGGGCTCGACCGGAATGCGAACTCGGTCCGGGTTGCGGTTCGGGAATGCCTCGATGCCACGGCGGACGATGTCCTTGCCGATGTCGAGCCCTCTGTGCGGGTCGAACGACACGTGCACTGCCCCGGGGAACTTGGCCTTGTCCGCAGTCGAGATGACCACGGTGTGGTAGCACTTCGCGACGTCGGTGACCGACGGCATGATGCACTGGTAGTCGACAACCATCGCCTCGAGGGCGCCTGTGGTGATCGCCAGCTCCTGCATCAGGTGGTTGCCAGCCATCGGGACACCACGGCGCATCAACAGCTCGTTGCCGGTGCAGCACAGGCCCACCAGGTTGATTCCCGATGCACCCTTCTCACGTGCCAAGGCAATGAGCTCAGGATCCTCGGCGGCCTGGACGATGACGTCGGACAGCATCGGGTTGTGGCCATGCAGCGCGATGTTCACCATCTCTGGCTTGAGAGTGCCCAGGTTCACGGTGGACACCACGGGTTGCGGCGTGCCGAACAGGATGTCGGACAGCTCAGTGGCGATCATGGAGCCGCCCCAGCCGTCGGCGAGGCTGGTTCGCAGGCCGTGCAGCAAGATGTTGACGTAGTCGTTGTCCACGCCCATGTGGGTCCGGTGCAGCATCTCGACGCTCTCGCGGTCGATGCCGCGTGGCGTCACGCCTAGGGTGTCCCACAGGTCTTGGCGCACCTTTGGAGTGCGCTCGACGAACGAGAGTGCTGTTCGACGGGTGCCGTAGTTCTCCATGAGCAGGTCGGCCAGCTCGACCGCCACGGCGGTCGCGGTGCGGCCTTCGGTCGCGATTCCTAGCTCAGCGGCCAGGCGCATGAGCTTGGCCTCGTCGGTGATGCGATAGCCGTTGGTCTCGCCGTGGGCTGTCGCTGTGAAGACCTCGAGGATGTCGCGTCCATGGTCGGAGTGCGCAGACGAGCCCGCGGCAATCGTCCGACCGAGATTGCGGGCCACGATCACGTCTGCGTCAGCGCCGCACACGCCTTTCTGGGGCCCGGCGCCGAACGGGTCGATGCGGCACGGGCCCATTGCGCAGTTGCGGCAGCTCAGACCGAGGGAGCAGAAGCCGCACTGTGGCTGCTGAGCGGCCAGTCGGTCCCACACCGTCTCGATGCCGTCGGCCCGTGCGACCTCGATCATCTTCTGCGCGTCGGAGGCGGAGCTCAACGCGCGCACATCCTTGATCTCGCGAGTGCTCATCGTGAGCCTCCTTCAACCGTCGTAGCCGCCACTTCTACTTGTGCCACCTCGGCGCCCCAGGCCCGCCAGGAGGCCACTGGGCCGTCGCCTGCCGCGTCCTCAGCGGCTTGCACGGCCGTGACCGCAGCCAGGACCGTCCCTGTCTCCGTGAGCCGACCTTCGGCCACCAGGTCGTTGAGCTCGCCGTAGACGAGGGCACCGACCTTGCAGGCTTCGACGCAGGCGGGTGTCTCTCCGCGCCTGACCCGCTCGACGCATCCGTCGCACTTGAGGGCAACCGTCCGCTCGCCGGTCCCAACGATCATCGGGTGGAAGGTCAGGGCGTCGAACGGGCAGACCATGGCGCACATGGCGCAGTTGATGCAGGTCTGCGGATTCACGAGAACCAGGTTCTGCTCGGTATCGCGGGTGATCGCAGAAGTGGGGCAAACCTGCTGGCATGGCGCGGGGTCGCAGTGACGGCACCGACTGGGATAGGCCGTTCCGAGAAGAGGCCCCGGCTCGACGTGGACCCGAGTCCGAGGGGTGGGTTCTTCCAGCCACGCCTTGGACCCAGTCTTGGACGTCGAGTGCTCGACGGCACAGGCGAACTCGCACTGCAGACACCCGATGCACTTCTCGGGATTGACGAAGACCAACTTCATGGCGCCGCCTCCCAGTTCGCTGCGGCCCACGTCCCGCCACCCGAAAGCAATCGGGGCGCGGTCTATCTGTCTTGTGATGCCACAGTCGTACGTCCCGAGCCGTCGTCACAGAGGCTTTCGTCCCCCGGCCGGGCTCGCCTCGCGACGCAACCTGCGTCCACGATCCGTAGGAGGACCGCAACCCAGGGTCACTGGTCGTGGCCTGTACGGGTGAGCCGTCGTCCACAGTCTTGCCGAACCAGTTGTTCGTCGCTGTCTGCGGTCCCTAGTCTCCCGAAACGCTCGCACCTCGTGCGAACGCAGGAGGGGGTGGACATGGACGCCGTGGTGCTCGTCGAGAGCGAGGTTCGTGAGCTCGTCAGACGACGTGGCCTGGACCCACTGACAGACGGGACTGCGGTGCGCAGCCTGGTGCGAGAAGTGCTCGCCGAC
>JBAPUB010000183.1:0-15053 GCA_049282455.1 Actinomycetes bacterium
GATCGTGGCCAGCCAGTTCCAAGGTCGACCAGGCATCGAGCGGGTGGTCGACCAACGCCAGTACTTCAGTCAGCTGTTCAGCGTGCTGAACACGTTCCGGTTCGCCTCGCTGGTCGTCGCGTGCTTCGCCCTGGCCGCGATGGTCCTGTTGATCGTGGTGGTGATCCGGGTTGCTGCATTCAGCCGGCGTCGAGAGACCGGGATCATGCGGCTAGTCGGGGCATCCAACTTCTCCATCCAGCTCCCCTTCCTGCTGGAGGGCGCATTTGCCGGTCTTGTGGGCGCTGGGCTGGCGGTGGCGATGCTGGCCGTGAGCAAGGTCCTCCTGGTCGGGAACCTGTCGGACAAGATCCAGTTCACCCCGTTCGTCAACTGGAGTGACTTCGGGATCACCTTCGGGGTTCTGCTCGCCCTCGGGGTCGGACTTTCCGGTCTGATCTCCTACCTGGCACTGCTGAAGTACCTTCGAGTGTGAGCCGACGAGGAATGAGAGGAGGAACCATCGTCTCGAGAGGCCGCACCGTCCTGGCGTCACTGCTCGTGGCAGCGACGCTCCTCAGCGCTGCCCTGGTTCCTGCGTCGGCCAACGACCTCACCGACAAGAAGAACAAGATCGACCAGCAGGTCCAGAGCGCCCACAGCGACCTCGAGGCGTCGTCCACCCGGTTGCAGAACGCTGCGGCAGCCCTCGACGCCGTTGCTGCGAAGCTGCCCGCCGCCCGCGCTGAGTATGCGGCAGCGCGGGGCCGGGTGGCCTCGGCCCGCGAGCGGCTGGCGGCCATCCGGGCCAAGGTGCGCGAGCTCCGCGCGCAGCAGCTGGCCCTGCAGCACCAGGTCGACGCCGCCCAGGCTCGCATCGACGCCACGCAGGTCCTGATGGGTGACATCGTCCGTCAGCAGTACCAAAGCGGCGGCATGGTCGAGCTGGCCGTGGTTCTGGACGCGTCCAGTCCCAGTGACTTCGTCCAGGGGCTGCTGGCCACCCAGCAGGTGCTGGCCAGCCAAAGCAGCCTGGTCGACCAGGTGACGGCGGACAAGGCGATCCTGGGTGCCAAGGAGCAGCAGCTCGAGAGCACGGTCAACGGCATCCGCGACGCCCAGGCCCAGGCGTACGCCGAGTTCCGCAACATGCGAGACCTTGCCGCCAAGGCCCGCACGGCAAAGGTCGCCCTCGAGGCGCTGGCCTCGCGTCGCGCCGATGCCCTGTCGGTCGCCCGCCAGCAGCGCGCCGCGGAGCGCGCCCGCTATAACAAGCTCGTCGCCGCCCAGCAGGCGCTGCAGCAGCAGATCGCGGCTGCCGTCTCGTCCGGCACGGTCTCCTCCGGCAACGGGGTTCCCAGCGGTGAGTTCCTGTGGCCGGTGCCCGGGCCGATGGTGCAAGGGGTCGGCTGGCGGGTCCACCCGGTGTACGGCTACCGCAGCTGCCACACCGGGATCGACATCGCGGCGGGCACAGGCACCCCGATCGAGGCCGCGGCGTCCGGCACGGTGATCTGGACCAACCCCGACGATGGTGGCCCCTACGGCAACAACACCCTGATCGACCACGGCAACGGGATGTCCACGTTCTACGCGCACCAGAACGCGTTCGCGGTGAGCGCCGGTGAGACCGTCACCAAGGGGCAGGTCATCGGGTACGTGGGCAGCACGGGCTACGCCACCGGCCCGCACCTGCACTTCGAGATCCACGTCAACGGTGTCCCGTACGACCCGATGGGCTGGTTCGGTGGCTCGAAGACCCCGCAGTCGCAGTTCTGCCCGTAGGTCTCGCTGTCGCCCCACCCTCACCCTCATGTCGAGCCTGAGAGTGCACCCTGCCCCGACTCACCGGGGTGGACCTCCGTCCCCCGCGGCGCCGTGTGCGTCCCCGGTCCGGTCTTCGGGTCGGCCCGCCCCGAAGGGCGCCCGTAGACTGCGGCCATGTTCTCGATCAGCCGGTCGGTCTGGCGCGCCGTCCTGGTGGCGATGGCGGTGGCGGGGGCTTTCGGGCTCGGTGTGCTCACCGGCGTGGTCGGCAGCTCGGCGCCAGCGCCAGGGGTCCTCGACGAGGCGGCCAGCCGGATCGCCTCGTCGGCCGCTCGACCCGTCGACCGTCAGCAGCTGGAGCGGGCGGCGGTCGAGGGGATGCTGTCCACCCTCGACGACCGGTGGTCGTCGTACTACGCCCCTAACGAGTTCTCCTCGTTCGAGGACGCGCTCACCGGTCGCTACTCCGGTGTCGGGCTGTGGCTGCGGGCCGAGCCTTCGGTTGGACGTGCGGCAGGTGTGGTGACCATCGCCAGCGTTCAGCCCAGCTCGCCGGCAGACTCCGCCGGGCTGGCTCCTGGCGACCGGCTGGTGGCCGTCGACGGCAGGGCCACCCTGGGAGCTCGGGTCAGCGACGTCGTCACCTGGCTGCGGGGGGTCGACGGCAGCGACGTCCAGCTCACTGTGTCCCGCCACGGCGTCACGTCGACGGTCACGGTGCGACGGGAGGTCCTGACCACGGACTCGGTGGAGGTCAACCGGCTCCAAGGTGGCATCACCACCGTCGCGATCCACGCCTTCACCCGGGGAGTCGGGCGCGAGGTCCGCGATGCGCTCTCCGGCGACCAGGCTGCGTACTCCGGAGGGATCGTTCTCGACCTGCGGGGCAACCCCGGCGGTCTCCTCGACGAGGCGGTCGAGGTCGCTTCGATCTTCCTCGACGGCGGGCCGGTGGTGTCCTACGAGCGCCGCGGCGCACCGGACCGCACCCTGTCCGCCCTTCCCGGTGGCGACACCACCACGCCGCTGGTTGTGCTCGTCGACCGGGCCTCGGCAAGCGCCGCGGAGGTCGTGGCCGCTGCCATGCAGGACCGTAACCGCGCGGTCATCGTCGGTGAGCGCACCTTCGGGAAGGGGTCGGTGCAGGAGCCCAGCAGACTGTCCGACGGTTCGGCGATCGAGTTCACCGTCGGCCGCTACCTGACCCCCGATGGTCGCGTCATCGACGGACACGGCGTCGAGCCCGACGTCCGGGTCGACCCCTCGACCGGCAGTGACGGGGCGGAGTCGCGCGCGCTCGAGGTGCTCAGAGGCCTGATGGCGGCTTCCCAGCCCATCGGCGCGCAGGGTTAGGCGTGGCCCGAGAGCCTGGCCGCACGTTGGTGGCCCAGAACAAGAAGGCGCGTCACGACTACCACGTCGATGAGGTGTTCGAGGCGGGCATGGTCTTGACCGGGACCGAGGTCAAGTCACTGCGCGCGGGCCGCGCATCCCTCGTCGACGGGTACGCCACGATCAAGGACGCCGAGGTCTGGTTGTACAACGTGCACATCCCCGAGTACACCGAAGGGACGTGGAACAACCACGAGCCTCGGCGCCCGCGGAAGCTGCTGCTTCGGCGTGAGGAGATCAAGCGGCTGATCGGCAAGACGCAGGAGCAGGGCCACACCCTCGTGCCACTCTCGCTGTACTTCAAGGACGGCTACGCCAAGGTCGAGATCGCGTTGGCCCGGGGTAAGAGGAACTACGACAAGCGCCAGGCTCTGGCCGAGAAGCAAGCCAAGCGAGACGCTCAGCGGGCGTTGGCCCGGCGAGGGCGCGACGACTGACGTGACCGACCACCCCACGCAGGCGCGCGGCACCCTGAGCACGTCGAAGGTGGTCTTCATCGTCGTGGCTATGGCTGCGCCGCTGGCCGCAGTGGTGGGAACGATTCCGCTTGGCTTCGTGCTCGGGAACGGCGCGGGTCTGCCTGCGGCGTTCGTCATCGCGACCGTCACGCTCCTGCTGTTCGCGTTCGGCTATGCGGCGATGGCCCGTCGGGTCGTCAACACGGGGGCGTTCTACACGTACGTGACCCACGGGATGGGGCGCACCGTCGGCGTCGCGGCCGGCCTGGTTGCGGTCATCGCCTACAGCGTGCAGACCATCGGGATCGTCGGAGGTTTCGGCTACTTCACCCAGCTGGGGCTCGGTGTCCCGTGGTGGGGCGCGGCGCTGCTCGGCGTCGCCATCGTCGGGGCCCTGGGCTACCGGTCGATCAACGTCAATGCTCGCGTCCTGGCCTTCCTGATGGTCGCTGAGATGATCCTGCTCCTCCTGCTCGACGGCGGCATCCTGGTCAGCCTCGGCACGTCGGCGTTCACCTCAGCCAGCTTCGAGCCGTCAGTCGTCGTTCCCGGCCTCGCGAACGCCATGCTCTTGGCCTTCTCGACCTTCGTCGGGTTCGAGTCAGCGGCCTTGTTCGGTGAGGAGACCAAGAACCCCAGCCGAAGCATCGCCCGCGCCACCTTCACGTCGGTTCTGCTGATCGGCGGCCTGTACAGCGTGACCGCGTGGCTCGCGGTGGGAGCAGGTGCCATCCAGGACCTGCAGTCCAAGAGCGAGGAGGACTACGGGACAGTCTTCTTCGACCTGATGACTCGGTACGTGGGGTCCTGGGCGGCCACGTTGATGGGCGTGATGCTGCTCAGCAGCCTGCTGGCGGCCATCTTGGCCACCCACAACGCCGCCAGCCGCTACCTGTTCGCCCTGGGGCGCGATCGGGTGCTGCCGAGACGGCTGGGGCGGGTGCACCAGGTTCACCTCTCGCCACACGTCGCGAGCCTGTCGCAGACAGCTCTTGCCGCACTGGTAGTCGTCGGCTTCGCGGTCGCTCGCCTCGACCCTTACCTGAACCTCGCTGCGTCGATGATCGCCCTCGGCACCTTGGGCATCGTGAGCATCCAGGCCGCGGCTGCCTACTCGGTACCGTTGTACTTCTCGCGGGTCGGGGGAGGACAGTGGTTTCGTACCGGTGTGGCGCCTGTCATTGGTGCCGTCGTGCTCACCGCTGCTGTCGTGCTGACCGCAACCCACTACTCGACGCTGACCTCGACCGACTCGGTCTTCATCAACCACTTGCCCTGGCTCTACGTTGGTGCCGTGGTCGCCGGTGTCGTCTACGCGCGCTACCTGAGGCGCAGTCGACCGAGCGTCTACGCGAATCTGGCTGTGGCATCGCCCTACCAGTCGGTGGTGCTGGACTCCGAGGACAAGGAGCGACCGTGGCTGACCTGACCGTCGAGCAGATCGACGAGATGCTCGCGCAGTTCTATCCCTACCGTGACCGGTTCGAGGCCTACCGGCGCATTCCCGAGTCTGGTCGCCCGCGGGCGGAGGTGCTCGACCTCGTCACCACCCTGGCTCACGAGGAGGATGCCCTGGGCGACTCGGGAAAGGTGTCCGGGAGTCTGTACCTGGGGGACCACGACCAGTACCACTTCCTGACCCAGGTGTACGAGGCTTTCGCCCACGCGAACGTCCTTCAGCGAGACATGTACCCGTCGTCGACCAAGTTCGAGGGCGAGATCGTCGCCATGGCCGCCGCCATGCTGCACGCCGACCCGATCGGGGTGATCACGTCCGGCGGCACCGAGAGCCTGATGAACCCGATGCTCGTCTACCGCGAGCGTGGCCGGGTCGAGAAGGGCATCACTGAGCCCGAGGTCATCATGCCCGCCTCGGCCCACGTGGCGATCGACAAGGCGGCGCACTACTTCGGGATCAAGCTTCTGAAGGCGCCCCTGACCGAGCAGTACGTCGTCGACGTCGGCTGGGTGCGCGACCACGTCACGCCCTCGACCGTGGCCCTCGTCGGCTCAGCCGGCTCGTACCCGTACGGCCTCGTTGACCCGATCGAGGAGCTGTCGTCCATCGCTTTGGAGCATGATCTGGGGCTGCACGTCGACGGCTGTCTGGGCGGGTTCCTGCTGCCTTGGGGTGACCGGCTCGGCTACCCCATTCCCGCCTTCGACTTCCGCGTCGAAGGTGTGACGAGCATGTCGGCTGACACGCACAAGTTCGGGTACGCGCTCAAGGGGACGTCGGTCCTGCTGTACCGCGACCGCGACCTCAGGCGCTACCAGTACTTCGCAGCCTCCGACTGGCCCGGCGGCCTCTACGTCTCCCCCGGGATGTCCGGCAGCCGCTCCGGCGGACTGATCGCTGCAACGTGGGCTGCCATGGTGACCACCGGCGAACAGGGGTACTTGGACGCCGCTTCACGCATCTTCGCCACCGCGCGCCGCATCCGCGATGCGGTCGAGGCGACCGAGGGGCTGGCGGTCTGCGGAGACCCGACGTTCCTCATCGGCTTCACGTCTTCCGACCCTGACGTCGACATCTACTTGGTCAACGACTACCTGATCTCGCGTGGTTGGCGGATGAACCCGAACCAGCGGCCACCCGGCCTGCACTTCTGCGTCACCCTGCCCAACACCCGTGAAGGACTGGCCGACGAGTTCGCCGTCGACCTCGCGGATGGTGTCGACTACGCGAGGTCCCAGGCAGGACAACCGGCCCGAAGTGGGGCCCTCTACGGCCTGGCCGGCACGCCCGCCGGCGAGCAGATGCTGCCGATGCTGCTGGCTGGGGCGCTGGACGCCATGTACGACGTTCCCCCCAGCGAGGACCCGGACGCGTGAGCGGTTGGGTCCTGGCCCTCGACCTCGGCACGTCGGGGCTGAAAGTCGGGGCCGTCGACTCGTCCGGTGAGATCATCGCGACCCACGAGGTGGCGCTGACGACCAACCTGGTGCCTGGGGGTGGCGTCGAGCAGGACCCGGACGAGTGGTGGCGCGGCGTCGTCAGCGGCGTCCGGCATCTCGACGACGCCGGCGTCCCGCTCAGCGAGGTCATCGCCGTCGGCATCACCGGGCAGTACGGGTCGACGGTGCCGGTCGACGGTGCCGGCCGGCCGGTCGGGCCGTGTCTGGTCTGGGCCGACGAACGGGGGGCGCCACACAGCCGCGCCGCGTTCGGCGGACCCGTGGCCGGGTACAAGGCAGCTGCGGTGGCCGCGTGGCTGCGCTACAGCGGAGGCCTTCCATCGCCGAACGGCGCCGACCCCAGCGGGCACGCGCTCTACCTTCGCCGCGAGTCCAGCCAGATCTACGACCGGGCTTGCTGGCTGCTCGAGCCGGTCGACTTCCTGGGGCTGCGGTTCACCGGCGTCGTGGCCGGAACCCCGGCGTCGATGGTCGCCACCTGGCTGACCGACAACCGCCCCGGCGCCGAGCCTCGGTACGTTCCCCAGCTGGTTCGGATGGCCGACCGTGAGCTGGACAAGCTCCCTCCCCTGCGACCCTCGGGTTCACTGTTGGGCGAGGTGAGCCACGAGGCGGCTGCAGAGCTCGGAATCCCAGCCGGCGTCCCGGTCGCCTGCGGGGTCCCTGACCTCCAGGCCGCGCACGCCGGGTCGGGTGCGGTCTCGCAGGGCCAGGCGCACTTCGCCATCAGCACGACGGCCTGGGTGTCGTGCGCCGTCTCGTTCAAGAAGACCGACGTCTTCCACCAGATCGCCTCGGTCCCAGGCTTGCAGGCTGGCGAGTACCTGCTGATCAACAACCAGGAGACCGCCGGCGCGAGCCTGCAGTGGCTGCGTGACGGAGTCCTGGGACCAGGGCCTGGGCTTCCGCCCGACTGGCACCCCTCGTACGACGACCTGGTCGGCCTGGCCGCGACGGCCGAACCTGGCAGCGGGGGTGTGCTGTTCACCCCGTGGCTGAACGGCGAACGGTCGCCGGTCGACGACCGGAGGCTGCGTGCTGCGTTCCTGAACGTCTCACTCGACTCCGACCGCGCCGACTTCGTGCGAGCGGTCCTCGAGGGCGTGGCCTACGACCTGCGCTGGCTGGTGGAGGCCGCCGACGGTTTCGTCGGGTCCAGGCTCGATCCACTGCGAGTCCTCGGTGGCGGAGCCCGCTCCGACCTCTGGTGCCAGATCGACGCCGACGTCCTCGGCCGGACGGTCGAGCGGGTGAGTCGCCCCGAGGTCGCGCAGCTGCGAGGGGTCGCTTTCATCGCCCTGGTGGCGACCGGGCAGCTGTCCTGGGGCGACCTACCGTCTCGCGTCCCGGTGGATCGAACGTTCACGCCCGACCCGCACACGAGGGCGACCTACGACCAGGGCTACCAGGCGTTCCGACGGGCACATCACGATCTCAAGGGTTGGTACCGAAGAGTTCGCGGGTGAAGCACGATCCGGACCTTGTCGCGCACTAGCGTGTGGGTGTGCATACGCCGCGGACGAGCGCGAGGGTCAGGGTTCTTGCCGTGGTCGTGGCGGCATGCCTCGCGGCGATCGCCTCCCTCGGTCTCGGGCTACCTGCGCAGGCGGCGGCCGGAGACGGCTACACGCAGTCATACGACGTGGCTCTCCGCGCGGATCCCAACGGCACGCTGTACGTCAAGGAGTCCATTCAGTACGTGTTCACCGACTTCAGCCACGGCATCGAGCGGTACATCCCGAACCGCTACCCCTACGACGACACCTACGACCGCGTGCTGCAGATCAGCGACGTCCAGGTCACGAGCCCGACCGGTGCGCCCACCGACGTCAAGGTCGAGCAGCAGGGCGACGCTCTCTACATCCGGGTCGGCGACCCGAACCAGACGGTGACGGGCGCCCAGCGCTACATCATCACGTACTTCGTCCGTGGGGCTTTCAACTCGTTCTCGGACCACGATGAGCTGTACTGGGATGCCATCGGCGGCGAGTGGCGGACGTCGATCAACGAGGCGACGGTCGAGGTCGCCGCTCCGGCCATCAACGACGCCATCTGTTTCGCCGGGGCGTACCGCAGCACCAACGTGTGCGAGAAGTCAACCGTGCGGAAGAGCTCGGCATCGTTCGCGCAGGGTGCCCTGCCTGCCTACACGAGCATGACCGTCGTCGTCTCGATGCCGCAGGGCGCCGTGGCCGTCCCACCGCCCATCCTCGAAGCACGGTGGAGCCTTCGGCGCGCCTTCACTGCCGACGCCCCCCACGTCACGATCGCGGTCGCCCTCCTCCTGCTGGGCGTTGCCGGGGTGGCTTTCGTAGCCTTCCGGCGCGGTCGCGACCGCCGGTTCAGGGGACAGGTGCCTGGGCTGGCGCCCGCACCGGGCCAGGCGGCAGTGGAGGAGCGGCTGCCCTGGGGCGAGAGCGCTGAGGGCCCGGTCGAGTGGCAGCCGCCCGACGGGTTGCTGCCTGGCCTGGTCGGCACGCTCATCGACGAACAGGCCAACGTCCTCGACGTGACGGCGACCATTGTGGACTTGGCGGTCAGGGGCTACCTCCGGATCGACGAGCTCCCCCGTGAGGGCTGGTTCACCAGCCGGGACTGGAACCTGGTCCAGCTGAAGCAGCCGGACGCCGAGCTGCAGGAGTACGAGCGAACCCTGCTCGCGGCGATCTTCAAGGACCGCGGCGAAGTCAAGCTCAGCGCTCTGAAACGAACCTTCGCCGCCGACCTCGCCAAGATCGAGACCCAGCTCTACGACCAGCTCGTCTACCGCCGCTGGTACAACCGGCGCCCCGACCGGACCCGGTCGTCGTGGGCGATGATCGCCCTGGTCGTCCTGGCAGCAAGCGCAGGGGCGACCTATCTGCTCGTGCGCTACACCACGTGGGGCCTGATCGGCGCCGCAGCCCTCGTGACGGCGGGAGTCTTGGCCTTCTCCGGCCGCTTCATGCCCGCTCGAACGGGTGCCGGCAGCGCGGTGCTCGCGCAGGTGCTCGGCTTCCGGCGGTACTTGGAGACTGCCGAGGCGAACCAGCTGAAGTTCGAGGAGCCGGAGCGGGTCTTCAGCAGATACCTGCCGTACGCCATCGTCTTCGGCGTCACCGACCACTGGGCCAAGGTCTTCCAGCAGCTCGCCGCAGCCGGCGCCGTTACGACAGGTGCGACTGGCTTGTACTGGTACACGGGGCCAGCTGGCTGGAGCTTCGGCGACTTCGGGTCGTCGATCTCGTCGTTCGCCGTGACATCCTCGGGGTCCTTGTCCGCCGTCGCCGCCTCTGGTGGCAGTGGGTTTGGGGGCGGTGGGTTCAGTGGTGGTGGGTTCGGCGGTGGTGGCGGCGGAGGTTGGTAGTCGCGGTGCATGCATCCGATCTGCTGCTGCTGGTTCTTGCGCTCGTCGTCTTGGCATGGGTCCTGATGTCGGCACGCCTTGGGCAGCTCAGCATCACCGCGCCCATGGCGTTCGTGGCCGCAGGTACCCTCATCGCACTGCTGCCGGGCGAACCGGTGGAGATCAGTCCGACATCGGGGTCGGTTCGGCTCCTGGTCGAGTACGCGCTGGTGTTCGTCCTCTTCTGCGACGCGTCGCGGGTGAGCCTGACCTGGCTGCGTGACCAAGCCCAGATCCCCGGTCGCCTGCTCCTGCTCGGCCTGCCGCTGACGATTGCTGCCGGCATCGGCATCGCCTGGCTGCTCTTCCCGAGCGGGGACCCGTGGATCGCCGCCGTCATCGGTGCGGCTCTGGCTCCCACCGATGCCGCCCTCGGGTCGTCGGTGATGACAGACAAGCGGGTACCGCAGCTCATCCGGCGGGTGCTGAACGTCGAGAGCGGGCTGAACGACGGCATCGTGACCCCGTTCGTGCTCTTCTTCATCGCAGCGGCACTCGCCACGGTGGACCAGACCGACGTCGCTTCGGCCCTGGCCACGGCCGGCGTGGAGCTGATCGGGGGAGTCGTGCTTGGCATGGCGTTGGGATGGGCCGGAGCCCGGTTGATCTCGGCGTCGCGGCAGCACCGTTGGATGGACCCCACGGTCGCCGACCTTGCTGCGTTCCCTCTTCCTGTCATCGCCTACGCCGGCGCCGTCGAGATCGGGGTCAATGGCTTCGTCGC
Source organism: Actinomycetes bacterium (assembly GCA_049282455.1). Taxonomy (GTDB): domain Bacteria; phylum Actinomycetota; class Actinomycetes; order JAHEKZ01; family JAHEKZ01; genus JBAPUB01. The sequence continues at coordinate 10,625 of JBAPUB010000183.1, forward strand.
CGCCTTCGTCTCCGGGCTGGCCTTCGGGAACACCATGCGTTCGACGCAAGATGATCCGCTCACCTTCGCCGAGGACGGCGGGTCGTTGCTGTCCTTGGTCGTGTGGTTCCTGTTCGGTGCCGTCGCCGTACCCAACCTGGTCAACGACCTGACCTGGCAGGTGGCCCTCTACGCGCTCCTCAGTCTCACGGTGGTGAGGATGGTGCCGGTTCTCCTGGTCCTCATCGGCTCGGGGGTCTCTCGCAAGGATGACTGGGTCATCGCCTGGCTGGGACCACGAGGGCTGGCGTCGGTGGTGTTCGCGCTGCTCGCGCTGGACGCCCTCGGCGGGAAGGGCTCGCCGGGTGGGTTGGTGGTCGAGGTTGTCGGGGTCACGGTGCTGCTGAGCATCGTCCTTCACGGGGTCACCGCCGCACCGATCGCCCGCTCGTATGCTCGTACCGCCCCAGCTGGCGAGGCTCCCGAGATGCCGGTTCGACGTGGGGTGCCGGTGTCGGCTTGGCTGCGGAGTGGGGACTCGAAGCGACCTTCAGGGGCGGGCTGAGCGTCGGCCGTCGGTGAGGCCGACGAGCGCGTTGCTGAGCCCAGCCCTGGCCCCCTGGACGCTGGCTGCGGCCTGCCGCTGACTGTCGCCGTCGGCGCCGGCGGCGGCGAGGTCGACCACCCGCTGCAAGGCCTGCCGCAGGGCAGCAAGCGAGGTTCTCGCATTCGTGACCGAGGTGGCGCGGTCGGGGTCGGGGGCCTGCGTCTCGAGCTGGAACAGCGTGTTGTCCACGTCGTTGATGCGCGTCGCCCCCTCCAGCCATGACTGTTCGAGCTGGTCTGCCGTGCCCAACGCAAGGAGCGATGGTATGTAGGTGTCGTTGATCCACTTGGCCGAGCCGGCAGCGGCCGCGAAGTCGGCGTCCCAGCGCTTCTTGCTGGCGCGGCGCCGGGCCAGCATCACGAGGCTGAAGCCGAGGACGACGACGAGCAGAGCGACGAGTGCCCAGGCCCAGGGGCTGACGGTCGACTCGCTCGTGGCCGCTTCGGCAGCAGGTGTGGCGGTCGTGCTCGCTGTCGTCGGTGCTTGGGGCGTCTTGGTGACCGTGGCGGTCGCAGTTGCAGTCGTTGTCTCGGTGGCGGGCGCCGTCTTGGTCAGCGTCGGGGTCGGCGTGGGGGTCGGCGTCGGGCTGGCGGTCAGGGAGCTCGCAGCGTCACTTCCCTGACTGGCTACGGAGGACAAAGCGCTGCTGACGTCTTCCCTGCTCGGCGGCGTCCCGTCGCCGCAGGCGGTCAACGCCAGAGGTACGGCGCAAAGCAGGGCGACCAGCATGACTCGACTCATTCGGCAGATCCTAGGAGATCGCGTATCCTTGACCCACAACTGCACAGGGGGTGAACGGTTTCGACTTTGGATGTCGTATTCAGGGGAAGCGGGTCGAGGATGCCGAGAACGATCTCGTTAACCATGTCTCGGAAACCAATAAGTGCCAATACATCGCGCACTGACTTCGCCCTCGCTGCCTAAGCGAGCCTCGAAGTCCGTCAGACCGGGGATGCTTCCGCCCCGGACCCTGGCGTCGTCTAGGAAGCTCACCCAAGGTCCCGGTCACGGGGTCCGCGGGAACACCAAACAGTGACTGAGCCCGTCAACAGCACGCCTGCGTGACTGCTGGGGCTGAGAAAATCACAGCAGGCTGCACCCGGAGAAGCCCTGGAACGTAGCCGAAGGACGCGGGTTCGATTCCCGCCACCTCCACCGATCATGAGAAGGGTCCGACCCACGGTCGGGCCCTTCTCCATGTCCTCGAACGGTTCGGCTCCGGTGGTGACCAGACTCGCGGGCGACGTCAGCGGGCGGTGAGGTCGTCGAGGAACTGACCGGCAACGCTGACGTACTCATCGACGTCGGCCTCGCCGATGGCATACGACACCGACGGTCCAGCCGTGGCGATGGCGTCCCAGACCCCGCGGTTCAGCAGGAAGGCCTTGCGGGCGTCGGCCAGGGGCAGAACGACCGAGGCGAAGCTCTCGGCGCCGGTTCGCGGCATCTCGGGAGTCAGCCGCCATTGGATGCGACCGCCGAGACGGTCGATCGACCACGGCAGATCGACTCGATCGACCTGCTGCTGGAGCCCGACCTGCAACCGGAGCCCAAGCTGGTCCACGCGCTTGGAGGCTTCGGAGGTGAAGACCTCGGCAAGACCGGCCCGGGCCGCCGCCAGCGACAGCGCATTGGCGTAGAGCGTTCCCCCCACAGCGAGGCCGTGAGAGTCGCCGGTCTCCACGAGGCCGGGATCGTTGTCATGGTTGTCGCTGACCACTGCCGCGATGCGGTCGGTCATGCCGATCACACCGATCGGGACCCCGCCGCCGATTCCCTTGCCTCCGGTGATCATGTCCGGCTGGAACCCGAAGGCGACGGTTCCGCCACCGTGGACGGCGAACTGCACGTGGGTCTCGTCCACGATGAGCACCGCTCCAGCCGCACGTACGTCGGTGTTGAGCGACTCGACGAACTCGGGACTGGGCAGGACGAGGCCGCAGTTGGTGAGCGCTGGCTCCACGAGGACAGCGGCGACGTCGCCACGGGCGAGGCGAGCGCGCAGTGCGTCAGGGTCGTTGTAGGGGATGACGTCGGTCTGCCTAGCAGTCGAGGGGTCAAGCCCGAGGAGGTCGGCGTCCATCGCTCCGTGGTCGTCGCGAGACCACAGTGTCTGGTCGAGGTGTCCGTGGTACTTGCCGTCGAACACGAGCACCACCGAGCGGCCCGTGGCTACGCGCGCGATGCGCAGGGCGTCGGTGTTTGCACCGGTCGCTGAGAGCGTGAACTGCCACTGCGGGAGTCCGAACCGCTCGGTGAGCAGGCGGCAGACCTCGAGGGCGTCGACCGTCGGGAGAAGGAAGTGGTTGCCGCGCAGTGCCTGCTCGTGGATGGCCCGGACGATGGGTTCGGGTGCGAAGCCGGCGGGCATGGCGAGGTCGCACGAGTTGAAATCGAGGTAGGCGTTTCCGTCCAGGTCCTCAAATCGCGGACCGGATCCCCGGACGGCCACGACGGGCACGTGCCGGTACAGCGAACGCATCCATGCCATGGGTACGCCGTCAGGCATCACCTGCTCCGCCTCCGCCAGCCACTGGGCTGAGCGAGGGGTACGGGCACTGAACGCAGCTAGCTCGCGGGCGAGGATCTCTCGAGATCGCTGGATCAGCGCGGGGTCGACGTGTGGGTACGGCTGATCTGGCATCAGGAGAACCTCTCGCCTTGTGATGATGTCCTCAGCCTAGGTGGCAGTCTGGTCCGAGGGGCTAGGCAGACCGGCGTGACCGCCCTACCCTCGGGGGATGGTGCTCTACGAGCGGGCACATCTCATCGATTCGCTGACCGACCTGCTCGATGACGCCGCTGCAGGTCGTGGCCATCTCGCGCTGGTCCACGGCGAGATCGGTATTGGCAAGTCCGCGCTGGCACGGGAGTTCAGCGACGTCGCCTCTCGACGGGCGACAGTGCTCTGGGGTGCCTGCGACCCACTCAGCTCGCCACGCCCCTTGGGACCCCTGGCCGACATCGCGCCGCACCTCGACCCGCGCATCGGCGAGCTGCTGGGCTCCGGTGAGCGGGAGGGTCTGTTCGAGGCCACGCTTGCCTCGCTCAAGGACCGCGGCCCCGCAGTGCTTGTGGTCGAGGACATTCACTGGGCCGATGCGTCGACGCTGGACCTCATCCGGTACGTCGCACGTCGTGTCGACGGTGTGTGCCTGTTGGTGATGGCGACATACCGCGACGACCAGCTCGCAAACACCGATCCTCTGCGGGTGATGCTGGGCGACCTCGCCTCGATGTCGACCGTGCGCAGGATGCCAGTACCGCCTCTGTCGCTCGACGCTGTGACGGCGCTTGCGGCCTCGACCCCGCTCGACCCCGGCGCGCTGCTCCGTGAGACCGGAGGCAACCCGTTCTTCGTCACGGAGGTGATCTCCTCCGGCGGCGACCACCTTCCGGCAACTGTTCAGGACGCCGTCTTGGCACGGGTCAACCGGGTTTCGCCCCAGGCCAGGTCGGCCCTCGAAGCCGCAGCGGTGATCGGCTCGCGAGTCGAGCCCTCGGTCATCCTCGCGATGCCGGGGGTCAGCGCGGATGCGGTCGACGAGTGCGTCTCGGTCGGCATGCTGCGGTTCAACGCTCCGGCCTACGGATTCCGGCACGAGCTGGTTCGACAGGCCGTGCTCGCCGGGATCGCGCCGGGTCGGCTCGGCGCGCTTCACTGGCAGGCGCTGGACCGCTTGCGGGCCCAGCAGATCCTGCCGCCGCCGCTCGCGCGGCTGGCCGAGCACGCCGAGCACGCAGGCGATGGTCTCGCCGTCCTGGAGTTCGCCACCGCTGCTGGCGACTCAGCTGTCGGGCTCATGTCGCACCGGGAGGCGGCGTTCCAGTACGGCCGTGCTC
>JBAPUB010000184.1:0-3031 GCA_049282455.1 Actinomycetes bacterium
GCCACGTCAAGGCCCACGGTCCGAGGAGAGCTAGAGCCCATCCGGCCCCTCGACGCCTGTCTGACAGCGAACGCCGAGTGCGCGGCCGCCCGCGTCCTCCTGCCCGCTCATGGGTGACGACGTGCACATCGATGTCGCCCGACTCGCGCACGATCGTGTCACCGGTCCACGGCTGCAGCAGTGATGCCAGCCTGCCCCGGCGGCTCGTGCCAATCACGAGCTGACTGGCATTGACGCCGTGGGCAAACTCGAGCAGGGAGGCGGCGACGTCATCCCCCACAACAGCGTGGAAGGTCCCGCCAAGACTTTCGACCAAGGCGCGCTGCCGGGCCAGGGCGTCAGGGTTGGACGGTGAGATTCCGTCGCCGCGGGCGACGTGCACGGCGAGCAGGTCTCGGCCAGCAGCACGCCCGGCGATCCGCGCGGCGCGACGGATCAGCGCCTCGCCCTCCGACCCTCCGGTGAGTGCCACGACGATGCGCTCCCGCGCGGGCCATGGGGTGTCGATCCCCTGCTCTTCACGGTATCGGGCCAGACCCTCGTCCACCCGGTCGGCAACCCAGAGGAGGGCTAGTTCACGCAGGGCTGTCAGGTTTCCCAGCCGAAAGTAGTTTGAGAGTGATGCGTTGATCTTCTCCGGCGGATACACGTTGCCGTGGGATAGGCGCCGGCGCAGTGCCTCTGGCGACATGTCCGCGAGCTCGATCTGGTCAGCCCTGCGCACGACCTCGTCGGGCACGGTCTCGCGCTGACCCACACCAGTGATCGACTCCACGACGTCGTTGAGGGACTCCAGGTGTTGGACGTTGACCGTGGTGATCACGTCGATACCCCCCTCGAGCAGGGTCTCGACGTCTTGCCACCGCTTCTCGTGCACTCCGCCCGGGACGTTGGTGTGGGCCAGCTCGTCGACGAGGGCGACCTCCGGGTGACGGGCGAGGACGGCATCGAGGTCCATCTCGGTGAACGACGCGCCGCGGTACTCCACGACCTTGCGGGGCACGGTCTCGATGCCCTCGGTCATGGCGGCCGTCAGGGGTCGACCGTGGTCCTCGACGAAACCGATGACCAGGTCGGTGCCGCGGTCCAGGCGCCGGTGGCCCTCGCTGAGCATGGCGTAGGTCTTGCCGACCCCTGGGGCGGCCCCCAGGTACACCCGCAGCCGACCTCGCGCCATGGCGTCATCCTCTCAGGAACCCGGTTGGCATCCCGGAGAGCGCCCGCTGCTCATCGGTTGAGCCCCTGCAGTGCCAGGTTGAGCTCGAGCACGTTGACCGTCGGCTCTCCCAGGAAGCCGAGTGGGCGACCGTCGGAGTGCTCGTCAACTAGCTGTTGCACGACCGCAGGGTCCAGCCCACGGGCCTTGGCGACTCTCGCCACCTGCTGCTGGGCGTACGCGGGGGAGATGTGTGGGTCCAGGCCACTGCCGCTGGCGGTCAGTGCGTCTGGCGGCACGTCAGCCGGCGCGACACCGTCGAGCTCGGCGGCATCGGCGTTGCGCTGCTCGACCAGGTCGAGCAGCTCTTTGCTGCTCGGGCCGAGGTTTGATGCGCCGGACGACATTGCGTCGTATCCATCGCCGGCGGCGGACGGGCGCGGCAGGAACCACTCAGGCCCGGTGAAGGACTGCCCGATCAGCCGCGACCCGACCTTCTCACCGTCGACGGTGAGAAATGAGCCGTTGGCCCCGTCGTGGAACGCCAACTGTCCGACGCCGAAGACGACGAGGGGGTAGGCGATTCCGAGCACGACGGTCAGCGTGAGCAGGCTACGCAGTGCTACGAACAGGTAGCGAAGTCCGACGGTCATGTCAGCCGATCCCTGGGATGAGTGAGACGAGGACGTCGAGTAGCTTGATGCCGACGAAGGGTGCAACGATGCCGCCGAGGCCGTAGATCAGCAGGTTGCGGCTGAGCATCTTCGACGCCGACTGGGGCTTGTACTGCACGCCGCGAAGCGCCAGCGGCACCAGGGCGACGATGACCAAGGCGTTGAAGATGACGGCCGACAGGATCGCCGACTCCGGCGTCGACAGCCGCATGATGTTGAGCTGGTCGAGCCCGGGATAGGCCACGACAAACATGGCCGGGATGATCGCGAAGTACTTCGCGACGTCGTTGGCGATCGAGAACGTGGTTAGCGACCCCCTAGTGATCAGCAGTTGCTTGCCGATCTCCACGATCTCGATGAGTTTCGTCGGGTTGGAGTCGAGGTCCACCATGTTGCCGGCCTCTTTGGCGGCTGATGTGCCGGTGTTCATGGCCACGCCGACATCGGCTTGGGCCAGTGCGGGTGCGTCGTTCGTACCGTCACCGGTCATCGCCACCAGACGACCGCCAGCCTGCTCCTGCTTGATCAGGGCCATCTTGTCCTCAGGTGTGGCCTCGGCGAGGAAATCGTCGACTCCTGCTTCCTCGGCGATCGCGCGGGCCGTCAACGGATTGTCCCCCGTGATCATCACCGTGCGGATCCCCATCCGGCGCAGCTCGTCGAACCGCTCGCGCATGCCCTCCTTCACGACGTCCTTGAGGTGGATGACCCCGAGCACATGAGCCTGTGAGCCGACCGACTCGGCGACCACGAGCGGTGTGCCGCCGGAGACCGAAACGGCGTCGACGGCGTCACCGACCTCGGCCGGCACGCGACCTTCCACGTCACGGACCCAGCTGAGCACTGCAGCCGCTGCGCCCTTGCGGATCTGGCGGACCTTGCCGTCCTCGGTCAGGTCAACACCGCTCATCCGGGTCTGTGCGCTGAATGGCACGAAGGTGGCGTGTCCGAGCTCACCCTCCTCGCGCCCGCGCAGTCCGTACCGCTGCTTGGCCAGTACGACAACGGACCGACCCTCTGGGGTCTCGTCAGCGAGACTGGATAGCTGTGCAGCGTCGGCCAGTACCTTCTCGTCTACCCCAGGCATGGCGATGAGCTCGAAGGCTTGCCGGTTGCCCAGCGTGATGGTGCCGGTCTTGTCGAGTAGAAGGGTGTCGACGTCACCAGCCGCCTCGACGGCTCGCCCGGACATGGCGAGTAC
>JBAPUB010000185.1:0-2789 GCA_049282455.1 Actinomycetes bacterium
AGGCGCATCTGCTCATGGAGCGGTCCCATGCTCACGATCACCCTGTGTGAGGTCTGGTCGAGAGCATCAATGAGTCGCTGCATCAGTTCGAGATCGTTGCAGCCGAGACTCCCCATCGACAGGTAGACCACCTTGCCGTCGCCCGGCAAGACCGAGTCGATGGCGAACGGCTCATCTCCGGTGCGAACCGTGCTGTCGAGGCGCGTCCAGCTTTCATCCAGAGGCCTCGCCCGCGGGTAGTCCATGATCTCGGGGAAGAGGTAGAGGTTGGCGTAGGGCGAGTTGTACTGGAAGTGCCCACTCGGCAACGGCTCGGCGCCCACCGAGACGTTGAAGCTGCTGAGCTCCTCGATGAGCGGGTCGTGCAGGCGTCGGTACTCGGCCCTGAAGTCGGCCCATTGCGAACGGTCATCGGAAGGGAGACCCGAGAAGGGTGGTGGCAGGTCAGGGTCCTCCATTTCGAGTGGGTTCGCTGAAACCATCCGGACCCACGGCACTCCGGCCAGCGGTACCGCAGCGAACCCCACGACGTTGTCGGAAACGATGACGTCCGGCTGGTGCTCCGTCCAAATCCGCATCAGCCCTTCGTGGGCGTAACGCCCGCCGCCGACGAGCTCCTCCCAGATCGGCTTGATCACGGTCGCGAGCTGTTCAATCGTTGGCTTACGAAACTCCGGGGCGGTCGCCCTGATGAACTCGGCCCACCCCTCCCCTGCTGCCTCGGGGTTCTCCGGAGCCGGCCCAAGCCGCATCAGCGCCTCGTCGAATCCCCTGCTGGACAGCTTGCCCTCGAAAGACTCCTCAATGACGAACAGGCACCTAGTCCCGCGGGAGCGGAGCGTCTCGGCGATGGCCACCAGATTGTTGGTGGGTCCCCACGCTCCTGGCTCAGGAAAGAAGGCAACCGTCCTCTGCGACATCTGCGTCTCCCTTCTTTGCGGTTTTGCCTGCCTTGCACGTGACGTAGCAGCCACTGGGAGCCTAGGGGACGCAGTCGCGTTGTGCGATCATCGCGCACCGGACCTTGAGCAGCGTTGGGCAGCCCGATATGTGGGCCCAGAGCCCCGATCCGACCAGGTCGCGGCAGGGTTCAGCGGTTTCCCACAAGGAATTCCGCACGTCCTGCCCCCGTGGGACGTGCGGAGAACTCCCTGGCCCCAACCTGAACAGCTAGCTCACTAGGGCGCATGGTCGTCGCGGAAGTGAATCTGTCCGGATCCGGAAGTGAATTCATCATTGACCGTCAATCTGCGGCTCGGCGGCCTTCGCATCGACCCAACAACTGCGGGGTTATGGCTAGCGACCCCGCAGAACTGGAACCCCGTCAGTCCCCCGACGATGATGCGCCATCGGGATTGTTTACTAGCAGGAGAACGTCGCCGATTGAGGGTCGACGTGGTAGTCGACGCGGATGGGCGGCGCGACGTCCTTGTGCGTGTGTAACAGCTCCGCCTAAGGTTCGGACAGAGCCCGCCCCTGGAGTTGGGATGACTTGTGACCACTATCAAAGTTGCGGCCGTCCAAGCGGCGTACGTGTTGATGGACCGAGAGGGCTCGCTCAACAAGGTGGAGGAGTTGCTGGCCGAGCCAGCTGTGCGCGCCGCTGACTTGGTCCTATTTCCCGAGTCGTTCGTCCCTGGTACGCCGATCTGGATCGACAGCAATCCAGTCTGGGACGGTGATGAGCAGTGGTTCACACTGTTCGCCCAGCAGGCCGTGGCCGTGCCGAGCGAGACGACGGACCGCCTCGGCGCGGCGGCCCTGGAGGCGGGTGTCTACTTGGTGATTGGCGTCAGCGAGCGCGAGCCCAGCGGAGGCACGATCTACAACACGACGCTGTATTTCGGGCCCGATGGAGTCCTGCTGGGTAAGCACCGCAAGCTGATGCCGACTGGCTCAGAGCGCACGGTGTGGGGTCAAGGTGACGGCTCGACGCTGGAGACGTATCCCACGCCTTTCGGGAGAATTGGCGGGCTCATCTGTTGGGAGAACTACATGCCGCTCGCTCGCTTCTACCTATATTCCCAAGGAGTGGACGTCTGGTTGGCGCCGACGTTGGCCGAAGGTGACAGTTGGATTACCACCCTCCAGCACATCGCAACCGAGGCCGGCTGCTACGTGATCGGCGCAAATCCGTGTCTCAGGGCAGACCAGATTCCGGCGGACTTCCCGGACCGCGAGCGAGTATGGAAATCCGATGGCGACAACAGCGAGTGGGTCCACCCTGGAAATTCGGTGATCATCGATCCGAACGGGCACATCCTTGCCGGACCTGCTCGCGAGGAAGAGACCGTGCTGATAGCCGATCTTGACCTGAGCAAGGTGCTCGCCGCCAGGAAGTACTTTGACCCGGTTGGCCACTACCACCGGCCAGATGTGTTCCGCCTCGCGGTCGATATCGCACCGCGACCCGTTGTCACCGAAGTCGTTGCGCATACGACTTGAGTCGTTGGTAAGTCTCTCTGCGTGGGAGACAGCGTCTGGAGAGCACACCCCGGACTCGTTGGGTCGTCGCCCTATGCCATCGGCCACCTCGGCGATCGGTCGATCTCAGGCCATGCCGGTCACGAAATCGGCCCTGAGGATGCAGAATCTGTCATTCAGCATGGGTGCCGACCGAGTAGCTGCCTGACTCCGGCCTCACACCAGTCACCGCACCTGGCTCAGCCGCGCCCACCAGCCAACTGAGAGGCACGAGACCGCTCATTGATGCTGTGATCAGGGCCGAACCAGCGACACATCCAGCCCCCTAGACTTGATCCGCCCCGATCCCAAACGATCGCGGCAGG
>JBAPUB010000186.1:0-4288 GCA_049282455.1 Actinomycetes bacterium
CGAATCGACTGATCGACTGGCCACCGACGTACCCCTGTTCGACGACGTCGGCGTCGACTCCTCGTGCCGTCGCGTCGGCCTCGATGACCCTGCGCATCCGGGCACCGTCGACCGAACCCGGACACACGGCGTTGGCTCTGACGTCGAACGGGCCCAGCTCGATGGCCAAGGTCTTCACAAGCCCGACCACGGCCCATTTCGCTGCTGCATAGGGGGACCGCATGCCGTAGCCGAACTGCCCTGCGGTCGACGAGATGCACACGATGGAGCCAGACCTCTGCGACTTCAGGTGTGGAACGACGGCCTTGGTCGCGACGAAGTGGCTCTCCAGACCGACCGCAAGACAGCGTCTCCACTCGTCGAGCGTGACGTCCTCGATGGGAGCCGTGGGCCCGGCGATTCCCGCGTTGTTGACCAGGACGTCGACACCACCCATCTCGCCCACCACCTCGTCGACCCATTGGGCGAGGGCCGAGGCGTCTGCGACGTCCACCTGAGCGGCACTGATCCCCGCGCCGGTCGCGTCGGCCCGGCGTACGGCCTCGGGGTCAATGTCGCAGACGTGGACCGTCGAGCCGCCTGAGGCGAACCGCTGTGCGGTGGCCCAGCCGATTCCCGAGGCGCCGCCGGTCACGAGGACTCTGCTGGGGGTCGTCATCGGCCCATTCTGTCGTGGGCGCCCCGCCTGTCAGACGGCCCTCTCGGGCGTCTGTAACCAGATTGTGCCCGCTGCGGACTGCCGTCCTGGCGCAGAACATGTCACCGTGGCTCTGTGGGCCGTCGTCCGTTCCATCGAGTCTTCGAGGGTCTTGGGCTCCTCGTCCTCGATGCTGCGCCCGCGGGAGGCCCCCACGACGCCTCGTTGCACGTGGACTCCGACGAGATCTGCCCTCGGTGCCTGTCCTGGATCGACTCAGCCGACTTCGTCCGCCGGACGGGGTACGGGCTGCTCCAGCACGAGACGTGTCCGAGGTAGTCGCACCGGTCAGCGAGCGTCGGGGTCTCCGAGCTCGTCTGCCCTGACCAGGGACGTGACGGGCGCAAGACGACCGCGTGTGTCATCGGACATCTGGTCGACCATCAAGGACAGGCCGGCGAAGGTCGCACCGACCGACTCGATGAGCTGACGGGCTGCCTGTGCCTGGCTTCCCACCTCGGCCCAGTCGTCAACGATGAGGACTCGGTCGTCTGCGCCCAGCGTGCGCTGCATTCGCAGCTGGTGTCGAAGCCCGCGGTAGTCCGTCGAGGCCTCAGCGGTCACCTTGGCTCCGGGGAACAACCCGTCGGCCTTCCGGATGGCGACGAAGCCCACCCCGAGCGCGATCGCCGCCGCCCCGCCGAGCAGGAAGCCTCGTGACTCCACCCCGGCTACGTGGGTGACCCTCTTGTCCCTCCACGGACCGACGAGGCCTGAAACCGTCGCGGACCAGGCAGCGGCGTCGCTGAACACCCGCCACACGTCGCCGTGCCCCTGGGTCCAGCGGAAGTGCTCGAGCAGGAGCCGGCGGGCCTCCGCGGTCGTTGTTGCTTCGTCGTCGATGTCCACCCGGCCATCGTGCCCTGGACGTCCATCGGTGGGTGCGGCGGCAGCAGTCGAGAACATTCCGGCCGGTCGACGCCCGGCGGCACCGGGGACTCGTAGGCTGGCCGTATTCCGGCAGGTCGCTCGTGCGAGCCGTCCGGTACGGGCCGGTGGATTCGTCGGACGAGGGGAGCGCGGCGTGGAGGTGCAGCAGACCCAGGTCCAGACCGACCGGGTCCTGACCCTCCCCAACGGACTGTCTGCGCTGCGAATCCTCCTGGTCCCGCTGTTCGTGTGGCTGGTCCTGGTCCCCGAAGCCGACGGGTGGGCCGTGGCCGTGCTGGCGCTCAGTGGCTTCACCGACTGGCTCGACGGCACGCTAGCCAGGGCGTGGCACCAGATCTCGCGAGTCGGACAGGTCCTCGACCCTGTGGCCGACCGCCTGTTCATCGTCGTGACGGTCCTGGTTCTCGCGGTCCGCGAGATCGTCCCGTGGTGGCTGGTCATCGTCCTGCTAGGCCGGGACCTGTTCGTGTTCGGTGTCCAGCTCGTTGAGCGTTCCCGGAGCCGCCCGATCATCCCCGTGAACCTCGTGGGGAAGGCCGCCACCTTGTGCCTGTTGTACGCATTCCCCTTGCTTCTGCTCACCGACACCGCCGGGAGCTTCGCCCAGCTGCTCGAGCCCGTGGCGTGGGCGTTCGCCCTCTGGGGTGTCGGTCTTTACCTGTGGTCGGCCGCTCTGTACGCGGCGCAGGCTCGCGCCGTGGCCTCAGGCCGCACTCTGACGGTCCGGGTCTGAGCATGGCCTCGAAGGTCAGCCCCTCGTCCACGGATCGTGGCGACACCATGTCGCTGCTTCGGCGGGTGGTCGATGACGCCGTCGACCCCGGCTACGCGCGCTCGGCATCCGAGACATCGGGGCAGACACTGCCCGGCCCACGTCGTCCTGGCTCGCACATCCCCAGGCATGCCGTGCTGGCCCTCACCCTGCTGATGCTGGGTGCGTTGATCGCCGCGACCGTCGCACAGGTGAGGCAGGGCGCGCCCGGCGTCCAGCGCGCCCGCGTGGCGCTTCTCACGCAGGTGGAAGCGGCCACCCAGACCACGGACGAGTTGGCCCAACGGGTCGATACCAGCCGGATGTCCGTCGACGCACTGCGCACGACGACCTTGCGGGCCACGCAGGAGGGTCGTCAGGTCGACGAGCGGCTGGCTTCGCTGGCGGAGGTGACCGGCAGCGTGGCCCTGCAAGGGCCCGGGGCCTCCGTGGTCCTGGACGACGGCCCGCCTTCACGCGTCGACCCCGGGCAGCCCGACCTAGCCCGGGTTCTCGACCGTGACCTCCAGCGGGCCGTGAACGGGCTGTTCGCAGCCGGAGCCGAGGCGGTGTCGGTGAACGGTCAGCGGATCACCTCTCTCAGCCCGATCCGTGGAGCCGGGGGAGCGATCCTGGTCGGATACCGGCCGCTCACCCCGCCCTACACGGTCACCGCACTCGGGGACGTCCGGACCCTTGCGTCCGACTTCGAGGCCAGCCCCGACGGTCAGGCCCTTCAGGCGTTGGCGCAGACTTACGGGATCCGGTTCGACGTGAGCACGAGCGAGGCGCTCGAGGTTCCGGCGGCCGGTGCCGTCACCTTGCGCTATGCCCGGGCAGAGGGGGATCAGTGATCGCAGTCCTCGGGCTCATCGCTGGAATCGTCTTGGGGCTCGTCCTCCAACCGACCATCCCGCTGTGGATGCAGCCCTATCTGCCGATCGCCGTGGTGGCCGCCCTCGACGCGGTCTTCGGCGCTTTTCGTGCCTACCTCGACGGCATCTTCAACGAGCGGGTCTTCGTGATCTCCTTCGTCGGCAACGTGTTGGTGGCAGCGCTCATCGTGTTCCTGGGCGACCAGCTCGGGGTCGGCGCGCAGCTGTCGACGGGGGTCGTGGTCGTCTTGTCGATCCGGATCTTCGTGAATGCCGCCGCCATCCGTCGTCACCTCTTCCACGCATGACGGCCAGCTGAGCCATGTCGAGCGAGCCGTCCGTGTCGCCCCAAAGGCCCGAGGCAGTCCCCGACGACGGCACGACCGCAGCGGCCTGGGCCAAGGTGCGAGCCGGTCTGCGGCCTCGGGCCACCGCAGGTCAGGTCGTCCTCGCGGTGCTGTTCGCGACCCTCGGGTTTGCCCTCGTGACCCAAGTCCGGTCGGCCCAGGGCGCGGACGCTCTGGCGTCTGCGCGTCCCGACGACCTCGTGCGCATTCTTGACGGACTTCAGGAAAGGCAGGCCCGACTTCAGACCGAGGCCGACCAGCTGCAGGCGACCGAGACCGAGCTGCTCGGCGGAGCCGACCAGGCAGGCGCCGCGCTCCAGCGGGCCAAGGAACAGGCCCAGTCTCTCGGGATCCTTGCCGGCACAGTGCCTGCGACGGGCGAGGGAATCACGCTGACGGTCGTCGACAGTCAGGGCACCGTCGACGCGCCGCTGATGCTGGACGCCGTCCAGGAGCTGCGCGATGCCGGGGCCGAGGCCATCCAGATCGACGGTCGCCGGGTCGTCGCCTCCACCGCCATCGTTGACACGCCTGCGGGGATCGCCGTGGACGGCGTGACCGTCGCCTCACCGTACGAGTTCGTCGTGATCGGCGACTCCGAGACCCTGTCCTCATCGCTCTCGATCCCCGGTGGCATCGTCGAGTCGGTGAGGAACCTTGGAGGAGAGGCCGTGGTCGTGCGGCACACCTCGGTCGACGTCACGGCCTTGAAGCCGCTCGTGCCTCC
>JBAPUB010000187.1:0-1550 GCA_049282455.1 Actinomycetes bacterium
CGCATCATCGCCCACCCCCACCAGGTCGGCCCCCCAAGCCCCCAACCACACCGCCGACTCAGCAATCCACCCCGACTCCCCCGACTCGACCGACTCGACCGACTCGGCGCCTGCCCAGTCCAGATCACCCAACGGATCCACGCCCCCGACCCGACCGACCGCCGTGGAGCTGTCAACAGCAATATCGAACATACGTTCGATTCTAGTCGACCTGCCCGACACTTCCGGGGTCGTCCACAAGCCGAATCTCGATGGGCTGACGGGGAGGTGATGGTGACGTCCGCCCCGAAGTCGTGGCGATCCGACGCCGCTCAAACCGCCTCAGCCCCCAAAGACTTAGGCGACGAGCTGCCGAAGTTCTCTCCCCCTTGCCGGCCCGCAGTCGCGGGCTGTGGGCGTTTCGCTGACCAGTTGAGACCACCGGCATTCGGTGCGACCACGCCCCGTGAGAGTCGTCCCGAGCCGAGGCAGTGCGGACTCTTCGAGTCGTGACTTGGAGGCAGCGGCGTTAGGGCAGGAGTGCCCTAACGCCTGCGTCGCACCGCGCCAAGACTGGTTGTATGACTGCCGCACGGAAGATCATCGGCTCAGCTGCCTTACTGGTCACCGTGTACGGGGTATGGGTGCGCCCTCACCTGAAGCACTGGGGCGCGACCAAGGATGAGGTGACCGGGCCGTACCCCGGTGCTCAGCTGGTGCCAGGCGGCAAGCGAGGCGCCACGATGGCCGTCACGATCAACGCGCCACCCGAGCGGGTGTGGCCCTGGCTTGTGCAGTTGGGTGGCGACCGCGCCGGTTGGTACTCGTGGGACCGCCTCGACAACTCCGGCCGCCCCAGCGCGGAGGAAATCCACCCCGAGTGGCAGAGTCTCGCGGTCGGCGACACCGTGAAGTACTGGAAAGGCGATGGGGCCGTAGACGCGTGGGGCGTGGCCGCTCTGGAGCCGAATCGGTTCCTCGGTCTGCACGGCATCAGCGACCTCCGCGGAAGTCCTCTTGACCAGACCAAGCCCTTGCCGAGTGTGTACACCGAAGGCTTGTGGGGCTTTCAGCTGAAGGAGTTGCCAGATGAGCGCACCCGCCTGGTGATCGGTGGCTACGAGGCGTTTCACCCAGTCTGGCTGGGAAGCGTCGTCTCGTTCGTGTTCCCCGCAATGGTCTGGGTGATGCAGGCGAAGATGCTGGCTGTCCTGAAGCGGAACGCCGAAGCGATGGTGGCAAGCTAGTTCTGCTACGAAGAGTCACCGGGCACCGTCCTACCTGAGCGGCGAAGTGCCGTTAGGCGCTGCGAGTCCGGCATTCTGAATTGCCCGGCTCTGTAGGTTCGCTGCGTGATCCTCTGGCTGAACGGTCCGTTCGGCGGCGGTAAGACCTCGACCGCAGAAGCGCTGGCCGCTGCTCGCCCCCAATGGCGGGTCTTCGACCCGGAGGTGGTCGGTTACTTCCTCCGAGCCGCGCTGCCGGACGTCACAGACGTGGACGACTTCCAGGACTTGCCCGCCTGGCGTCCTCTCGTTGCTGCATCACTGCATGAGGTCGCGATCCAGGCC
>JBAPUB010000188.1:0-20450 GCA_049282455.1 Actinomycetes bacterium
CCCGACGATCCCCGACGTTGACATGGTCCCGGCGAAGAGGAACACCGCCACGAACGACAGTCCCATGGCGATCTCGTAGGAGATGACTTGCGCCGTTGAGCGCAGCCCGCCCAGAAGCGGGTACGTGGACCCACTCGACCAGCCGGCAAGGACCAGGCCGTAGACGCCGACCGACGTGATCGCCAGGACGTAGAGGACCGAGATGGGGAAGTCGCTCAGCTGCAGGGGCGTCAGGTACCCGAACATCGACACGACCGGCCCGAAGGGGATGACGGCGAACGCAAGGAAGCACATCGTCGCGGAGATGATCGGCGCGAGGATGAACACTGCGCGGTCCGTGGCGGTCGGGGTGATGTCTTCCTTCAGGGCCAGCTTGATGCCGTCGGCCAGCCCCTGGAGCAGGCCAAAGGGCCCGACCCGGTTCGGACCCACGCGCTGCTGCATGCGAGCCACGACACGACGCTCGGCCCAGATCATGACCAGGGTCGAAAGCACGAGGAAGACGAAGATGAATACGGCCTTGAGCAGCGACAGCCACCATGGCGTGTTGGCCAGCGCCGCAGCCGTGGTCAGCTCGTCGCTCGTGTCGGCGAGCAAGGTCGTGACGGCGATCACTTGGCACCCCCGAGGCTCACGGCGACCAGGGCACCGGGCACCGCACCCAGGGCCTGCTGGAGATGTTCGGTGAGCACGACCACGCCGTCGGGCATCGAGGTGACCTGGACGCGCCTGCGCACCGACCCTGCCGGCCCGGTGATCGTGAGGTCAGCACCGTCCGAAGCTCCCAGACTGGCAGCCGTTGCGGCGGAGACGCGCGCCACGAGAGGTCGAGCCGTCGCTGCCAGGTAGGGCTCACCGCTCTGCAGCGTCGAGGTGTCGATGAGCGGACGCCAACCCCCAAGGACGAGCTCGCCCGACGAGCGCGAGGCTGGCGGACTCGGAGCTTCGACCGCGGGCGCTGCCACACTCGAACCGGTCCACGGGTCGAACTGCGCGACCTCGCGACGCACCTCCTCGACCGACCCAAGGCCCAGGTCGACGTCGAACTCGTCAGCGAGCCAGGAGAGCACCCTGGAGTCGGGCATCACCGGAGCCCGGCGGACCGCCTCGGCGAAAGGTCGCTCACGGCCCTCCCAGGTGAGGAACGAACCGGCCTTCTCCGGCGCCACCGCGACGGGGAGCACGACGTCGGCGCGCTCGGTCACCGCATGCTGGTGGGTGTCGAGGCAGACCAGGAACCCGACCGTGTCCAGGGCCGCCACGACACCGTCCGCGTCGGGCAGGTCGTCGACGTCGACACCGGCGACCAGCAGGGCCGACAGCTCTCCCTCGACGCAGGCCGCGACCATCGCACGAAGGTCGAGTCCGGGTCGCTCGGGCACCGTGTCGACACCCCAGACCGCCGCCGTGTCGACCCGAGCCGCAGCGTCGGTCACGGGCCGCCCACAGGGGAGCAGGCCCGGCAGCAGGCCGGCCTCGACGGCACCGCGCTCGCCGGCGCGACGAGGCACCCAGGCCACTGCCGCACCCGTCTCGTCGGCCAGCCGCACGACGGCACTGAGGGTTCCGGGCAGCGCGGCTGCGCGCTCGCCCACGAGGATCACCGCGCCGGGTTCACGCAGTCGGCCACCCACCGGGTCAGCCGCGGCCAGCATGTCCGTGAGGGCGCGTGCCTCGTCCCCGGGAACGGTGGCCACGAGCTGGCCGTCGACCTTGCCCAGGCCCCGTGATGCCAGGGGAGCGACGCTGAACACGCGCACCGAACCACGTCGTGCGGCCTTGCGCAGCCGCAGCTCGATGATCGGCGACTCGTCCTCGGGTTCGAGTGCAACGAGCAAGACCGTCGGGGCAGCATCGAGGTGTTCGTACGTCGTCGCGAGCCGTCGGCCGGCCACTGAGGACGCCAGGAAGTCAGCCTCCTCCGCGGACGACGCCCGCGCACGGAAGTCGACGTTGTTGGTCCCGAGGACCACTCTCGCGAACTTGGAGTACGCATAAGCGTCCTCGACGGTCAGCCGGCCACCGGCGACGACACCCGCTCGCGAACCGGCGGCCCGCAGTCCCTCGGCTGCCGCCGCAAGGGCCTCAGGCCATGAGGCGACCCGCAGCGTGCCGTCGGCGTCGCGCACCATCGGGTGTGTGATGCGCTCCTCGGACTCGACGTAGCGAAAGCCGAACCGGCCCTTGTCGCAGTTCCAGTCCTCGTTGACGTCGGGGTCGCTCGCGGCCAGACGACGTGTGATCGAGCCACGCCGGACGTCGGTACGCAGCGAGCACCCGGAGGCGCAGTGCTCACAGGTAGTCGGGGTCGACACGAGGTCGAACGGGCGTGCCCGGAACCGGTACAAGGCACTGGTCAGTGCACCCACGGGACAGATCTGGATCGTGTTGCCGGAGTAGTAGGAGTTGAACGGTACGTCCTGCGCGATCCCGACCTGCTGCTTGGCACCGCGCTCGATCAGCTCGATGAACGGGTCGCCGGCGATCTGCTCGGAGAACCGCGTGCAACGCGCGCACGAGACGCATCGCTCGCGGTCGAGCAGCACCTGTGCCGACACGTTGATCGGCTTGGGGAACAGCCGTTTCGCGCCGTCGAACCTGGTCTCCGCGTTGCCTTCGGTCATCGCCTGGTTCTGCAGCGGGCACTCGCCGCCCTTGTCGCAGACCGGACAGTCGAGCGGGTGGTTGATGAGCAGGAACTCCATCACTCCGCGCTGGGCCTCGTCAGCGACTGCGGAGGTGAACTGGGTACGGACCACCATGCCGTCGGAGCAGGTGACCGCGCAGGCCGGTTGCGGCTTCGGCTGCCCCTCGACCTCGATCAGGCACATGCGGCAGGCCGCCACCGGGTCGAGCAGCGGGTGGTCGCAGAACCGCGGGACGGCGATCCCCAGCTGCTCGGCCGCACGGATGATCAACGTGCCCTTGGGGACGTCGATGGCGATCCCGTCGACGGTCAGCGTGACGGTGTCGACAGATGCGACCTTGGCAGTGGCGGAGCTCGTAACAGTCATCAGGCGTTGACTCCGGTGAAGACGGTCGAGGCTGCGGGGGGAAAGTCCTCATGGACCGGTGTGTGGGTGCCGGCCTCGAACTCGCTGCGGAAGTACTTCATGGCCGATGGGTAGGGCGTCGCCGCAGCGTCGCCAAGCGCGCAGAACGAGCGGCCCATGATCTGGTTGCCGACTTCGAGGGTCTTCTGAAGGTCATCTGCGGCCGCCCTACCCTCGTCGAACTTGCGAAGCAGGTCGACCAGCCAGTAGGTGCCCTCACGGCAGGGCGTGCACTTGCCGCACGACTCGTGCTTGTAGAACTCGATCCATCGCGACACGGCGCGCACGACGCTCGTGGTCTCGTCGAACACCATGGGTGTCCCCGTGCCCAGCATCGAGCCGGCGTCGGCGATGTCCTCATAGGTCATGGGTGTGTCGAGGTGCTGTGAGGTCAGCAGCGGAACGCTGGACCCGCCGGGCAGCCAGAACTTCAGCTCGTGGCCCTCGCGCATCCCACCCGCGTACTCGAGAAGCTCGCCGAAGGGGATGCCCAGCGGCGCTTCGTAGATTCCCGGGCGAGCGACGTGCCCCGAGATCGCAAAGACCTTGAACCCCGGGGACTTCTCGGTACCGAACGACCGGAACCAATCGACTCCGCGGTTCAGCACCAATGGGACGTTCATGATCGTCTCGACGTTGTTGACCACCGTCGGAGCGGCGTAGAGCCCGGCCACAGCCGGGAACGGCGGCTTGAGCCGAGGCTGGCCGCGGTAGCCCTCGAGGGAGTCCAGGAGCGCCGTCTCCTCACCGCAGATGTAGGCACCGGCTCCGGCGTGGACCACGACGTCGAGGTCGAAGCCCGAACCAAGGATGTCGCGGCCGAGGTAGCCCGCCTCGTAGGCGTCCTGGACAGCCTTGCGCACCCTCCTGATGACGAAGGGCACCTCGCCGCGGATGTAGATGAACGCCAGGTTCGCCCTGATCGCGTAGGACGACACGATCACGCCTTCGACGAGCGCGTGCGGGTCGACCATCATCAACGGGACGTCCTTGCACGCACCAGGTTCTGACTCGTCGGCGTTCACGACGAGGTAGTGGGGCTTGCCGTCGCCTTGCGGGACGAAGCTCCACTTGAGACCTGTGGGGAACCCGGCACCGCCGCGCCCTCGCAGGCCGGAGTCCTTGACCAGCGCGATCACGGCATCCTGTCCCAGGCCGAAGGCCACCGGGAGCGAGCCGTACCCACCGTAGCCGCGGTACCCGTCGAGGGTGTGACGCGCCGGGTCGTCCCAGTGCTCGGTGAGGACCGGTGTGAGTGGCATCGGTCAGCGCTCCTTCGCGTCGGGCGCCGTAGGTGCGACGTGACCGCGCTCGCGCGCAACGCGAAGTCCCGCGAGCATGAGCTCGTCAAGAGCGACGTCGGTCTCGGAGAGACGGTCGTCGACACCGGCCAGTGCCTCACCCACGGTCGAGAACGGCTGAACGACCTTGGGCCCGCGGCTGCACCCGACCGGACCGCCGGAACGAATGGTGTCGACCAGCGAGCGTGCGCTCTCGGGGGTCTGGTTGTCGAGGAACTCCCAGTTGACGGTCATCACGGGCGCGTGGGTGCACGCCGCCTGGCACTCGATGCGCTCGAGGGAGATGGCGCCGTCGTCGGTAGTCTCGAAGCTGCCGACCCCGACGTAGTCGACGAGTGACTCCCAGATGTCGTCGCCACCAAGGATCGCGCACAGCGAGTTGATGCAGACACCGATCCGGTACTCGCCGGCCTCGCCGCGCAGGTACATCGTGTAGAAGGTGGCGACGGCAGTGACCTCGGCCTGGGACATCGCGAGCTCGTCGGCGACGACCGAGATGGCCTCGGGGCTCACGTAGCCCTCGACCGACTGGGCAAGGTGCAGGCACGGCATCACGGCCGAGCGACTGCGTGGGTACAGCGCAATGATCTCGCGCATCTGCACGCGGGTTTCGTCGCTGATCGCCATCGGTGTCTTCACTTCCTCCTGCTCGCCGACCTCAACGGTCGACACCGCCCATGACCGGGTCGAGTGACGCCACGGCCACGATGACGTCGGCGATCTGACTGCCGTCGCACATCGCCGCTGTGGCCTGCAAGTTGTTGAAGGACGGGTCGCGCATGTGCACCCGGTAGGGGTGGGTACCGCCGGCGCTGCTGACCTGGGCTCCGAGCTCGCCGCGCGGGGACTCGATGGCCGCGTACGCCTGTCCGGCAGGCACCCGGAACCCCTCGGTGACCAGCTTGAAGTGGTGGATCAGGGCCTCCATCGACTGGTTCATGATGTGCTCGATGTGGGCCCGTGAGTTGCCCTGGCCGTCGGGCCCCAACGAGAGCTGCGCGGGCCAGGCGATCTTGGGGTCGCCGACCATGAACGGACCCGGCCCCTCGGCCTCGAGGGCGTCGGCGACCTGCTCGACGATCCGCAGCGACTCGACCATCTCCTCCAGCCGGATGCGGAACCTGCCGTAGGCGTCGCAGGTGTCCCACGTCGGCACGTCGAACTCGAACTCGTCGTAGCCGAGGTACGGCTGCGACTTGCGGAGGTCCCACGGCAGCCCGGTCGAGCGAAGCACGGGCCCCGTGATGCCCAGGGCCATGCATCCGGCGAGGTCCAGGTACCCGACGTCTTGCAGGCGTCCCTTGAACACCGGGTTCTCGTTGCACAGGTCGATGTAGTCCTTGACCCGCTTCGACATGAGCGTGTGGAAGTCGCGGACCGCGGGAATCCCGTCGTCGGGAAGGTCAGCAGCGACCCCTCCGGGGCGGATGTACGCGTGGTTCAACCGCAGGCCGGTGATCAGCTCGAACAGGTCGAGAACGAGCTCGCGCTCGCGGAAGCCGATCGTCATGACGGTCAGCGCGCCGATCTCCATGCCACCGGTCGCGATGCACACCAGGTGCGACGAGATCCGGTTGAGCTCCATCATCAGGATCCGGATCAGGTTCGCGCGACGAGGAACGTCGTCGGTGATGCCCAGGAGCTTCTCGACCGCCATGCAGTAGGCGGTCTCGTTGTGGAACGGCGACAGGTAGTCCATCCGAGTCACGAAGGTCACGCCCTGGGTCCAGGTGCGGAACTCCATGTTCTTCTCGATGCCGGTGTGCAGGTAGCCGATTCCGCACCGGGTCTCTTTCACCGTCTCGCCGTCGAGCTCGAGGATCAACCGCAGCACGCCGTGGGTCGACGGGTGCTGGGGACCCATGTTGACGACGAGGGTGCCCTCGCCCGACTCCGCTGCCTCGGCGGCGAAGGAGTCCCAGTCGCCACCGGTGACCGTGTAGACGCGGCCCTCGGTGGTCTCGCGTGACGGGGCGGCGACGTCGGGGTCGTCGTACGGCCTGTTGTCGGTCGTGGTCATCAGTGGTACAGCCTCCGCTCGCTCGGCGGTGGGATCTCGGCGCCCTTGTACTCAACGGGGATGCCGCCGAGCGGGTAGTCCTTGCGCTGCGGGTGTCCCGGCCAGTCGTCGGGCATCTCGATGCGGGTCAGAGAGGGGTGCCCGTCGAAGACGATGCCGAAGAAGTCGTAGGTCTCGCGCTCGTGCCAGTCGTTGGCCGGGTAGACCGAGTAGATGGACGGGATGTGTGCGTCGCCGTCGGGGCAGCTCACCTCGACGCGGACGCGGCGGTTGTGCGTGATCGACAGGAACGGGTAGACCGCCTGCAGCTCACGCCCGGCGTCCTGGGGCCAGTGCACACCGCTGACACCCAGACACATCTCGAACCGCAGCTCAGGGTCGTCGCGAAGCTGCTGCACGAACCCGAGCAGGTGCTCGCGCTTGACCACGAAGGTGAGCTCATCGGCGTGGATGACCACCTTCTCGACTGCTGCGTCGTAGTCGGGCACCACAGCGATGAGCCGGTCGGCGACCTGGTCGAACCACCCGCCGTACGGCCGTGCCGCAGCCGGAGGCAGGACGACCGGCGCCACGAGCCCGCCGAACCCGCTGGTGTCCCCATCGTCGTGAGCTCCGAACATGCCATGACGGACCTCGACCACCTCGAGGGAGGTCTGTGCCGGCCCGGCCACCACATCGGGGAGGGTGGCGTCGTCGGAGGGCCCGCTCATGCCAGGAGTCCCTTCATCGAGCTGGTGGGGACTGCCGTCAGGGCCGCGGCCTCGAGCTCGTCGAGCTCACGCGCACGGTGCACCCCGAGCTTGGTGTGCTGGATCTCGTCGTGCAGCTTCAAGATCGCGTCCAAGAGCATCTCCGGACGCGGCGGACAGCCCGGGAGGTAGATGTCGACCGGAACGATGTGGTCGACGCCCTGGACGATGGCGTAGTTGTTGAACATGCCGCCGCTGGATGCGCAGGCACCCATGGACAGCACCCACTTGGGCTCGGGCATCTGGTCGTAGATCTGGCGCAGGACCGGCGCCATCTTCTGGCTGACCCGACCGGCCACGATCATCAGGTCGGCCTGGCGCGGCGACGCGCGGAAGACCTCCATGCCGAACCGCGCCAGGTCGTAGCGACCGGCCCCGGTCGCCATCATCTCGATGGCGCAGCAGGCGAGCCCGAACGTCGCGGGCCACAGTGAGCTCTTGCGGGCCCAGCCGGCGAACATCTCGACGGTGGTGAGCATGACCCCGCTCGGGAGCTTCTCCTCCAGTCCCATCAGGCAGTCTCCTTCGGGGTCGCCGGTGTCAGTCCCATTCGAGGCCTCCGCGACGCCACACGTACACGTACGCAACGCCGAGCGTGACGATGAACAGCACCATCTCGACCAGTCCGAACAGGGCGAGCTGGTCGAAGGCAACCGCCCAGGGGTAGAGAAACACGATCTCGATGTCGAACAGGATGAACAGCATCGCGATCAGGAAGTACTTGACGGGAAAGCGTCCGCCGCCCACCGGCTGCGGTGTCGGCTCGATCCCGCACTCGTAGGAGTCGAGCTTGACCCGGTTGTACCGCTTCGGACCCGACACGGACCCCGCGATGACGGAGAACACCGCGAACCCCAGGGCCAGCGCCCCGAGGAAGAGAATCGGCACCGCAGCGTTCATTCCGCTCGGCCCCTTTCGCGTGAGTGGTCGGGCCCGGCGACCGGCTCCGGACCGTCGCCCATCCTAGGGACGGCGCGCTCGGTCACGCCGCCGGGGCTGCCTTGGTCAAGGCGTTGATCACGCGGTCCATCGCGTCGCCGTCGCGGGGGTCGGTCAGGTTGGCCAGAAGCTTCAAGGTGAACCGCATCAGCGTGGGGTGCGGCAGCCCGTGCCGCGTGGCGATCTTCATGACCGACGGGTTCCCGATCAGCTTCACGAAGACCCGGCCGAGGGTGTAGTAGCCGCCGTAGGCGTCCTTGAGGGCCTGCGGGTAGGCCTGGAGCGCCCGCTCGCGCGAGGCCACCGTCTCGCGGCCGGCGGCCTGGACGATGACGTCGGCAGCCATCCGCCCGGACTCCATGGCGTAGGCGATGCCCTCGCCGTTGAACGGATTGACCATGCCCCCGGCGTCGCCGACCAGCAGCAGTCCCCGCGTGTAGTGGGGGGTGCGGTTGAACCCCATCGGCAGGGCGGCGCCCCGCACCGGCTGGGTCCGGTTGGCCTCACGAAGGCCCCACTCCTCGGGGGTGCTCTCGACCCAGCGGGTGAGCAGGTCGCGGTAGTCGACGCGGCCGAACGCGGTGCTGGAGTTGAGGATCCCGAGGCCGACGTTCACCGTTCCGTCGCCGACGCCGAAGATCCAGCCGTAGCCCGGGAGCAGGCTGCGGCGCCCGTCGTCGTGCTCCTGCCACAGCTCGAGCCACGACTCCAGCCAGTCGTCATCGGTCTTGGGGCTGGTGTAGTAGGTGCGCACGGCGACGCCCATGGGCCGGTCGTCGCGCTTGCGCAGCCCCATCGCCAGCGACAGGCGCGTCGAGTTGCCGTCGGCGGCCACCACCAGCGGTGCACGGAACTGCGTCTGCGGACCCCGACCGCCGTCGGCGTCCGTGGTGCGTGCGCTCACTCCGACGATGGCGCCCTGGGCGTCGAGGACCGGGCCGGTGACCGTCGTCCGCTCGTGCAGCCGGGCGCCGGCCTTCTGGGCCTGGCGGACCACGATCTCGTCGAAGTCCAGCCGGGTGCGCACGAGCCCGTAGTCGGGGAACGACGACAGGTCCGGCCACGGCAGCTCCAGGCGCATGCCACCACCGATGATGCGCAGGCCGTGGTTGCGGATCCACCCGTTGTCGGCCGTCGGTTCGACACCGATCGCGAGCAGCTCTTTCACCGCACGCGGCGTGAGCCCGTCGCCGCACACCTTCTCGCGGGGGAACGCCGTCTTCTCCAGGAGCAGCACGTCCAGCCCGGACGACGCCAGGTGGTACGCAGTCGTCGAGCCGGCCGGACCTGCGCCGACGACGATGACGTCGGCGTCGTAGGAGCGGTCGACGGAACCGGGGGTAGCAGTCACGGGTCCTCGCAGGGGGCCACGCTTGTGAAAGTCTTCACGAGCAGTTGCAGTGTAGGCGGCAGCGTCGGCGCCCGCAGAAGGGCCGTTCGGAGCATCGGGTGACCAGCGCTGGGGTCCGACACTCCAGCATGGAGCTCACCCGCCGCCAGGTCGTGGCCGGCCTGGTCGGGACAGCGGTGACTGCGGTGTCGCCGGTCCGTGCGGCCCGCGCCGGCCAGGTCCCCGACCCCCGGGAGTCGCTGGTGACCCGTTGGTGGCAGGACCCCTGGTCGCTCGGCTCCTACGCAACGTTGCCTCCAGGCAGCAGTCGGGTGACCCGGGCGGTGCTGGCCGACGCCGTGGTGCACGACCGCCTCGTCCTCGCAGGTGAGGCCTACCACCTGAAGTACCCGGCCATGGTCCACGGGGCCCTGTTGTCGGGCCGTAACGCCGCCGCTCGCCTGGACCGTCGACTGGCCCGCCGGTCCAGGGTGATCGTGGTGGGCGCCGGGGTCGCCGGACTGGCGGCAGCACGACGGCTGAAGGCCGCGGGCCACGCGGTCACCGTCTTGGAGGCGCGCGACCGGATCGGCGGTCGTGTGCACACGACCCGGGCCTGGGGTCGACCGGTGGAGCTGGGGGCCGCATGGGTGCACGGGCTGAAGGACAACGTGCTCGTCCCGATGCTGCGTGACGAGGGGTGCAGCCTGGTCCGCACGCCCTACGACGACCTCACGGTGCGCCGGACCGATGGGACGACGGTGGCCCGGCGTCACGCCCTGGATGTGGTGGACCGGATGTGGCGCATCATCGAGGCAGCCCGGAGGCCGGACTGGAAGCCCGGGTTCTCCGTGGCTGGGGCTCTCACCGATGCCGGCTGGCCGGACGACGCCCTGCACCGATGGGCCGTCACCTGGGACATCGTTCATGAGGAGGCCGACGACGCGGACGCGCTGGACCTCGCGTGGTTCGACCAGGGGCTGCGCCTTCGCGGTGGCGACGCCTTCGTGGTCGGGGGCTACGACCACGTGCCCCGCAGTCTGGCCAGGGGACTGAACGTGAGGCTGGGGCACGCAGTGCGGCGCATCGACCTGAGGCCGGGCACGGTCCACGTGACCGGTCCGGGAACCTGGTGCGAGTGCGAGGGCGTCGTGCTCGCGGTGCCTGCCGCCGTCTTGAACGCGGGTGTGGTCCAGGTCCTCCCAGGGCTGGGCTCGACCGTGCAGGACGCGCTCGCCGGTCTGGGGTCCGGGGACCTGGAGAAGGTGGTGATGCGGTTCGACCACCGGTTCTGGGACGCCACCCGAGTCCTCGGTCTCGTCGGCACGCCAGGGTCCCGCTTCGCCGACTGGTACGACCTGAGCGACGTCGTCGGAGCCCCGGCTCTCGTCGGGTTCAGCGCCGGGGACGTCGCGCGGACCATGACCACCTGGACCGACCGGCAGGTCGTCGGGGCCGCCATCGGCGACCTTCGACGAGCGTTCCGCTGACGGGTGAAGGGTCTCCAGACCCTCAGCCGTCGGCGTCGTCTGGGCCGGCGGATCCGTCTGATCCGTCTGATCCGTCGGCTCGGGGGTCTGCCGTCGACCCACGGCTGCCCATGACCGCACCGGCCAGCAGCTGCGCCGCCAAGGTGACGTCAACCCGCGTCACCGTCGCTGGCGCGCCGTCCGGGAGAGGGCCCTGGGGTACCAACGTCGACAGGTCACCGAACACCTGCGGCCCCACCGGGAGGGCCTCGATCTGGGCCACCATCTGCTCACTGCGTCTGCGGGCCAGGTCGATGACGTCGGGAGGTAGGACCAGCTTGGTGTCACCGTGGCTCGGCGGCTGGTCGTTCAGCCACTTCGCCAGCACGCGCTTGCGGTAGACCCGGTACCGGTCGAACGCGGCCTCGTCGCGGGGCAGCAGCAGGTTGGTCTGGCGGACCAGCTCTGCCTCTTCGGCGCTGAACGAGCGTTTGCGGGGCGGTCCGGCCTTGGTCACCAGCAGGTCCTCGGGCACGGCGAGGAGCCGCTCGAAGGCCTGGAAGATCGCTCGTGGCCGGGTGCGGTCGACCAGGACGACGGCCACGTTGGCCATGCCGACGACCGAGCCCCAGGTTTCGACCAGGGTGGCCAGGTCGAGCACCCGGGGGAACCTCGCGCCGGTCAGCTCCGGGTGGTCGGTGACCGCGGCCCTGGCCCAGGTGTCCAGCGGTTCGCGAAGGCCCTCCTTGACCAGCTGCTGCCAGGTGCTGGGAACCAGCTCCTCGAACGGCCGGTAGGTGACGACCACGGTCGGGGCCCGGTCGCGGGCGCTGTCCAGGAGGCGGCGGATGTCCTCGGTCCGTGCCTGGCTCAGCACCTCGGTGCTGACCACCCCGACGGGGGCCTTGCCGAGCTCGCGCAGCAGGCCGCGCCAGGGCCGGTCCCGAACCTCGGTCGTCAGGTCCTCTTCCCACACCTGGCGGCGTCCGAGGAACGCGTTGACCGCCCCGTGGTGCTGCAGGCCGGTTCCGGGGTAGACGACGCCGTGCTCGCGCAGGACCTCGCGGCGAACCCGCAGCGCGTGCTGGATCGAGCTCGTCCCGGTCTTGCGCGGCCCGATGTGGACGACGAATGCGCGGTCCGTCGACGGCCGCGACGCGCCCTTGGACATGGCGTCACCCTAGGGCTTGACCCCCCGGTGCAGGGCGACGACGCCTCCCGACAGGTCGCGCCACGCGACCCGGTCCCAGCCGACCGACGACAGCCACTGCGACAGCCGGGCCTGGTCGGGCCAGGCCCGGATGGAGTCGGCCAGGTAGACGTACGCCTCGGGGTTGCTGGACACCGCCGTGGCGACCCGGGGAAGCGCCTTCATCAGGTACTCCAGGTAGACAGTTCGAAACACCGTCGACGTCGGGTGGCTGAACTCGCAGACCACGATCCGGCCCCCTGGGCGGGTGACGCGCAGCATCTCTGCCAGCCCACGGTGCGGCTCGTGGATGTTCCGCAGCCCGAACGAGATGGTGACGGCGTCGAACGAGTCGTCGGCGAACGGGAGTCGCATCCCGTCGCCCGCGGTGAAGGCCAGCTCGGGGCGCCGGTGCTTGCCGACCTCCAGCATCCCCAGCGAGAAGTCGCACGGGACCACGACCGCTCCGGCGGCCGCGAACGGCTCGCTGGAGGTCCCGGTCCCGGCCGCCAGGTCGAGGATCCGCTGCCCAGGCCGCGGGGCGACCGCCTCGACCACCCGGCTGCGCCAACGCCGGTCCTGGCCCATGGAGAGCACGTCGTTGGTCAGGTCGTACCTGGCCGCCACCTGGTCGAACATCGCTGCGACGTCGGCGGGGTGCTTGAGCAGATCGGCGGTGACCACACAGCCAGTGTGTCGGAGGCTCCCGGGACTCGCCGAGCCAACCCGTCGACCGGTAGTTTCCGCAGTCACCCGATCGGAGTACCGTCCGCACGTGCGCTCAGGAGGCGCCTTAGCCAAGCGGGGGTTCGCATGGGTCCGACGCCAGCTCGCCGGTCGTTCGCGCGCGCCCGCGCTTCCAGGCGCTGGGCGGGCGCCCTCGCCATCGGCGCGATGCTGCTGGGTCTCGTGACCGCCCAGCCGGCCAACGCCCAAAGTGCCCCACTCGCTGCAGTGGTCTCGGACGACCCGGTCAACACCACCCCCCAGGTCCTGGACGGAACGGTGCTCGCCATCGCCCAGGTCGGCGGGACGGTGGTCGTCGGCGGCCAGTTCACCAAGGAGCGCAGCTCGGGCAGCACCAAGAACGTCGCCCAGGCCAACCTGTTCGCCTACGACTCGTCGACCGGCAGGCTCATCCAGACGTTCGACCCGAAGCTCGACGGCACGGTCGAGACCGTGGTCGCCGCACCCGAGCCCGGCCAGGTGATCGTCGGTGGCTCGTTTCGAACGGTCGACGGCGTGGCCAGGCGCGGGCTGGTGAAGCTGAACCTGGCCAACGGTTCGGTCGTCTCCTCGTTCTCGGCATCCACCAACAACACGGTGCACAAGATCCTGGTCCGGGGCGACCGGCTCATCGTGGGTGGCCGGTTCACCTCCATCGGAGGGGTCACCCGGCACCGCCTCGCAGTGGTCAGCGCCACGTCGGGCGCCGTGGACACCGCGTTCAACCTCCCGGTCGAGGGCTCGCGCAAACCCGACGTCCAGCCGCTGCCGCTGGTGTTCGAGATGGACGCCACGTCCGACGGTCACTACCTGGTGGTCCTGGGCAACTTCCTGTCCGTGGGCGGATGGAGCCGCAACCAGGTGGCGGTCATCGACCTGAGGACCAACTCGGTGACTCCGTGGCAGAGCCGACGGACGTTGAGCAGCTGCGGGTCGTCGGTCTCCTTCTTCTTCACCGACGTCGAGATCGCCCCCACGAACGACTGGTTCGCCCTGAGTGCCCGCGGTGGGTATGCCTCGCCGTCCAGCGGCGAGCTGTGCGACACGGTGTCCCGGTGGCCGCTGAGCCCGACGTCCACCAACGCCCACCCCACCTGGGTCGCCTACACCGGCGGCGACACGCTGTGGTCGGTCGCCGTCACGCCCTCGGCCGTGTACGTGGCTGGTCACGAGAGGTGGCTGGACAACCCCGACTGCAACAACTGCGCTGGACCGACCTCTGTCCCGCGTCCTGGCATCGGCGCCGTCGGCCCGGTCACCGGCAGGGCGCTCGCGTGGAACCCGACGCGTTCGCGAGGGGTGGGAGCCCAGGAGCTGGTGGCGACAACCCGGGGCCTGTACGTCGGCTCGGACACCGAGAAGCTCGGCGGCGAGTACCACGCGCGGCTGGGCCTGCTTCCTGCCTCCTGACCCTGCTGTGCGGGACCAGCGGGTCGTCGAGGTGCCCGGACGCGCCCCACG
Source organism: Actinomycetes bacterium (assembly GCA_049282455.1). Lineage (GTDB taxonomy): Bacteria > Actinomycetota > Actinomycetes > JAHEKZ01 > JAHEKZ01 > JBAPUB01. Next base: position 14,238 of record JBAPUB010000188.1, read on the forward strand.
GGGACTTCCGGCCTACCCTGGTCGGTTGTGAGCAGCACCTTGGACCGCCCAGTGCCCGCCCCCGCGTCTGCGCCGGCCTCTGGGCCGGCCTATGGGCCCGTCCGCGCGCGGTCCGTACCGGTCGCAGACCCCGGCGACCTGCTCGCACGCCTGCCCCGCCGAGGTGGTCTGGCCTGGCTGCGCAACGGCGACGGTCTCGTCGGCTGGGGCGAGGCGGCCCGGCTCGAGGTCACCGGTCCCGCCCGGTTCGAGGCCGCCGCGCGATGGTGGGCCGACCTGTCGACGGCGATGCACGTCGACGACGTCGTGGGCGTGCCGGGGAGCGGCCCCGTGGCGTTCGCCTCGTTCACCTTCGCGGACGGGCCCACGACGTCGGTCGTGGTCGTCCCGCGGGTGGTCATCGGACGACGCGACGGCGCCGCCTGGGTCACGACTCTCGACGACGCGACGACCGACGCTGACGTGGAACCGGTCGAGCCCGTGGGCGACGTCGCCTGGTCGGACGGGAAGGTCGGTGCCGCTGAGTTCGAGGCGGCGGTGTCTCGGGCCGTGGCGCTGATCCGTGGCGGCAGCCTGGACAAGGTGGTCCTGGCCCGTGACCTCGTGGCTCGCGCGCGTCACAACGTCGACGTCCGGGCGCTGCTCACCCCTCTCGCCGCCAGCTACCCGCACTGCTGGACCTTTGCCGTCGACGGACTGGTCGGTGCGACACCCGAGCTGCTCGTCAGACGCACCGACGACCACCTCGTCTCGCGGGTGCTCGCCGGAACCATCGAGCGCGGAGCCGACGCCGTCACCGACGCCCAGCACGCGGCGGAGCTGCTCGGGTCCCCCAAGGACCGCTCGGAGCACGCCATGGCCGTGCAGTCCGTGGTCGAGGCCCTGGGGCCCTACTGCTCGGACCTCGTGGTGCCCCGCGCCCCCGAGATCGTGCGGCTGGCCAACGTGCAGCACCTCCAGACCGACGTCACAGGCCGGTTGAACAACGGTGAGACCGCGCTCGACCTCGCCGCCGCACTGCACCCCACCGCCGCTGTGTGCGGGACGCCGACTGCGGCCGCACGCGACCTCATCGCCTCACTCGAGGGGCTCGACCGCGGGCGCTACGCCGGTCCGGTCGGCTGGGTCGACGCCCGCGGCGACGGCGCGTTCGGCATCGCGTTGCGCTGCGCGGCTGTCGCCGGACCGGAGCTTCGACTGTTCGCTGGCGCCGGAATCGTGGCCGGGTCCGTCCCCGCGAACGAGCTCGCCGAGACGCAGCAGAAGTTCGTCGCCATGAGAGACGCGCTCGAGGGACCTGCATGACCCGGGGGCGCACGGGCAGACAGCTGGTCGTCGCCCTGGTCCTGCTCGCGGCACTCGGTGGAGCGGGCGTCGGCGTCGGCCCGGCGTCGGCCCGGGCTACGGACACTCCTGCGTCGGTCGTCTCACGGTCGACATCGGGCCTGAGGCCGACGATCGTGAGCAAGCCGATCCCGTTCGGCCACCACCGACAGCACCAGATGGGTGCGTACTCCAAGCGCCACTACGGCCACTGGTCGTACCGGCTTCGCAACCCTCGCGTGATCGTCGAGCACTACACCGACGGGCCATCGATGCTCAGCGCGTGGTGGACCATGGCGAACAACTCACCCAACCTCGGCGAGAAGCCCGGGGTGTGCACGCACTACATCGTTGACACCGACGGGCGGATCTACTCGACGGTTCCGCTTCGCTTCCGCTGTCGCCACACGATCGGGCTGAACCAGACAGCCATCGGCATCGAGCACGTGGGGACGAGCGACCGCGCCGTGATGGGCAACGCCCGCCAACGCCATGCATCGATGCGGCTGACGCTGTGGCTGATGGCGCGCTTCGACATCCCCGTCCGCAATGTGATCGGGCACGGTGAGAGCCTCATGCACCCGCTGCGCTTCGAGCTCTACCCATCGTGGAAGTGCCTCACCCACACCGACTTCTCGCACCGCACGATGCGGGGCTACCGCGCGCGCCTGACGAAGCGGGCGATGGCCGCGGGGGTCAGGGTCGGGGGAAACCCACGTTGGGTGGACCTCGGCTGCTAGCGGCCGGTGGTGCGCGTCGTGCCCTACGGTTGCGACATGAGCAACAGGGCTCGCCCTGCGGGAGCCGGAGCGACCGTCCAGTCCGTCGACCGAGCCGGCCGGATCCTGGAGCTACTCGCCTCGTCCGGGGAGTCGGGGGTGACCGAGATCGCCGAGGCCCTCGACGTCCACAAGTCCACCGCTTTCCGACTCATCAGCGCCCTGGAGTCACGCGACCTGGTCGAGCAGAACGGCGAACGGGGGAAGTACCGCCTGGGGGCCGGGATCCTGCGCCTGGCGGGAGCGACGATCGCACGGCTGGACGTCGTCTCCGAGGCTAGGCCGATCTGCCGCGCGCTGGCCGCCCAGACCGGTGAGACCGTGAACCTCGCCGTCCTCTCCGACGGCGCGGTGCTGTACCTCGACCAGGTGGCGGGGCCGACCGCGGTCCAGCTCCACAACTGGGTCGGCCAGCGAGTGCCGGTCCACGCGACGGCCAACGGACGCGTCCTGCTCAGCGGGCTGGTCGACGACCAGGTGCGTCGTCTGGTCGGCGACACCCTCGTGCAGTACACCCCCGCGACGGTGTCCACGCCCGACGAGCTCGTCACGTCCTTGCGCGAGATCCGTCGCGACGGCATCGCCGTGGCGGTCGACGAGCTCGAGGTGGGTCTGACTGCCGTGGCAGCCCCAGTGCGCTCACTGCACGGCGACATCATCGCGTCGGTCAGCGTGTCCGGGCCGAGCTTTCGGCTGTCCGCCGACGGCATCGACGCCGTGGTGCTCGTCGTCCGGGAGGCCTCGACCCAGATCTCCGCCCGGATGGGCTGGCTGGACCGCTGATGCCAGGTCACCGACCGGTCGGCGCCGGGGGGAGAGTTCCATGAGAGCAGTCGTGGTCGAGGAGTTCGGCGGTCCGGAGGGCCTACGCCTTCGGGAGGTGCCGACGCCGGAGCCGGGCCCCGGCCAGGTCCGGGTCAAGGTGGTGGCTGCGGGAGTCAACCCCGTCGACACCTACAACCGAAGCGACCCGTCGTGGGCGGGGCTGACCGCCCCCTGCATCCTCGGCTACGACATCGCCGGCACGGTCGACGCGGTCGGCGAGGGCGTCGGCGAGGACGTCCTCGGCATGCCCGCGATGGCGATGACGGCGTTCCCCCGCGGCCAAGGCGGGTACGCCGAGTTCGCGGTCGTCGACGAGGCTCTCCTGGGGCTGCTCGACGACGACGTCGACGTGGTCACCGCTGCCTCGGTCCCGCTGGCCGCGGGGACTGCCTGGGACGTGCTGCAGAAGCTCCAGCCGGCCGGGCGCTCGATGCTGGTCCTGGGCGCGAGCGGGGGCGTCGGGCTCTTCCTGCTGCAGCTGGCATCAGCACAGGGTCTGCGGGTCATCGGCGTGGGCCAGGAACGCAACCACGCAGTGATGCGTGCCAACGGTGCCGCCGACTGCGTCGACTACCGGTGGCCGGATGCGATCGAGACAGCGGCCCGCCTCGCCGGAGGCTGGTTCGACTCGGTCGCCGACCTCGTGGGCGGCCCTTTGATGTCGACCGCTCAGCTTCGCCTTCGCCACGGAGGGGTGATCACCGCCATCGCCAGCTCGCAGCTCGACGTGGACTCCCTCATCGACGCCAACCAGACGTTCCACGGCTACCTGATCCGTGACGACGGTGAGCGGACCCGACGTCTGGCCCGCCTCCTGGGCTCCGGGCAGCTGACGACCCACGTCACGTCGGTGCTGCCGCTGTCCGAGGTCGCCGAGGCCCACCGCCTGGTCGACTCGGGCGAGGCGGGCGGCAAGGTCGTCCTCACCCCCTGACCGTCCGGGGAGTCCAGCAGCCCGGTCCCGGCTCGATCACAGTGCGGACACGGCTCTTGACGGAGGCAGGACCGCCTCAGCATTGTGTTGCGTAAAGCACAGACTGTTGCGTTATCCGCAACAGCGGTGCGTCACTGCGCCAGAGTCGAGGTAATGCGTGCCCGACCTGTTCATCGGCGGAGCCTGGGTCTCCGCCCAGCAGCACGGCCGTCGCACGGTCTGCTGCCCGGCCGACGGGTCGGTCGTGGCCGAGGTCGACGAAGCCAGTGGCCTCGACACCGAGCTCGCGATCGCGGCCGCCCGCCAGGCGTTCGACCAGGGCCCCTGGCCGACCCTGCCAGGAGCCGAGCGAGGTGCCTTGCTCGGCAGGGTCGCCGACCGGCTGGTCGACCAGCGCGACGACTATGCCCGTGCCGAGTCGCGCGACACTGGTAAGCGCCTGGTCGAGAGCCAGTACGACATCGACGACGTCGTGGCCGTCTTCCGCTACTACGCCGGGCTCGCCGGCGAGGACGTCGAGCGCCAGGTCGTGGTCGACAGCCGCCCGGAGGTCGACAGCCGGGTGGTTCACGAGCCCGTCGGGGTCTGCGGCCTCATCACTCCCTGGAACTACCCGCTCCTGCAGACCTCGTGGAAGGTCGCACCAGCCCTGGCCGCCGGCAACACCTTCGTCCTCAAGCCGAGTGAGCTGACACCGTCGACAGCCATTCTTCTCATGAGGACGCTGACCGACGCAGGGCTGCCCGCTGGCGTCGCGAACCTCGTGCTTGGCGCCGGTCCCACGGTCGGCGCGCCCCTGTCGAGCGACCCGCGCGTCGACCTCGTCTCCTTCACCGGTGGGCTCGTCACCGGCAGGCACGTCATGGTCGAGGCCGCAGCCACGGTCAAGAAGGTCGCCCTCGAGCTGGGCGGGAAGAACCCCAACATCGTGTTCGCCGACGCCGACCGTGACGCAGCGCTCGACTTCGCACTGACGGCGGTCTTCCTGCACTCCGGTCAGGTGTGCTCCGCGGGTGCGCGACTGCTCGTCGAGGAGTCGATCCATGACGCCTTCGTCGACGAGCTCGCGCGTCGTGCCTCGGCGATCAGACTGGGTGGCCCCTTCGACGAGAAGGCCGAGACCGGTCCGTTGATCTCGGCGGCGCACCGCGACAAGGTCGAGGCCTACGTGGCCGCAGGACTGGCCGAAGGAGCTGCACTGCGCTGCGGTGGGCGCCGTCCTGACGACCCCGCACTGGCCCAGGGCTACTACTACCTGCCCACGATCCTCGACCGGTGCGACGCGTCGATGTCAGTCGTGCAGGACGAGTCGTTCGGCCCCGTGATGACGGTCGAGACGTTCGCCGACGAGGCTCAGGCGCTCGCCCTGGCCAACGACACGAGCTACGGGCTCGCCGGTGCGGTCTGGACCAGCGACGCCGACAAGGCTCAACGGGTCGCAGCCGGCCTGCGGGCCGGGACCGTGTGGGTCAACGACTACCACCCGTACGTCCCGCAGGCTGAGTGGGGCGGCTACAAGCAGTCGGGGTTCGGCCGCGAGCTGGGGCACCACGGGCTCGCCGAGTACCGCGAGACCAAGCACATCTGGACCAACCAGCATCCGTCACCCCAGCACTGGTTCGGTGGATGACCATGACGACAGCGGGGAGCACCCTCGATGAGTAGCCGGCACTACGACGTCGTCATCGTGGGCGGCGGCTCAGCAGGATCCGCGCTGGCGAACCGTCTCAGCACCGACCCCGCGACGAGTGTGCTGGTTCTGGAGGCGGGGCGGTCCGACTTCATCTTCGACCCGTTCATCCACATGCCGGCCGCCCTGCCGTTCCCGATCGGCAGCCGCTTCTACGACTGGAAGTACGAGTCCGAGCCCGAGCCCTTCATGGACGGGCGCAAGGTCTACCACGCGCGGGGCAAGGTCCTCGGCGGCAGCAGCAGCATCAACGGCATGATCTTCCAGCGCGGCAACCCCCTGGACTACGAACGCTGGGGAGCCGACAAAGGCATGGAGACCTGGGACTACGCGCACTGCCTGCCGTACTTCAAGCGGATGGAGACCTGCCTCGCCGGCGCCGACGAGTGGCGCGGGGGCAGCGGTCCGCTGGTGCTCGAGCGGGGGCCGGCGACCAACCCGCTGTTCGGCGCGTTCTTCGAGGCGACCCAGCAGGCCGGCTACCCACCCACCGACGACGTCAACGGGTATCGGCAGGAAGGGTTCGCGAAGTTCGACCGCAACATCCACCGCGGGCGCCGCCTGAGCGCGGCGCGCGCGTACCTGCACCCGGTCATGGACCGCAAGAACCTCAAGGTCGAGACCCTTGCGCAGGCGACGAAGGTCGTCTTCGACGGCAAGCG
>JBAPUB010000189.1:0-2992 GCA_049282455.1 Actinomycetes bacterium
GGACTTCAGTGTGTAGTACAGACGTGCGTTGGCCCGGTCGTAGAACATGCCGGTGATCCTGGGGATGTCGATCCCGAAGAAGCGGCTGTCCGTGCTGTACCCGTTGGCGTACAGGTCCATGGTCCGCGAGGGCCCAAAGGTCGTGCCGTCGTAGGACCGGGCCCGCAGGGTGCCGTCGGACCAGCCGGTGTAGACGGTGCCGTCGATCATGACGGCGCCTCGTGCCTGGCTCCAGTCGTCTGCCGCAGGTGCGCTGACGGTGCCGTTGACTGCGCTCCCGTCGAAGTACCGCGACTCCTGGCTCACACCCGCGGCCGCTGAGTCGAGCAGGACGACGTCGGCGGGCAGGGTGGCCACCCGGTCGGCGGGCAGGGACGAGCCTCCGGCCAGCGGGAAGCCGGCAAGGCGCGGCCGGTACTCACCGGCCCAGATGTCGGTGTCAGAGCCCGCCCAGACCTCGGTGTTCGTCACGTCGAAGTCGAACAGGCCGACCCCGCGCTCGCGGGTCGGGTTCCACGAAAGCGGCAGCCCGTTGCGCGAGTCCAGGGCGGCGATACCGGTCCGCGCAACAGCACCAGGACCGGCCTTGTCACCGAAGTACGGGTTGTTCCACCAACGGAAGTGCCCGCCGATGTATACGATCGGACCGGCGACCTCGACACCCCACGAGGTGTCGCCGCCGGAGTAGTCGACCCAGGTCGGCTGCTGCGGACCGCTGCGCGCGGTCTCCCATCGCGCGGACGAGTCGCACAGTGTCCCGGCTCGGTAGGCACCGGTGGTCACCACGACGAAGAACGAGCCGTCGGGGGAGAAGTCGACATCGCGCATGTAGCTGTCGAACGCTGAGGCGCACAGGTTCGACCCGGTCGAGGTGCGCGCGTTGTACCGGTCCGTGCTCCAGTCAGAAAGCGTCGCACCGGCGGGTCCGAGGTCCAGCATGGCGATCTGCAGGCGCGCCGTTCCGCCGACGTTGTCGAAGTTCCCGATGGCGATCAGACGCGAGCCGTCAGGTGTGACGTCCAGCTTGCGCACGGTGGTGATGCCCGTGCCCCACGCAGTGCCGCCGAAGTTCGGCGTCGCATAGGGCAGGAGGGCTCCAGTGGTGGGGTCGAGGGCCGCCAGACCGACCTTGGGCTGCTTGGCCACCGTGGCGAAAGCCCCGCCGATCAGCAGGGTGTTGCTGACCAGCCGCATCTCGTAGACCTCGTTGTCGATGCCCGGCGGGCGGAACGACGTGCGGGATCCGTCGGACAGGCGCACCTGGGCCACGCGTGACGCACCCACCCCGTTGACCTGACCGAACGCTCCGCCGATGTAGACGGAGTCGCCGGACGGGGCGGGCACGATCGTTCGGACGGCGTCGTTGGGAGTTGCGTTGAAGCTCTGCAGGATGTCCCCAGTGTTCGCATCGAAGGCGAACAGGTACGGCTTGTTGAGGATCGGCTGGTTCGCGCCCGAGTTCTGGATCTGGGTGAAGGAACCGCCGACCACCACGACGTCGCCGATCCGCTTCACGGCCAGGACCCGGCCGTCGAGGACCCGTGGGGTGAAGTCGTAGGGGTTGCTGCTGGCCAGCGTGGTCGAAGGGTCTGCGGCCGAGGCGACCAAAGGCGTCGCAGCCAACGAACCGAGAGCCACCAGACCGACAGTCACCACAGCCAGCCGCCGTACGGCGCCGTCGACAAAACGAACGTTCACGCGTTCCCCCTGGAATCCCCACTGGTCACCGAGTGGTCGACCAGGTGCCATGAAACCAGCCACCAGGGGGGCAACTCCAATCTCGCCCGGAATCCTGGCCGTTCGGACGAGGCGGAACTTCGCAACGTGATCGCGACACTACCCAGGGTCACCTCCGGGCGCCCCGCCGTCCGTTCACCCATTCGTGCTCGTTTGTCGCTGCCCGGCCTCGGCCGGGTCGATCGGCCGCGATGATGGGCCCCACAACGAGACCGCGGGAGGATGGACGTGACTTCGAGGAGCGGGGCACCTGGCCCCGTCGACGTGCCAGACGACGCTCGGATCCTGCTCGTGGGATCCAGTGGCGGGCACCTGGCGCAGCTGTGGGCGCTGGCGCCGCTGTGGGCGCATGAGCAGCGTCACTGGGTCACCTTCGACACCCCCGACGCCCTGGCTCTGCTCTCCGGCGAGGACGTGACCTGGGCCTTCCACCCCACGACTCGAAACGTCGTGAACCTGGCACGCAACACCGCGCAGGCGCGCCACGTCATGCGTCAGGTGCGGCCCGACATCGTGATCTCGACGGGCGCGGCGGTGGCGTACCCCTACTTCCTGCTCGCGAGGAAGGCCGGCGTGCCCACGCTCTATCTCGAGGTCTACGACCGGATCGAGAGCACGACGTTGACCGGACGACTGTGTCGCCCGGTCACCACGGTGTTCGCCGTCCAGTGGCCGGAGCAGCAGGAGCTGTACCCCGGCTCCGTGGTCGTGGGGGGTGTCCTGTGAGCTACCGGGTCCTGGTGACCGTAGGTACCGACCATCACTCCTTCGACCGGCTCATGGACTGGGTGGACCGCTGGGCCGACCAGAACCCGGACTGTCCGGTCGTCGTCCAGCACGGCTCGTCGCGGCCACCGTCACGCGTGGAGGGCCGGGCCTTCTTCTCCAACGAGGAGCTGCTGGCCCAGATGGAGGCCGCCGACGTGGTGGTTACCCACGGAGGCCCCGCGACGATCACCGAGACCCGGCGCCGCAGACGGGTACCTGTCTGTGTCCCGCGCGACCCCGCGCGGGACGAGCACGTCGATGACCACCAGCAGCGTTTCGCCCGCTTCCTCGACCGGCAGGGTCTCGTCCGACTGGTGCTGTCCGAGGAGGACTTCGTCGCCGCTCTGGCCGACCCGGACGCGCTGCGCGTCGACTCGGCGGCCTCGCAGGACGACACCATGCCTGAGGGGGTGCGGCGGGTCGGCGAGATCGTGGCCGCCCTCGTGATCCAGCACCGCGCTCGGTGACGCCGTGACCCGTCTCGCCG
>JBAPUB010000190.1:0-3685 GCA_049282455.1 Actinomycetes bacterium
GGCTCATCGAGGCTGAGAACGTCTTCGAGGGCCTCACCTTCGGTGTCGGCGACGGCGCGCTGTCCCGGCCCACGCACTGGAAACACCTCTACAACCCCTTTCGGCCGTCGTGGGGTGAGCCCTACCGAGCGCAGGCCCGGCGTGTGCTCGCCGCGATGGCCGACGCCCGAGATGCCGTCCCCGGTCGTGCAGCAGTGCTCGTCAGTCACCAGCTGCCGATCTGGGTCGCCCGCTCGTCCATCGAGGGCCGCCGACTGTGGCACGACCCGCGCAGGCGTGAGTGCGGCCTGGCGAGCCTGACTGCGGTGACCTACGACCGCGAGCGGATCGTGGCCATCACCTACAGCGAGCCGGTGGCTGACCTCGTGCCGGCCAAGGGCATCCGCTCGAAGCCGGGTGCGTAAGTGACCCTGCGACGACTCGTCGGCCCGGCCCTGCTGGCCTGCGTCGTGGCCCTCGCCGTTGCCGGTTGCTCGGGCGGGGACCAGACCCAGGCCGTCGGGGGTGACGGGCAGGGGTACGTCGCCGGTGACGGGAGCGTCACGACGATCCCGGTGGCTGACCGGCAGCCCGCTCCGGCGCTGCGGGGCACCACGCTCGACGGTTCGGCCCTGGACCTGGCGTCGATGCGCGGCAAGGTCGTGGTCCTCAATGTGTGGGGCTCGTGGTGCGCCGACTGCCGCAGTGAGGCCAAGGCCCTCGAGGCGGTCTACCGACAGACTCGCAGCCACGGAGTCGAGTTCGTCGGGATCAACACTCGCGACAACTCAGCGGGCGCCCAGGCGTACGAGCGAACGTTCGGCATCTCCTACCCGTCGTTGGTCGACGACGGCGGTTCGCTTCTGCTCGCCTTCAGCGACACCGTCCCGCCTAGTGCCATCCCCTCGACTCTCGTGATCGACCGGCAGGGCCGAGTTGCTGCCCGCACGATCGGGGCCACGACCTTCACCGACCTGCGTTCTGTCGTGCTCGACGTGGCGAACGAGCCGTCGTGAACGGTACGGCGCTCGCTGCCGTCACCGAGACGGTGGTCTCCGGCTCGTTGTTGGTCGCCATACCGATCGCTGTCGCGGCCGGACTCGTCTCGTTCCTCTCCCCCTGCGTCCTTCCGCTTGTTCCCGCCTACCTGTCCTACGTCACGGGCCTGGTCGGGGTCGACCTGGGAGATGCGCGACGCGGACGCCTGTTCGCAGGAACCTCCCTGTTCGTGCTCGGCTTCACCGTCGTGTTCGTCTCGTTCGGGGCTCTGTTCGGTGGGCTGGGCGCGTTGCTTCTGCAGCACGCGGACGTGATCACACGCCTGCTGGGCGCGCTGACCATCGTGTTCGGTCTCGCGTTCATGGGACTTGTTCCCTGGCTGAACCGAAGCTGGCACCCGCAGAAGCGCGCATCGTTCGGCCTGGCGGGTGCTCCGGTGCTCGGGGTTCTCTTCGGGATCGGTTGGACGCCGTGCATCGGCCCGACGCTGGCGGCCGTGGAAACCCTGGCCGTGGACCAGGCGAGCGCCGCGCGCGGGGCTCTCCTCACGTTCGCCTACTGCATCGGTCTGGGAATCCCCTTCCTGGTCGTAGCCCTGGCTTTTCGCCGAACTGCGGGAGGCATCGCGTTCATCAAGCGGCACTACGTGGGGGTCATGCGCCTCGGCGGCGGCATGCTCGTGGTCCTCGGGGTGCTCATGGTCACCGGCGCGTGGGACCAGGTAGCGGTCCAGCTGCGGATCTGGACCTCGTCGTTCGGGACGGCGCTGTAAGTGGCAACGGCGACCGTCACCGAACCCGACCTTGGGCCAGCCGGAGCCCTCCGTTGGCTGTGGCGTCAGCTGACGTCGATGCGCACGGCGTTGATCCTGCTGTTCCTGCTCGCGGTTGCCGCCATCCCCGGTTCGGTGTTCCCTCAGCGAGGCGTCGCTCCGATCCGTGTGCGCCAGTTCCTCGACGCCAACCCGACGACCGGTCCGTGGCTGGACCGCTTCGGGTTCTTCGACGTCTATGCCTCGCCGTGGTTCGCCTCGATCTACCTGTTGCTCATGATCTCGCTGGCCGGCTGCATCCTGCCCCGGATCGGCAAGCACTGGCGGACGTCCAGGGCACTCCCCCCAGCTGCGCCGCGCAACCTGGCTCGGCTCCCCGTGCACGAGAACCGTTGGGTCGAGGATGGCGCTGCAAAGGTGGTTGACCGCGCCGCTTCGGTGCTGCGCTCACGCCGGTTCCGTGTGGTCGTGTCCGGTGACTCGGTCGCGGCCGAGAAGGGCTACCTGCGTGAGAGCGGCAACCTGCTGTTCCACGTGGCGCTTCTGGTCCTGCTCGTCGGGGTGGCCGTCGGGGGAATGTTCGGCTACCACGGAACGGTGATCGTCGTCGAGGGCGAAGGCTTCGCCAACACGATCACCCAGTACGACGACTTCCATCCCGGCAAGCGCTTCCAGCCGTCGCAGCTGGCGCCGTTCTCGTTCCGCCTCGACGACTTCGACGCGACCTTTGTGTCGAGCGGACCGCGCGCAGGACAGCCGGACAGCTTCAACGCCCGCGTGACCTACCGAGCCGACCCGACGGCTGCGCCGAGCCAGTACGACATCAGGGTGAACCACCCGTTGCAGGTCGGCGGGACGAAGGTCTTCCTGCTGGGTCACGGCTACGCACCGACGTTCACCGTGCGCGACGGAAACGGAGACGTCGCGTTCTCGGGGTCGGTCCCGACGCTCCCCCAAGACGCCGCGTTCACGTCGGTGGGGGTGGTGAAGGCACCCGACGCGCGGCCTGACCAGCTGGGCTTCAACGTCCGGTTCACGCCGACGGCACCGACCGTCATCGATCCCGCCGTCGGACCGGCGTCGACCTTCCCCGAGCCGGGGAACCCCAGGGTGTACCTCGGTGCCTGGTCGGGCGACTTGGGGCTGGACGCCGGAGTTCCCCAGTCGGTCTACCAGCTCGACACCAGCGCGATGAAGCAGCTGGGCAAGAACGACCTCGGCGTCGGGGAGACCTGGACGCTGCCGAAGGGCGCGGGATCGATCACCTTCGACGGCTTCGTCGAGTACGGCAACTTCCAGGTGGCCGACGACCCGGGCCGGACCATCGCGCTGGCCGGGGCCGTGCTGGCGATCCTCGGGGTGATCGTGTCGCTGACCGTGCCGCGCCGTCGGATCTGGGTCCGTGCGACACCGGACGACGCAGGCCGTACCCTGCTGGAGGTCGCGGGACTGGCACGCAGCGAGTCCGGCAGCCTCCAGGAGGAGGTCGCCGAGCTGGCGGCGGCACTGGCTGCACCGACGACCGATCGCCCCTCGCACGAAGGAGACCCGTCGTGACCGACGCTGCGCTGGCTGCGCTGAGCAACAACCTGGTCTATGCGACGTTGGTGGTGCTGACCTTGGCCCTGATGGCGTTCGCGGCCGACCTGGCGGTCGGTGCCGGGCGGGTCAGGGCCTCCACGGCCAAGGCGCGGAGCACCGTGAGCGTCGCTGCCGGGGGGTCGAGCGGCGACGACCCCGGTGTCAACGAGGCTGCTGACTCGCGCGGGTCGGACCACGACAGCTACGGCCGGATCGGTGTTGCACTGACCGCCCTGGGCTTCGGGCTGCTTCTGGGTGCTGTCGTCACCCGCGGTCTCGCCGTCGGCCGGCCACCGTGGGGCAACATGTACGAGTTCTCCCTCGCCGGCGCGCTCTCTGCGCTGGGCGTCTTCC
>JBAPUB010000191.1:0-37324 GCA_049282455.1 Actinomycetes bacterium
TGGGCACCAGCATCCACAACGCGCTGCGTGCGTGGTGGGACCAGCCGCTGGAGCGTCGTGACTCCGGCTCGGTCGGTGATCTGCTCAAGAGGAGCTGGCAGAGCGAGGGTTACCGCGACGACACGCAACAGGTCGAGCAGCGCACCTGGGCCACCGAAGCCCTCCGTTTGTACGTTGACACGCTCGACCCGTTCACCGAGCCGATCGGGCTCGAGCGGACCGTCGGCATGCGCACCGACCGTCTGGCGCTGAGTGGGCGCGTCGACCGCATCGACCAAGGCGTCGGTGACGACGGTGTGGACGAAGCGGTGGTGGTCGACTACAAGACCGGAAGGATGCCGTCGACCGTCGACGACGCGCGCTCGTCGCTGGCCCTTGCGGTCTACGCCCTTGCCACCGAACGAACGCTTCGACGTCGATGCCGCCGGGTCGAGCTGCACCACGTCCCCACGGGGACGGTGGCGGTGTGGCGCCACGACGAGTCGTCGCTAGGCCGCCACCTGCGTCGCGCCACCGAGGTCGCCGACGACGCTCAGGACGCCGACGAGTTCCCACCCTCGCCGGGCCCCGGGTGCGGGTGGTGCGACTATCGGGCGCACTGCCCAGAGGGACAGGCGGCCGCGCCCGCCCGGCAGCCCTGGGACGCCCTCGTCGACGTCAGCCGCTGAACGGGTCCGGTGGGGGCGGCTGCACGACCACGCCGCGGGGCGGCGCGCCGTGCTTGTCCGTGTACCAGGCCAGGTAGGCGCTCACTGCCGTCGGCAGGGTGGGGAAGATCCGGTCCGCCCCGACCTTGTCGATGAAGCCCGCGGACTGGAGGTCGTCACGCAGATCCTGCTTGACACGCGCCATGGCGAAGACGACGCCACGCTGCTGCATCTCGTCGACCATGTCAGCCATGGCGTCGATGGCCGTGATGTCGATCTCTACGTTCGCCTCGGCATTGAGGACGAACCACTCGACCGGCTGGTCGGCGACCTCGAGCGCAGCCATGGCCCGTCGGTGGAAGTCGTCACCGTTGGCGAAGAACAGTGGTGAGTCGTACCGGTAGACGACGAGCCCAGGCACCATTCGCGCCGTCTCGTAGTCGTCGATGTCGTGCATACCCGCGAGGCCGGGCACGTAGCCCAAGATGCCGTCGTGAGGTCGTGCCACGCGGCGAAGCAGGTCGAGCAGTGACAGGGCGACCGCGATGAGGACTCCGTACAGGATGTCGAACACGAGCACGCCGAGCGTTGTGGCCAGCGCGAGCGTCAGCTCACTGGTGCGGAACGCCTTGATCCGACGGAACTCACCGATGTCGATGAGTCGGAGTGCGGCGTAAATGACGATGGCTCCGAGTGCCGCGTACGGGAACAGCGCCAGAACGGGTCCGAGGAACACCAGCACCGCGACGACACCCGCGAGCGCGACCAGTGAGTAGAGCTGGCTCTTGCTGCCCATCGAGTCACCGATCACGGTGCGGCTGCCGCTGCTGCTGACGGGGAACCCCTGGAACAGCCCCGAGGCTACGTTGGCACTCCCGAGGGCGAGCAGCTCCTGGTTGGCGTCGACGGAGTACCCGTTGCGGTCGGCGAAGGCCCGAGCGGTGAGGATGTTGTCGGAGTAGCCGACGATCAGCACGCCGACGGCGGGAAGCAGCAGGCTCTCGAGCTGGCTGAGCGTCACCGCGGGGAGCTGCGGGCTCGGCACCCCGGCAGGGATGGGACCCACCACGGGAATGCCCTGGTCATCGAGCCCGAACATCCACACTGCGGCGGTGGCCCCGAGCATCGCGACCAGGGGCCATGGCCATCGCGGCCGCAGTTTTGCTCCGACCAGGATGACGGTGAGGACGGTGGCGGCGAGTGCTGCGACGGCCGGGTCGAACTGGTCGACGTTGGCCGCCAGCGAGCGCAGCTCCTGCACCAGGGTGTCGCCGTCGATGGGAATTCCGGTGACCTTCCCGAGCTGGCTCACGATCATGATGAGCGCGACGCCTGCCATGTACCCGGTCAGGACCGGCTTGCTGAGCAGCTCGGACAGGAAGCCCAGTCGAGCGACGTAGGCGACGAAGGAGAAGAGGCCGACCATGATCGCCAGCGCGGCGGCCAGCGCCGCATACTCGCTGGAGCTTCCAGCCGCCAGGCCGCCGATCGTCACGGCCGTCATGAGCGCCGTCGTCGACTCCGGTCCCACCGACAGCTGTCGGGAGGACCCCACGAAGGCGTAGACGAACAACGCGGGCACGATGGCCCACAGCCCGGCGACCGCCGGCAGACCAGCCACGCCGGCGTACGCCATCACCTGCGGAACGAGGTATGCGGCCACGGTGATGCCGGCGAGGAGGTCGAACCTCAGCCACGCCCTCTCGTACCGACGAAGCCGCGTGAGCCCCGGCAGCAGCCGGTCGAACCGGCCAGGGGTGTCGGAGCGGGCCGTGCTCATGGTCCGCCCACGGTGGACCAGAAGGCGACGAGGTGGTTCGCCGTCTCCTCCGGACGGTCCACGGCGGGAGAGTGCCCGGCGTCCTCGATGACGACGTGTGCGGCGCCCAGGGCGTCGGCCATGTCGGCCTGGATGGTGGGCCACCACAGGTCGTCGTCGGCTCCCGTGAGCACCAGCAGCGGGATGCCGGTCGCTGCAAGCTCCGCGTTGCGGGACGGCTCGTTCAGGAGGATGTCGACCATGGCGAGCAGGGACTTCGGGTCGTTGCGTCGGAACCGCTCGGCCAGGAACGCTCTCACCCGGGCGTCCTCCGGGGGCCGGTTGCCCTGCTCGCGCTCGAGCGCCTGCATCGCCTGCCACACCACCTCCGACCCGTGCTCGGCGAGCACCGTCGCGTAGAGCCGGAGTCGGACGCGCTGCTCCTCCGGGATCGCCGAAGGGCCCGAGCACAGCAGCGTGAGGGAGGCGAACGTCGGGTCCAGGAGGACGGCCTGACGGCCGATCAGCCCACCGAGCGAGTGACCCACGAGATGAACCGGGCCCGACGTGCTGAGTGCCGCGCGGACCGCGACCGTGTCTGCGCCGAAGGCGGCCAGCGAGTAACCCCCCGCAGCGCTGCGCCCTGGCGTGTCGTTCTGGCCGACCCCGTCGATGGCCACGACCGAGTAGCCGTGGTCCAGGAGCGGTTCGAGGAGGGCGATGAAGTCCTCCTTGCTGCCGGTGAAGCCAGGGACCAGCAAGGCGGTGCCCCGGGGCGGCTGGCTGGTTGTCCCGTGGAGGACCGCGAACTCCCCCCGCGGAGTGCCCAGGCGGGCCGCAGAGACGTGCCGAGGCAGGTCGAGGAACGGAGGAACGCTCACGGCGGGCAGAATAGGCCAGGTGACCCGAACCCTGGCCGTGGCGAACCAGAAGGGCGGCGTCGCCAAGACCACGACCGTGGCTTCGCTGGGGGTGGCCCTGGCCGACCTCGGGCGCCGCGTCCTCCTCGTGGACCTCGACCCGCAGGCTTGCCTGACGTTCTCGCTGGGCCTGGACCCGGACGCTCTCGACCTGTCGATCCACGACGTTCTCTTGGGCCGGGTCACGACGTCGATGACGATTCGCACCATCGACGAGGGTGTCGACCTGCTGCCCTCGACGATCGACCTCGCCGGCACCGAGATCACGCTGCTGACCGTCACCGGTCGCGAGTTCACCCTGCGCAATGCGCTGGCCGAAGTCCTGTCCGCCTACGACGACGTCCTCATCGACTGCTCACCGTCGCTTGGCGTTCTCACGCTGAACGCCTTGACGGCCGCAGACGAGGTGCTCATCCCGCTGCAGTGCGAGACGCTGTCCCATCGTGGCGTCGGGCAGCTGCTGCAGACGATTCGTGACGTTCAGCGACTCACGAACCGCGACCTCACCGTGCTCGGGGTGCTTCCTACTCTGTACGACGCCCGCACAACGCACGCCCGCGCGGTGTTGGCAGACGTCAGCACCCGCTACGAGCTGGACGTTCTCGGGCCGCCCATCACCAAGTCCGTGCGCTTCGCCGAAGCACCTGCCGTCGGTCGGTCGATCATGCGGACGGCGCGGTCGAGCAAAGGTGCCCAGGCGTACCGTGAGGTGGCTCGGTCGCTGCTGGTCGACCAGGACACAAGCCGACAGGACACGAGCGGGGCGGACAGTGAGCACGTACCAGCGTCAGGAGGGTCATGAGCGACTCGAGCCGACCTCGCAAGCCCGGTAACGACTTCAGCCGGTTGCACCCGGTCGTTCAGGACGACGACCTTCCCCGAGTCACCGAGGTGACGACCGACCAGCAGGGACGGCGCGCCCTGTTCAGCGGTGAGGGGACGCCGCCCTCGACGACCGGGGCATCCACGGGTGCCGTCGTCGTCGACTGTGGCGACTGCGGTGAACGGACTGTTCTCACGGCGGGTGCTGCTCTGCAGCACGTCGTGCCGTCGGTGCATCTGCCGTTCATCAAACGCGACCATGGATCATGGATGCGTTGCCCCGCCTGCCGCAGGCGCACCTGGGTGAGCGTGCAGATCCAGCTCTGATCGATCGTTGCGGTCAGACCATTCGCCGACTCATTCACCGACGGAGCCGTCGGTGAGCTCACGCAGCAGGTCGGCGTGCCCTGCGTGCCGAGCGGTCTCCTCGATCATGTGGACCATGATCCAGCGCAGCGTGACGTCGTGACTGGTCGAGGCGCACCGTTGGTCCAGTGAGCCGGCTGCTGACTCGATCGCCCGGCTTCTGGCGCACATCTGGCGGTAGCGGTCGACGATCTCGTCGAGCCGGTCGTGGTCGTCGAGGTCGAACTCGGAGTCGAAGACGCCGTCTCGCTCCCAGTAGATCGGCGGATCCGGCTCACCGGCGAACACGTTGACGAACCAGTGGCGCTCGACGTCTACCAGGTGCTTGACCAGCCCGAGCAAGGTGGTCTTGGAAGGAACGAACCGTCGGCTCGCCGACTCGGTGTCGAGCCCGGCCACCTTCCACGCGACCGTGGCGCGCTGGAGGTCCAGGAACTCGCGCAGGGTGGTGCGTTCGTCGCCGTCGTGACGAGGGTCGGTGCGCTCGTCGGTCATCGGTTCAGGCCGGTGTCGGCGTGCCGGCACCGGTGTCGCCGCTCGTCGTACCGCCGCCCGTGCCCCCACCACCACCACCACGACGGCGACGCCGACGACGAGGGGTCGAGCCGGCCGAGGTAGCTGAGTCGTCAGACGCCGCCGAGGAGGGGCGCGGCGCTTTCGTGGTGGCATCGCCGGACGGCGCTCCGCCGCGAGAACGCGTGCGCTCGCGCTTGGGCCCCGACGACGAGGCCGGACGCGCCCCCCTCGAGTCACCCCGCTTGTCGCTCCTGGAGTTGTCGCGACCACCACGTGAGCCCTGGCTGTCGTCGCGTCGCGGGGTGGTTCGCGGTTTGCGGCCGGTTTCGCCGAGGTCCTCGAGCACCTCGGCGTCCAGGCCCTCGAGCGTGCGCTGGGTGCGGGGGAGGCGTCCGGTCGCCCGACGGTCGATCCCCAGCTCGTCGAACAGGTGGTCGGAGGTCGAGTAGGTCTCCTGGGGCTCGGCGAACGGCAGGTCGAGGGCCTTGTTGATCAGGCTCCAGCGCGGCAGGTCGTCCCAGTCGACGAACGTGACCGCCACGCCGGACGCCCCGGCCCGGGCGGTGCGCCCGATGCGGTGGACGTAGGTCTTCTGGTCCTCCGGGCAGCTGTAGTTCACGACGTGCGTGATGTTGTCCACGTCGATGCCGCGAGCGGCGACGTCGGTGGCCACCAAGACGTCGACCTTGCCGTTGCGGAACGCGCGCATGGCCTGCTCGCGGGCGCCCTGTCCGAGGTCGCCGTGGACGGCGCCGACAGCGAACCCCCGTTCGGTGAGGTCGTCGGCCAGTCGTTGGGCGTGACGCTTGGTGCGGCAGAACACGATGGTGTGCCCGCGGCCTTTCGCCTGCAGGATCCGGGACATGACCTCGGGCTTGTCGAGCGGGTGGGCCCGGAAGACGTGCTGCTCGACGGTCTTGACCAGCTGGCTCCCGTCGTCATCGGGGGTGGTGGCCCGAATGTGGGTGGGCTGGCTCATGTAACGACGGGCAAGGGTCACGACATCGCCCGGCATGGTGGCCGAGAAGAGCATTGTCTGCCGGTCGGCCGGAGTGAGTCCGACGATCCG
Source organism: Actinomycetes bacterium (assembly GCA_049282455.1). GTDB lineage: Bacteria > Actinomycetota > Actinomycetes > JAHEKZ01 > JAHEKZ01 > JBAPUB01. The sequence continues at coordinate 6,100 of JBAPUB010000191.1, forward strand.
TTCGACGTCGGGCAGGAAGCCCATGTCGAGCATCTCGTCGGCCTCGTCGAGGACCAGCACGCACACGGCACCCAGGTGGAGGTGCCGCTTCTCGACCAGGTCCAGCAGACGACCGGGCGTGCCCACGACGACGTCGACGCCGGACTCCAGTGCCTCGATCTGCGGCTCGTAGGAGCGACCGCCGTAGACCGTGAGCACGCGGACGCCTCGGGTCTTGGACGCGTGCCGGACCTCCCCGGCGACCTGGATGGCCAGCTCACGGGTCGGAACGACGACCAGCGCCTGTGGGGTCGCCTGCGGCTCGTGGTCGGGGTGAACCGGGTCGTTGGGTGCCACGAGCCGTTGGAGCATCGGAAGGGCGAAGCCCAAGGTCTTCCCGGTGCCGGTCTTGGCCTGTCCGATGACGTCGTGGCCCTCGAGGGCCACCGGCAGGGTCATCTCCTGAATGGGGAACGCGTCGATGATTCCGAGGGCGGCGAGGTCGGCAACGGTTTCGTCGCGCACGCCGAGTTCGGTGAACGTGGTCAGGGCTTCCGCCTTGTCGTCGCGCGGGGGGCCAGGCAACCTGCGCCGGGATCCAGCGCGGGGCGGCCACACCGCTGTAAGACCCTCAGTCTAGCGGTCGCGTCCTACGCTGGGGTCATGACCACTGCCGACGTCGACGAGCTGGCCGATCCGCAGTACCGCGAAGCGGTTGTCGACCTGCTCGGAGTGTTGGCCTACGGCGAGCTCAGCGCGTTCGAGCGGCTCGCCGACGACGCCGCCATGGCGCCGACCCTGACCCAGCGGTCGCAGGTCGCGACCATGGCGTGCGCCGAGTTCGGGCACTTCGAGCTGCTGCGCGACCGGCTGCTCGAGCTGGGCGCCGACCCTGAGCAGGCGATGAGCCCGTTCGTCGCGCCGCTGGAGGCGTTCCACGCCTCGACGACCCCCGCCGACTGGCTCGAGGGACTGGTCAAGGCCTACGTGGGGGATGGGATCGCCACCGACTTCTACACCGAGATCGCCCAGCACCTCGATCCCTCGACCAAGGCCTTGGTCCTGGAGGTGATGGCCGGGACGGGGCATGCCCAGTTCGTGGTGGAGACCGTTCGCCAGGCGATCAGCGACGACCCACGGGTGGGTGGTCGGCTGGCGCTGTGGGGGCGCCGGCTGGTCGGCGAGGCACTCAGCCAGGCACAGCGGGTGGCCGCCGAACGCGACGGCCTGACCGTGCTCCTCGTGGGTGGGGTCGACCGACCCGGGGTCGACCTCGCCGAGATCGGACGGATGTTCGCCCGGCTCACTGAGGCGCACAGCCGCCGGATGGCCGCGCTGGGGCTGGCCGCCTGAGCGGGCTTGGATCAGGCCCCGAACCCGACCTTGCCCCTGGTCGGCTCGCCGAGCTCGACATAGCCCAAGGTCGCTGTGGGAACCAGGACCCGGCGTCCCTTGACGTCGGTGAGGTCGAGGACTCCGACGGTGTCCTCGACGGCGGTGCGCACGATGGCAGCGACCTCGTCGGCGCTCGCCTCGGTCTCGATCACGAGCTCACGCGGCGCGTTCCTGACACCGATCTTGACCTCCACGCGAACCTCCGTCGTCGTCCGTGCCCAAGCTGCCTGGTCGGTGGCCGCCCGAGGGTGGCCGGATCTGCAGGCTAACCGAGGAGGTCGGCGTCGGCTTCGCCGGTGCGGGGAAACCCCGAGATCCCCCGCCACGACAGTGCGCTGACCAGTGACACCGCCGTGTCCTGCGGGACCGCGCGACCCTGGGTGAGCCAGTAGCGGGCCGCCACCTGGGCGGCGCCGGTCAACCCCATCGCGAGCAGCATTGCCGCCTCGTGGTCGAGTCCGGTGTCCTCGGAGATGACCGCGCTGACGGCCAGGGCGCAGGCGCGGTCGGCCCGGTCGACCCGCTCGCGGACGGCTGGCTCGGCGGTGAGGTCGGACTCGAACACCAGCCGGAACGCGCCGGCTTGTTCGGCGACAAAGGTGAAGTAGGCGTTGATCGTGCCCTCGACCCGGGCCTTGTTGTCCGTCGTGCCGGCCAGGGCCTCGGCAACCGCGGCGACGAGCTGGTCGGTGCCGGCGTCGAGCAGGGCGAGGTAGAGGTCGAGCTTGCCAGGGAAGTGCTGGTACAGCACGGGTTTGCTGACGCCGGCGCGGTCGGCGATGTCATCCATCGCCGCAGCGTGGTACCCGTGCGTGACAAAGGTCTCGAGGGCGGCCACCAGCAGCTGCTGCCGCCGCTCCCCCCGGGGCATCCGCACCCCGCGCGTCCCGCTGGCCGTTGTCATGGCCGGCGAGCCTACCCCCGCGGCTACTGGTTGGTAACCAGCGTCAGCGGTACTCGTCGTCGTCGATCGGAACCTCGATCGCGGACTCGAGGGCGTCCGCCTCGTCGACCTCCGACTGGGCCTGGAGCTCGGCCTGGGTCAGCTCGTGGACCGCGTCGAATGTTGGGACGTCGGGGTTGGGTGACCTTTCGCTGGACTCTGGGCTGGAAACTGAGCTGGACATGATGGCCTCCTCGGGGTCTCGAGTGGCTTCCGGTTCCACCGTACGCCCGGGCGAGGGGCTCGGCGGGTCCGGATTCAGCGCTCCGTTGGGTCGAGTGGGTGACTCGCAGTGCCGAAAACTCCGAAGGGACCCGGAAATGACCTTTGGGTTTGTCACACTGCCACTGGTGGATCCCACAGGTCACTCGCCTGTGGGCCTGGGATCGGATCGGCCGTGAGGCCGCGCACGAGCGTGAGGGGACGACGGTGACCAACAGCTCTGCACTGCTGTCGGCGTTGCGCGCTGTGCCGGGGGTGGCGTCGGCCGACATCGAGGCCGACGAGCGGCCCGAGGGGGCCGGAACGCTTCGGCTCCAGCTCGACCCCGGGGCCGACGAGGTGGCCGTGGCCACCAGCGTCAACCAGGTGCTGCGCGAGCAGTTCGGACTGGCTGTCGACGCCAACCGCGTCCAGGTCGTCGAGGAGTCCGCTCCGGTCAGGCGTCCCGACGCGCCGACCGACCCGTTGACCGATCCAATCAGCGACGTCCTGGCCGCCGAGCCGCCGCGTGAGGTCGCCGCCGCACGACCGACCCTCACCGCAGTCCCCGGGTACCTCGGCACGATCCACGGGGAGGGCATCGAGGACGCCGAGGACGCCGAGCCGACCGGAGTCGTCGGGTTCGACCAGGGGCTCGGCGGCTACGCCGCACCACTGGCGCCCGCCGCCCCAGAGTCCGCGCCGCCGGCCCCCGCTGCGGGCGCCCCGTCGCTGGAGGCCGGCACCACCGGCGGGCACGAGGTGGTCGACAGCTTCGAGGCGGACACCGACGGCGTCGGCGAGCAGGTGACCCTTCCCGCCCGCAGCCCGCGCATCCTCATCGCCCGGATGCAGCTGGTGTCCGCCGGACTCGGCGTGACCACCGAGGTGACCCTCTCGTGGCTCGGCGACGTTTTCGCCGGTGAGGCCGCGGCGGCTGCCACGCCGACGAGCGTGCACCGATCGGTCGCCCAAGCGACGCTTCGCGCCGTCGAGTCGGTCGTGGGTCAGCGTGCTCGGTTCGAGCTCGAGCAGCTCGAGATCAACCAGCTCGGTCCCGACCGTGCGGTGGTGGTCGTCGTGTCGATGCTCACCAAGGCTGGCTCGGAGCGGCTGACGGGGGTCTCCGTCGTCCGCGAGGACGTACGCCAGGCGGTCATCCGCGCGACGCTCGATGCGCTCAACCGCCGGCTGGAGTCGCTGCTCCTCTCGGCCTGATTGCTGGAAGTCGGACCTCAGCGCCTAACGTTTGGTGCATGCTGCACCCCGCTCCCCTGACCGACTTGGCTCCTGGCTGGGACCGCGCAGCGCTCGCACCCTGGCCGGGGTCGCAGGAGCAGTTCGGACCGAGCACCCTCCACGTGCGCCGGGCCAGCCCGCTGGCCCTGGAGGACGTCGGTGCCAGAGCCGGTCGTTCGCCTACTCCGGCAGTGTTCGTCCACGGGCTCGGTGGGCACGCAATGAACTGGACCGACCTGATGGCGCTGCTGCGTCACCGGCTCGCGGGCGCGGCACCAGACCTGCCCGGGTTCGGCCGCTCCGCTCCACCGCCCGACGGCGACTACTCCCTTGACGCGATGGTCTCGGCGATGGCGCGGGTCGTCGACGGTCAGGCCCAGGCACACGGGCGCCCGGTCGTGCTGTTCGGCAACTCCCTCGGTGGCGCGGTGTGCGTCAGGCTGGCCGCGACGCGGCCCGAGCTCGTGTCCTCCCTCGTCCTGGTCTCCCCGGCGCTGCCGGACCTGCGGCCCCGGCGCGGTGTGCTTGGGGTGCCAGTGCTGGCAACACCCGGCCTGGGAGAACAGATGTGGCGGCAGATGACCCGCCTTCCCCCCGAGCGCCAGGCCCAGGCGATGCTCGCCCTGAACTTCGCCGACCCGTCAGTCGTGCCCCAGGAGCGGCTCGACGAGGCCGTCGCGGAGTACCGGCACAGGTTTGCGCTGCCGTACGCAGGCGAGGCCCTGTCGAGGACCACGCGGGGACTGCTGCGCGCCTTCATCGATCCCGGTCCCACCGGCCTGTGGCGACAGGCCGGCAACCTGCGCTGCCCCACCTTGCTGGTCTACGGCGGGCGCGACCAGCTGGTGAACGTGCGGCGCTCCCGGCGCGCCTCCAGAGTGATCCGGGACTCCCGGCTGGTCGTGCTGCCCGATGCCGGTCACGTCGCGCAGATCGAGCAGCCCGTCCTGGTAGCCCGCTTCGTCGTCGGGTTCCTCGACCAGGTCCTCGACGCGGACGTCACCTCGTCGCTAGCGTCGGGCCGGTGACCGGGGCCCTCGACGAGCTGTTCGACGAGATCGGTGTGCTGCGTGGCCGTCAGCGCGAGGTGTCGGAGCTGAGCGGCGGTCTCACGAACAAGAACTACCGAGTGAGAACCGACGACGGCGACTACGTGGTCCGGGTCTCGGAGACGTCGGCGGGACTCCTGGCGATCGACCGGGCACGAGAACGTCACAACACCGCCACCGCTTCGCGTTCCGGTGTGGGTGCGCCGGTCATCGACATGCTGCCCGACCGCGACGTCCTCGTCGTGGGGTTCATCGATGGGCGCACGTACGGGGCCGAAGACGTGCGCGACCGTGCGACCATCCCGCGGATCGCTGCGGCACTTCGGACCCTTCACTCCGGCGACGACTTCGAGGGCACCTTCGACATGAGGGAGATCCGTCGGTACTACCTCTCGGTGGTGCTCGACCGTGGGTTTCGGCTCCCCGACGACTATCTCGCGCTTGCTCCGAGGGTCGAGGCCCTCGAGGACGCCATGCGACGCCGCGACGAGGCGCTGGTGCCGTGCAACAACGACCTGCTGGCCGGCAACTTCATCGACGACGGCGCCAAGATCTGGATCATCGACTACGAGTACTCGGGCATGAACGAGGCGAGCTTCGAGCTCGGCAACGTCGCCAGCGAGTCCGGACTCGACGACGACGCCACAGCCCTTCTCGTGGCCTCGTACTGGCAGCGAGAGTCTGTGGGCAAGGTGGCCCGCGCCCGAGCCTGGTCGCTGCTCGCCCGCTACGGGTGGACGCTGTGGGCCTCGATCCAAGACGGGGCGTCGACCATCGACTTCGACTTCTGGACCTGGGGGATGGCCAAGTACGACTCCGCCCGCGCCGAGCTGCACGGACCCCGCTACGACGAGATCTTGGCCGGGCTGGGTGTCGACGACTGACCACGACGTCGACGGACGTCGACGTGCGTCGACAGGAACGCCATCGGAGACGCCAACGGTGAGCCGAGAGGGAGAGCGACGTGACTGAGCTGCCGGCCCGTGCCCGCATCGTGGTCATCGGAGGAGGTGTCGGCGGCACGAGCATCGCGTTCCACCTGGCCGAGCGTGGCGAGCGCGACGTCCTGCTCGTCGACCGGTCCGAGCTCACGAGCGGTTCGACGTTCCACTCCGCCGGGCTGGTCGGTCAGCTGAGAGGGTCGGTGACGCTTACTCGGATGATGATGGACAGCGCGGCGCTCTACCGGCGGCTGGCGGGCGACCCGGAGACGGACCCCGGCTGGGTCGAGTGCGGCGGTATCCGGCTCGCGTCGTCGGACCGTCGGTTGGAGGAGCTCCAGCGCCAGGTCGTCTGGGCGGAGACCTTCGGTCTTCCCTTGGAGCAGATCTCGCCCGCTCGGGCCCGGGAGCTCTTCCCGTTGATGGCGACCGACGGGGTCGTCGGCGCCACGTTCCTGCCGACCGACGGGTACCTCGACCCGTCCCAGCTCACCTACGCCCTCGCGAAAGGCGCCCGCCGCGGGGGAGTCACGGTGGCCGAGCGCACCCGCGTGAAGGCGATCGACGTGCTCTCGACGGGCACCTCGCGCTTCACCGTGCGCACGGACCGTGGCGATGTCGAGACCGACGTCGTCGTCGACGCCGCAGGGATGTACGGCGCCGAGGTTGCGCGCATGGTCGGCGTGCGGGTACCGATCGTCCCGATGTCCCACCAGTACGTCGTCACCCAGCCGTTCCGCGACGTGTCCGACGGACACCGGCTGCCCACGCTGCGCGACCCGGACCTGCTCGTGTACTACCGCGAGGACGGCGCCGGACTGGTCATGGGCGGCTACGAGCGTGAGTCCCGCCCGTTCTCGCTCACCGACGACGGGTGGGACGCCGTTCCCAGCGACTTCAACGGGAAGCTGCTGCCGGAGGAGTGGCCTCGGTTGGAGGAGATCTTCGAGAACTCCGTCACCAGGGTCCCGGCCATGGCCGACGTGACCATCCGCAAGGTCATCAACGGCCCCGAGGGCTTCACACCGGACAACGAGTTCTGCATGGGCGAGACCGACGTCCCCGGCTTCTTCGTCGCCGCCGGCTTCTGCGCGCACGGCATCGCCGGGGCTGGTGGCATGGGCCTGGCCATGGCCGGCTGGGTGCTCGACGGCGACCCCGGTTTCGACGCCTGGGAGATGGACGTACGCAGGTTCGGTCGCCAGTACCGGTCGCCTCACTACACCCGTCAACGCGTCGTCGAGAACTACGAGACCTACTACGACATCAAGTTCCCCGGACACGAGCGACAGGCAGGTCGGCCGCTGAAGACCGCTCCTGCCTATCCGTGGCACGTCGAGCACGGCGCATTCTTCGGCGAGAAGAGCGGCTGGGAGAGAGTCAACTACTACACCGCCAACGAGGACTCCGCGCTCGAACCGCTTCGTCCGCGAGGCTGGGCGGGGATCAACTGGTCGACGGCGATCGCTGTCGAGCACCGGGCGACCCGTCAGCGTGCGGGTCTGTTCGACGAGTCGTCGTTCGCCAAGCTCGAGGTGACGGGTAGCGGCGCTGCCGAGCTGCTGGAACGACTGTGCGTGAACAAGGTCGTCAAGGGGCCGGGCCGGATGACCTACACGCAGCTGCTCAACCCTCGAGGCGGCATCGAGGCCGACGTGACGGTCACTCAGCTCGACGCCGAGCTCTTCTACATCGTCACCGGCACCGCGTTCGGGGCACATGACCTGGCATGGATCCGCAGGCATGCCTCAGCCGACGTCGTCCTTCGCGACGTAACCGGGTCCTCGGTCGTGTTCGGCCTGTGGGGACCTCGGTCCCGCGACATCCTCGCCCCGCTCACACCCCAGCGGCTGGACAACGAGTCCTTCCCATTCATGCACAGCCGTGAGACCACCGTGGCCGACGTCCCGGCGCGGCTGCACCGAGTGACCTTCGTGGGCGAGCTGGGCTGGGAGATCCACGCGCCGTCCGAGTACGGCCTGTCGTTGTGGCGTGACCTGTGGGAGGCCGGACGCCACCACGGTCTGGTGGCTGCCGGCTACAAGGCGATCGACTCCCTGCGCGCCGAGAAGGGGTACCGCTACTGGGGCTCGGACGTGACTCCGGACGACACCCCGGACGAGGCCGGGCTGGGGTTCTGCGTCCGGTTGGACAAGGACTTCGTTGGTCGTGAGGCGGTCGTCGCCCAACGGTCGCGCGGGCCGGAGCGGATGTTGGTGTGCATCACCTTGGACGACCCTCGGCAGGTGGTGCTGGGCAACGAGCCCGTCCGCGTCGACGGTGTGACGCTCGGCCGCGTCACGACGGGGTCGCCCGGATACGCCCTCGACGTCTCCATCGCGTTCGCCTACCTCCCGGCCGGCCAGGCTGAGGTGGGCACGGTGGTCGAGATCCTGGTCTTCGGCCAGTGGATCGCTGGCGAGATCCGCTCAGAGCCGCTGTACGACGCGGCAAACACCCGCACCAAGGGGTGAGGCAGGCGCGGACGAGGCATGATGCGCCAGTGACCGCTGATCTGCCCCGAGCGCTCCTTAGGCCCGACCGGGACGGCAACGCGTTCGAGCAGACCGTCGGCCGCCTGGCCGAGGCCATCAAGCTGGGAGTCTTCGCTCCGGGCGACCGACTTCCGGCCGAGCGTGAGCTGGCCGAGCTGATGCAGGTGAGCCGGATGACGTTGCGCGAGGCGCTGGGCGCACTGCGCGAAGCGGGCTTCGTCGAGACTCGGCGGGGGCGTGCAGGCGGTACGTATGTGACGAGTGACGGTCAGAGCCAGACGATGGCCGCATCGTCTGGGGCTGCTGCGGTCCTACGTCGCAGCGGCCGGCTCCTGGATGACGCGCTGGACTTCCGACTGGTGGTCGAACCGGGGGCAGCCGAGCTGGCGGCTTCACGCGCGCTGGAGGACGTCGAACGCCGCAGGCTGCTCGACGCCTTGCACGCAGTGGAGCGGGCACCAGACGACGGGCGCCGCCGGATTGCGGACGCGCAGCTTCATCTCGCCATCGCCCAAGCTGCGGGAAGCGAAAGCGTCACCGCGGCCGTGGCTGACGCCCAGGTGCGGCTGGGCGAGCTCTTGGGTTCCATCCCGGTCCTTCGTCGCAACATCGACCACTCCAACGACCAGCACCGCGCCATCGTGGCGGCGATCATCGAGGGCGACCCGCCGGCAGCACGCGCGTGCATGACCGAGCACTGCGAGGGCACCGCCGCGCTGCTTCGAGGCCTGCTCGGCTGAGCCTGCCCGGAGGATCGGCCCGATTCGACCCGGGTAAAGATCTGGTTCTGTACCATTGATTCGACCCGGTCGCGGCGATAGCGTCCGGCAGGGTCGCGACAGGGTCGCGGCCGGTCTCGGCCGGTCTCGGCAGGAACAGTTCGTCGAAGGAGGGCCGATGAGGCCAGGCATGCTCACCGTGGACGAGCTGCGTGCGCGGATCGAGATCGGCCAGGTCGACACGGTCGTGGTGGCGATCCCCGACATGCAGGGCCGACTCCAGGGGAAGCGCCTGTCGGCACGGTTCTTCCTCGACGAGGTCCAGCACCACGGCACCGAGGGCTGCAACTACCTGATGGCCGTCGACATCGACATGAACACCGTCGACGGGTATGCCATCTCGTCCTGGGAGCGGGGCTACGGCGACTTCGTGATGGCTCCGGACTACTCGACGCTGCGCGAGATCCCCTGGCACGAAGGCACGGTGATGGTCCTCGCAGACGTCCAGTGGGAGGACGGAACACCCGTCGCTCCATCGCCTCGGCAGGTCCTTCGGCGTCAGCTCGACCGGCTTTCTGCCATGGGACTGAAAGCCTTGGTCGGTACCGAGCTGGAGTTCATCGTCTTCCGCGACACCTATGAGGAGGCGTGGGACAAGAGCTACCGGGGCCTCGAGCCCGTCAACCAGTACAACGTCGACTACTCGATCGTCGGCACATCGCGTATCGAGCCGCTCCTGCGCCGGATCCGCCTGGGGATGGAAGGCGCTGGGCTGTACGCCGAGTCGGTGAAGGGTGAGTGCAACCTCGGTCAGCACGAGATCGCCTTCCGTTACGCCGAGGCTCTCGAGACTTGTGACAACCACTCGATCTACAAGACAGGTGCCAAGGAGATCGCAGCGCAGGACGGCATGGCGCTAACCTTCATGGCCAAGTACAACGAGCGCGAGGGCAACTCCTGTCACATCCACATCTCGGTCCGTGGAAACGGAGAAGGGGTTGCCGATGACGCCATCGTGATGGCCGACGACAGCGACCCGATGGGCATGTCTGCGCTAGGCAAGAGCTTCATCGCCGGGCAGGTCGCCCACATGCCCGAGCTCACCTTGATGCTGGCCCCCAACGTGAACTCCTACAAGAGATTCGTGCCGGGCTCGTTCGCTCCGACGACGGTGGCCTGGGGACGGGACAACCGAACGTGCGCCCTCCGGTTGGTAGGCCACGGCCCCTCGTTGCGGATCGAGAACCGGGTTCCGGGCGGCGACATCAACCCGTACCTGTCCGTGGCCGCTCTCGTCGCCGCTGGGATCGACGGCATCGAGCAGGGGTTGACGCTGGAAGAGCCGCTGAGCGGCAACGCGTACGTGTCCGACGCGCCTCAGGTGCCGCACACGATGCATGATGCGCGAAGGCTTTGGATGGAGTCTTCGTTCAACCGGTCAGCATTCGGAGACGACGTGGTGGACCACTACGCGAACATGGCCCGTGTCGAGCTCGACGACTACAACCGGACGATCACCGACTGGGAGCTGCGGCGCAACTTCGAGCGTTCATGAGGTTGTCGCGAAACCGACCGATACCCCGACGCACGTCAACATGGAAGGGACGCCGATGACGGCCGTGCACGAGGTGATCAACCCTGCGAACGAGCAGGTCGTCACCACTGTCGAGCTGGCCGACCTCGCGGCCACCGACGCGGCCATCGACCGTGCGGCACGCGCGTTCGAGTCGTGGCGAGCCGTCGCCCCCGGTGACCGAGCTCGCCTCCTGCGGTCGTTCGCCGACGTCGTCGATGCGCACCGCGAAGAGCTCGCCAAGCTCGAGGTGGCCAACGCCGGGCACACCATCTCCAACGCCCGGTGGGAAGCCGGCAACGTGCGCGACGTGCTCGCGTACTACTCGGCTGCGCCCGAACGGCTGTTCGGACGCCAGATTCCCGTGGCGGGTGGCGTCGACATCACCTTCCGTGAGCCGATGGGTGTGGTCGGGGTCATCGTCCCCTGGAACTTCCCGATGCCTATCGCCGGCTGGGGCTTCGCTCCCGCGCTGGCCGCAGGCAACACGGTCGTACTCAAGCCTGCCGAGCTGACCCCACTGACCGCGATGCGGCTGGGCGAGCTGGCGCTCGAGGCCGGGCTTCCACCCGACGTCTTCGTCGTCGTCCCCGGCAAAGGGTCCGTCGTGGGAGAGCGCTTCGTCACCCATCCCGCCGTCCGCAAGGTCGTCTTCACCGGGTCGACCCAGGTGGGCAAGCGCGTCATGGCGGGGGCCGCGGACCAGGTCAAGCGGGTCACCCTCGAGCTGGGCGGCAAGAGCCCCAACATCGTCTTCGACGACTGCGACCTCGAACGCGCTGCCGCGACGGCGCCTTACGGTGCCTTCGACAACGCGGGCCAGGACTGCTGCTCGCGGTCGCGGATCCTGGTGCAGCGCAGCGTGTTCGACCGGTTCATGGAGCTCCTCGAGCCCGCCGTCCAGGGCGTGCAGGTTGGGGATCCGACCAGCGAGCGCAGCGAGATGGGCCCGCTGATCTCGCGGGGGCAGTGGGAGACCGTCAGCAGCTATGTACCCGACGACACACGGGTCGCGTTTCGTGGTTCGTGCCCGAGCGGTCCGGGATTCTGGTTCCCTCCGACGGTGCTCACGCCAGCGGACACTGACGACCGTGCATTCCGCGAGGAGATCTTCGGGCCCGTCGTCTCGGTGGTGGCCTTCGACGACGAGGACCAGGCCATCCGGATCGCCAACGACAGCCCGTACGGACTGTCCGGCTCCATCTGGACCTCCGACGTCGGGCGCGCGCTCCGCGTGTCGCGGGCGGTCGAGACGGGAGCAGTCTCGGTGAACTCACACTCTTCGGTGCGCTACTGGACGCCCTTTGGCGGCTACAAGCAGTCGGGACTCGGGCGCGAGCTCGGACCTGATGCCCTCGAGGCCTTCACCGAGGTCAAGAACGTCTTCATAGCGACGGAGGACTGATCGGTGGAACGGTTGCAGGGACGCGTAGCAGTGATCACCGGTGCTGCCAGCGGGATCGGTCTGGCCTCGGCCCGCAGGCTTGCTGCTGAAGGTGCCCGCGTCGTCGTCGTCGACATGAACGACGAGGCGGGTGCTGCGGTCGCTGACGAGCTCGACGGTCACTACGTCAGGGCCGACGTCACCAGCCCCGAGGACAACGAGCGGATGTACGCCGACGCGTTCGAAACCTTCGGTCGGGTGGATGTGGCCTTCCACAACGCGGGCATCTCCCCGCCCGACGACGACTCCATCCTCACGACGGGGCTCGACGCCTGGCGCCGTGTCCAGGAGGTCAACCTGACGTCGGTGTTCCTCGGCTGCAAGGCCGTCATCCCCTACATGCAGCGCGCGGGCAAGGGGTCGATCATCAACACGGCCTCGTTCGTGGCCACCCTGGGTGCGGCGACGTCGCAGATCTCCTACACGGCGAGCAAAGGGGGTGTCCTGGCCATGTCCCGCGAGCTCGGTGTCCAGTTCGCCCGCGACGGCATCAGGGTCAACGCCCTGTCTCCGGGGCCGGTTGCGACCCCGCTGCTGAATGAGCTGTTCGCCAAGGACCCGGAACGTGCCCAGCGGCGCCTGGTGCACGTGCCGATGGGTCGGTTCGGCGAACCTGACGAGCTGGCCGCAGCAGTGGCATTCTTGGCCAGCGACGACTCGTCGTTCATCACGGCGGCGAACTTCCTGGTCGACGGTGGCATCTCGGGGGCGTACGTCACCCCGTTGTAGCCACCCCACGAGACGGCCCTCCCTGCTTCGCATCCCCCCTCGAGGCAGGGAGGGTCCTCGTTGTCCGGGGGTGTCCTGCGTTCAGGTGGCCGCGACGGCGTCTGTGTCCTTGGCGGCCGACGTGAGAGAGCCGTGCGGCAGCTCCCGCGACGTGGACAACGAGAGCAGGGCGATGACGGCTGCGGCGAGCAGCCCGGCCTTCAGCGACCCGAGCTGGGCCTGCTCGTAGTCGTCGACCAGTGCTGCTGTGGTGGCGTCGTCCAGCCCGGCGTCCTGGGCGGCAGTCTGGATCTGGTCGCTGGAGACGAAGTCCAGGCCGGGCTCGACAGCAATGCTCACCTGCGTGGAGATCTCGGCGCTGACCCGGGGGTCGGACTCGACCTTGGCCACGAAGACCCCGGTGAGTCCGGCCAGGACGATGGCCCCGATCAGGGCGACGCCGAGAGAGGATCCCAGCTGCTGCCCGGTGTACTGCAGCCCACCGGCCTCACCCCGGCCGGAGGCGTCGACCGAGGACTGCACCACGTTGCCCAGCTGCGACGCGAGCAGGCCCATCCCCACGCCGAGCAGGGCCATCGCGACCGCGAAGCTGGACTCGCCGAGGTCAGGCTGGATCGTGGCCATCAGCAGGACGGTCGCGACCACCGTTGTCACCAGTCCCGCACGGACGATCGTCCGAACGGTGTACCTCGTCGAGAGCCGGGAGCCGACCGCGGAGGCGAGGAACATCGCGACCGAGACCGGCAGCATCTTGACCCCGGTCTGCAGCGCGTCGAGCCCGAGGACCAGCTGCAGGTACAACGGAACCACGAAGAAGACACCCATCAGGATCAGGTTCTGGGAGAACAGGCCCATGAGCCCGGCCCGCAGCGGCGGCACCCTCACCAGGTCCAGGTGCACCAGCGGGTCGGCCCCCGACTCCTCGCGGTGGCGCTGCCAGCCCACGAACCCCCAAAGCAACGCCCCGCCGAGCATGATCACGAAGAGGGTCAGGGAGAAGCCGAGCGGCTCCACGGGGGAGTCCTTGGGCCGTACCCATCCCCAGGTCGACGACTGCAGCACCCCGAGGACCACCAGACCCAGACCGGACGCCGACAAGAACGTGCCCACGCCGTCCAACCGCGGCGCCGGTCCGGACCGCACGGCGTCGACGATCAGCCGGCTCATCCCCAGGATGAACAGGACGAGGACGACCTCGCCGAGGAAGACAACGCGCCAGGACAGCTCGGTGGTCGCCCAGCCGCCCAGAATCGGGCCGATGGCGATACCGGCCCCCGCGACGCCTCCGATCACCGCGTAGGCCACCTTGCGCTCGCGTCCCTCGTAGTTTCCGGCAATCAGGGCGGCGAGTGCGGGCAGAACCAGTGCCGCGCCGAGCCCCTCGAGGACCGACCAGCCGAGGGTCAAGACGGGGACCGTGGGCGCCAGGGCGGTCATCAACGAACCGCACCCGTAGATGACCAGGCCGACGACGAAGGCCTTGCGACGTCCGATGATGTCGCCGATCTTGGCGCCGGTCATCATGAACATGGCCATGACCAGGCAGTACAGGGTGATCACGCCCTGGATCGTGGTGACGGTCGTGTTGAAGTCGACGACCAGGGTGCTGATGGAGACGTTCATGACCGACTGGTCGAGGACCATCACGAACTGGGCGGTCGCCAACGCGACCAGCGGCCACCAGCGCTTCATCGACGCCTCCCGTGCTGTCGTCGTCCGGACCGATTCCCCTGCCGTCCGCGGCGCTGGGTGACTGAAGTATGGACCAGCCGACCAGTCGCGACTGGGAGGGTTCGCCCGAGGATCGTCCCGCGGGCTCCGGCCTGAGGGCCAGGGCAACCCTGCTGCGGCCAGGCTGGCTGAGCTGTCCGGTGAGGTGCGAAGCCTCACCGCCAGCGGGGGCGTCACCGGCGCCGCCGTCGCGTCGGTGGACCGGGCCCTCACCCAGCTCTCGACGCTTGTCGCTGCACCCTCGTAGCCGGACATCCGTCGGGCGGGCTACGGCTTGGGTCGCCCGTCATTTCGTCTTGCGCGCGACGAACACCAGGTACTCGCTGTCCGGTGATGCGGGCGCATCGGTGTAGTCGCCGCGAACGTCGACGTCCGCGAAGCCCGCATCGGCGAGGAGCCCAAGAAGCTCGTTGCGGAAGTACATGCGGATCGAGATTGTGCGGTCCTCGGTTGCCGTCACCTGGCCGCCGACTCTCCTGTCGACGTGGATCTCGAGTGTGAGCAACTGGTCCAGAGGGTCGAACGCCACAGCCCGCGTACGAAGCTCGTACTCCGACCCATCGTCGGAAGCGCGCCGGGCGCCTTCCCGCGGCCACGGCTCGGGCAGCCGGGCACGTCCGTCTTCGGTCCAGATCTCCCAACGCTGACCGGGGCCGTACGGCACCTCCTGGTCGAGCAGGAGCACACCACCGGGTTCGAGGGCGTCGTGCAGGCGCGCCAGGGCCTTCACATCGTGTGCGCGGGTGCTGCCGAGTCCGAAGACACCGCAGGCGACGATCGTCCGGTACCGCCGGGGCGGTGCGAGATCGTGCAGCGCCTGCTCGAACAGCGTCGTGCGCAGTCCTTCGCGTTCTGCCTGTTCCCTGCACCGCTCCAGCATGTCCGCGGAAACGTCGCAGCCGTCGACGTCGTAGCCAGCCCGCAGCCAGGGGATCAGCAGACGACCCGTCCCACAGCCGGCATCGAGCGCCGGTTGCCCGACCCGAACGAAACGGCCGAAGTAGTCGATCTCGGGCCCGCTGGTGTTGAACTGCGCCCACCAGTCGGCCACGAGCCCGTAGTGCCACGTGCCCGGTGCGTGAGTCACGTCTGAGTCGCAGCGACGACCAAAGCCTCGAACAGGCGCAGGTCTTCCATCGCCTCGGGGTGCCACTGCACGCCGAGCGCGAAGCGCTTCGTCGGCAGCTCGACGACCTCGATGGTTCCGTCGTCGGCGCGGCCGGTCACGGCCAGCCGACCAGGGTCGTCGACGGCCTGGTGGTGGTAGCTGTTCACGGTGAGCTCGTGACCGAGCAGCGAGGCGGCCAACGAGCCGGCCTGTACGTGCACGGGGTGCTCGCTGAACACGCCGGATCCGCCACGGTGTCGGTCCTCGCCGTGGAGGTCGGGCAGATGCTGGACGAGCGTTCCGCCCGCCTGGACCGCCATCACCTGCATCCCCCGACAGACGCCGAGCACCGGCACGTCGCGGCGCAGCGCCTCGTCGAGCAGGGCGAACTCTGCCTCGTCGCGGTCACGTCGCACGACCACCTCCGGATGTGGGTCCGCGCCGAAGCGGACCGGGTCCACGTCCGGGCCGCCGGCCAGGAGGAGTCCGTCCAGGACGTCCAACAGCTGCGGGTCCATGGCGGACGCGTGCGGGACGACAACGGCGAGGCCGCCGGCTGCCTCGACCTGGGTGGCGTAGCGCTCGGGGACCAGCACGGCGCGCATGTCCCAGACACCCCATCGGGCCTGGTCTGCGTAGCCGGAGATCCCGATCACCGGGCGACGAGGCGAGGTCACGACACCAGCGTGGCACACCTGCTGTCCAGCATGCGGACCTGTCCGGGTGGAATGTCGAGACGTCGGGCACAGTTGTCGCAGGGAGCCCGTCGATCAACCCTGGAGAGCCAGTGTCTGCCGCACCCGCCACCAACGCCCTTCCGCCCCTCGTCGACCCGGACGTCGACCTGTCGGTGCAGGAGGTGATGCGCTACAGCCGTCACATCATCATCCCCGAGATCGCCATGGCGGGGCAGAAGCGGCTCAAGAACGCCCGCGTGCTCGCCATCGGCGCCGGCGGTCTGGGCTCACCCGTGCTGGTCTACCTGGCTGCCGCCGGCGTGGGCACCATCGGCATCGCTGAGTTCGACGTCGTCGACGAGTCCAACCTCCAGCGCCAGATCATCCATGGGCAAAGCGACGTCGGGCGCTCGAAGGCCGAGTCGGCGCGCGACTCGATCAAGGAGATCAACCCCTACATCGACGTCGTCCTCCATGAGCAGCGACTCGACTCGACCAACGTCATGGAGATCTTCGCGCAGTACGACCTCATCGTCGACGGCACCGACAACTTCGCGACCCGCTACCTCGTCAACGACGCCGCCGTCCTGCTGGGAAAGCCCTACGTATGGGGCTCGATCTTCCGATTCGACGGGCAGGTCAGCGTGTTCTGGGCTGACCACGGTCCCTGCTACCGCTGCCTGTACCCCGAGCCACCGCCCCCCGGCATGGTGCCCTCGTGCGCGGAGGGCGGTGTCCTCGGCGTGATGGCAGGAACGGTGGGGACCCTTCAGGCGAACGAGGCCGTGAAGCTGATCACCGGAGTCGGGGAGCCGATGCTCGGGACGTTGATGGTCTACGACGCTCTGGAGAGCTCGTTCCGCAAGGTCCGGATCCGCAAGGACCCGGCGTGCGCGGTCTGCGGCGAGAACCCAACGGTCACCGAGCTCATCGACTACGAGGCGTTCTGCGGAACGATCTCAGCGGAGGCAGCCGAAGCGGCGAAGGACTCCACCATCTCGGTGGTCGAGCTCAAGCAGAAGCTCGACCGTCGTGACCGCGGCGAGGAGGACTTCGTCCTCATCGACGTCCGCGAGCCTGCCGAGTTCGAGATCGTCTCGATCCCGGGGGCTGTGCTCATCCCCAAGAACGAGTTCCTGATGGGCGATGCCCTCTCCGGGCTGCCGCAGGACAAGCCCATCGTCTTGCACTGCAAGGTCGGGGGGCGGTCGGCTGAGGTGCTGGCGGTCGTCAAGAGCGCGGGGTTCAGCGACGCCGTGCACGTCGGCGGCGGCGTGGTGGCCTGGGTGAACCAGATCGAGCCGGACAAACCCAGCTACTGAGCCCCGAGGCACGGTCGAATCTGCGACAGTCACTGGATGGCTGTGAGTTGGCAGTGTGTGTGCATCGACTCGGTCGACCCCAGAGGTCTCGCTGACTTCTGGGGGGCCGTGCTGGGCTGGCGGCGGACGTTCGATGCCGACGACGAAGTGGTGCTCGAGCCGCCTTCGGGCAGTCCGCAGGACGGCGTGGCACCGGACCTGATCTTCCTGCGCGTCCCTGAACGCAAGACGGTCAAGAACCGACTGCACATCGACCTGCGGCCCGACGACCAAGACGCTGAGGTCAGGCGCGTCGAGGCCCTGGGCGCGCGCCGGGTCGACGTCGGACAGGCTGGTGACGAGTCGTGGGTCGTGCTGGCTGATCCGGAGGGCAACGAGTTCTGTGTCCTTCGGGCCCTCACGAGAGGTGACGCCGTGTACGAGGGTCCGGCGGTGAGCTAAAGGGCTCCCCGGCGCTGCAACGCGTTGAAGGACAGCCATCCGGGCACCATCGGTATCCAGAAGGTGCACGCTCGAAAGAGCAGGGCGGCCGAGACGGCCGTTGACGCATCGAGACCGGCTGCGGTCAGGCCGGCGGCGAGTGCTGCTTCGACGGCGCCGATGCCGCCGGGTGTCGGCGCGGCCGAGCCGATGGCTCCTGCGGCGAGGTAGACGAAGCCGACCGTTGCGAACCCGAGGGTCCCGCCGTAGGCCCTTTGCGCGGACCAGAGCGCTGCTGAGTACGCGATGTTGAGGGTGAGCGCACCGACGAGTCCGATCCCCAGTCGGCGCGGCTCGCGCAGCATGGTGATCAGCCGAGGAAGTGTCCGGTCGACCAGGGGTCGAAGTCGGTCGAGCACCGCGCGGCGCGTGAACGGGAACCCAAACACCAGCGCCGCCACGATCGCCAGTGTCACCACCACGATCACGACTGTGCGACCGGGGATGAAGGCAGTCTCCTGCTGCTGGGTGGTGAAGAACCCGAACCCGAAGATCAGCAGCAGGTAGGAACCGAAGACGAAGACCTGTGAGACGCCGACGCTGGCTAGGGCAAGCGAGGGAGTTGCTCCCGCCTGCTGGATGTAGCGCGTGTTGGTGCCTACGGTTCCGACGGCGGGTGGTGCAACGAGCGCGACGAACGTCGCCGCGAACTGAGCCATCAGGGTGCGAACCCACATGAGTGGAACCGGGGAGAAGCTGGTGATCACCATCGTCGCGCCGAGATAGGTGACCAGGGAGAAGGCGAGGGCGACGACGAACCAGCTGCGGCTCGCAGTCGTGAACACCGAGACGAGGTCGACGTTTCCGAGCTGTCCGAGCAGCAGGAAGACTGCTAAGCCGAACGCTAGGAAGCTCATGATCGCCCGCGGCCGCAGACGTTCGAGGCGAACCGGCTCGGTCGGTGCGGTGGGGGAGGCGGCGATCACTGCGTCGCGCAGGTCGGCCAGCAAGCCCCGTTGCTGGCGAAGCGCGGTGCGGGTCGTGCGGCTCAGGGCAATCGTCTGCAGCAGCGGGAGCGCCTCACCGAGACGTTTCGGCGTGAGCTCGACCAGGGCCGCCGTCACGGCCCGGTCTGGGCCCAGCAGGAGCGCAGTGGTCACGAGCATCTCGGCATCGTCGATCCGAAGGGTCAAGGTGTCGGCGGCGATCTCACCGGAGTCCAGTCCGAGGACCCAGGTCTGCCCGGCTGGGTCTACGGCCAGGTTGTCTGCATGAAGCTCCTCGTGAGCGATGCCGGCCCTGTGGAGCAGGCGAACCTGGTGCCACGCGTTGGCCACGAGGTCCTCGGTCAGGTCATCGGGCTCGAGGTCGGCGAACGTGCGGAGACCGTCGACGGACTCGTACGCGATGACGGCGGCGTCCGGTCCGACCGCCGCCGCGGCAACCAGGGTGGGGGTGCGGATGCCCTGACCACGGGCGGCGAGGGTCGGCAGCGCCGCCTGGTCGACAGCGCGTCGCAGCGACAGAGCGGGCCGGCGCTCGACCGGCCGTTGCACCCGAAGTCGACGCCAGAGCTGGTAGAAGATGCCGGCCGCGCGACGGTCGCGGTCGTAGACCTTCAGTGTCAGCGGTCGCCCGTCGAGCGTGCGGGCCTGGTACGTGCGTCCTTCGTCGTTCTCGGTCACCAGTCGTGCGTGCGCGAGGGGAAGTGCGACGCGGGTGAGCGCGGCTGCGACCTGTGCACCCGAAGGTTGCGGGTTCGCCGACCCGAACCCGTAGCGGAACCCCAACCCGAAGGCCCGGCCCATCGCGGCGCTCAAGGCAAGAGCCAGCGGTGTTGCCGACTGGTTGAAAAGCAGCAGGATCACATAGGCGATGACGAAGCCCCAGACGATGGCCGCCAGCCTGGGGCGACCGGCCAGTCCGTCGACCGTCGCGAATGCGACGATCGCTGCGACCCCCGGGAATGCGAACGGCGACAGGTGCCCTCCGGTGGACGTCGTGAAGGCGTCGATGAG
Organism: Actinomycetes bacterium; assembly: GCA_049282455.1. Lineage (GTDB taxonomy): Bacteria > Actinomycetota > Actinomycetes > JAHEKZ01 > JAHEKZ01 > JBAPUB01. Next base: position 26,083 of record JBAPUB010000191.1, read on the forward strand.
TGTCGCGCTGAACCAGTCGGCGGCGAAGCTGGACAGGACCAGCGTCACCACGAAGACGGTCAACGAGGCGAGGACGGCGATGACCAGGGCCTGCCACCGGCGCCGGATCACCAGGTCGGCCACCAGGACCACCGGCAGGGCCAGCAGCAGCAGGCCGCCGACCGCCGCCAGCAACGACACGATCAGGTCGGGCAACGTGGTGACCGCCGAGGTGAGATCGGTCTCCAGGCCCGACGTCGTGCCGATCGCCACCGACCCCACGGCCAGCAGCACGCCGCAACCGGCGAGCCACCCGACCGCGCGGATCAGGTCGAACGGGCGCCGCACGAGCTGGGGCCGTGGGGGCTCCTCGATAGAGGCGGGCGGCGGGGCCAGCCCGACGGTCGGGACCGGGCGGGTCGTGGAGGTCGGACCGCGGGGAGCGGGGGTGTCGCTGCTCCGGTCCACGGGCCGATGGTGCCACAGGCCGGTCAGGCGTTTCGTACGCTGCGGACCGTGGTTTCCCGTGGACGTGACCCTCAGCTGCCGTCGGTGTTCGCCGAGACCGTGCTCGACCTGGTCGCCGGCATCCCGACGGGCCGTGCCGTGAGCTACGGGGACGTCGCCCGATGGCTGGGCCGCGGGGGACCTCGCCAGGTCGGAGCGGTGATGGCAGCCTTCGGTGACGGCGTGCCTTGGTGGCGGGTCGTCCGCGCTGACGGGACCGCGGCACCCGCAATCGCCGTCGAGGCCGGTCGACGGTGGCGCAGCGAAGGCACCCCCACGCTGTCGAAGGGACGCAGAGTCGACCTGGCCCGGGCCCGGTGGGAGGGGCCGGCCGAAGTGTCGGGCGCTCGTGGTACCCACGACCTGTGAGTGACTCGCCGAACCACTACCGGCTGCGCCCGACGGCCGACGCTTCACGTGCGCTCGTTCTCGACCCGGCGCAGCAGCGTGTCGTCGACACGGTGGCGCAGCCAGGGCACGGTCCCCTGCTCGTCCTGGCCGGCCCGGGCACGGGCAAGACCACGACCATCGTCGAGTCCGTCGCCGCCAGGGTGGCGGCCGGCACCCCGGTCGGTGAGGTGCTCGCCCTCACGTTCAGCCGTAAGGCCGCGCAGGAGCTTCGCACCAGGATCTCCGCAGCGTTGCCCCAGGCCGTGGCCGAGCCCGTCGCCTGGACGTTCCACGCGTTCAGCTACCGGCTCATCGGCGAGGCGTGGGCCAGCGAACCAGCGGCGTCTGGTTGGTCCGACCGTCCCCGCCTTCTCTCCGGCCCCGAGCAGGACGTCGTGCTCCGCGAGCTGCTGGCCGGAGCCGAAGACGTCCCGTGGCCGACCGATCTAGCGGCGGCACTGCAGACACGAGGTTTCGCCGACGAGCTCCAGTCGCTGCTCTCTCGGGCACGTTGCGTCGGTCTGGACTCCGATCGCCTGCGTGAGGTGGCCACCGGGCGCGCCGACTGGGCCGCCGCGGCCGACTTCCTGGCCGAGTACCTCGACGTCCTGGCCCTGTCCGGAAGCGTCGACTACGCCGAGCTCGTCGGGCAGGCAGTGGGTTGGGCGCAGTCCGAGCGGGGGCGCGAGGCGCTGCACAACCGGTACTCGCTCGTCGTCGTCGACGAGTACCAGGACACCGACCCGCAGCAGGAGCAGCTGCTTTCGGCTCTGGCCGGCGGCGGGCGCGACGTCATGGTGGTTGGCGACCCGGACCAGTCGATCTACGCGTTCCGTGGGGCCGACGTCAGCGGCATCGTCGAGTTCCCCGATCGTTTCCGTTCTGCGGGCGCGCCTCCGTCCGCCGCCCGGGTCCTGACCCTGGCGGTGTCGCGGCGAAGCGGCAGTGCCCTGCTCGAGGCCAGCCGACGCATCGCCGAGCGGCTGCCCGGCGAGCTCTTGCCGTCGACCGCTGTGAAGCAGCACCGCGCGCTTCAGCCGGCGGCCTCGGTTCCACCCGGGTCGGTCGAGGTGTACGAGCACGCCAGTGCGGGGTCAGAGCTGCGGCACGTGAGTGACGTTCTGCGTCGTGAGCATCTTGAGAACGGCACCGCCTGGGGCTCGATGGCGGTGCTTGTCCGCTCCGGGACCACCGCCATCCCGGCGATCCGCCGTGCGTTGACGCTGTCGGGAGTGCCGGTCGAGGTTGCCGGCGACGAGCTGCCCTTGGCACTCGACCCCTCGGTCGCCCCACTCCTGCTTGCGCTGCGCGTCGCGGTCGAGCCCTCCTCCCTCACCTCCGACGTCGCCCAGCGCCTGCTGCTGTCGCCCCTGGCGGGTGCTGACCCCGCCGGGCTGAGGCGACTCGGCCGGGTGCTGCGGCAGGCGGCGCGCGAGTCCTTGGTCGACCAGGGCGAGGCACCGCTGCCGCCCGCCGCCGACGTGCTGATCCGCGATGCGGTCGCCGACCGGCGCGAGCTCACTTTGGTGTCCGACGACCTGTCCGCGCCGGTCGAGCGTCTGGCCACCGTGCTGGCGCAGGCGCGCGAGCTCGCCGGTTCGGGGGCCAGTGCTTACGACGTCTTGTGGCTGCTGTGGTCCGCGACGCCGTGGCGGCGGTCCCTGGAGCGTGCGGCCCTGGGCGGGGGGGCCACCTCGCGGACCGCCAACCGAGATCTCGACGCAGTCGTCGCGCTGTTCGAGGCAGCCAGCCGTACCGAGACCAGGGTCAAGCACCGAGGGGTCCTGGCCTTCCTCGACGAGCTTCAGGCCCAGCAGATCCCGGGGGACACCCTCGCCGAGCGAGGGGTGCGCCCCGACGCGGTGCGCCTCCTCACGGCGCACCGGGCCAAGGGCCTGGAGTGGGACGTCGTCGTCCTTCCGTCGGTCCAGGAGGGCAGCTGGCCGGACCTGCGGCGGCGAGGCTCGCTGCTCGAGGCCGATCGGCTCACCGTCGACGGGCCCACCGACCCGGCCACGGCGGCAGTCCTGCTCGCTGAGGAGAGGCGGCTGTTCTACGTCGCCGTGACTCGCGCGCGGCGGCGTCTGGTCGTCTCGAGCGTCTCCGCCAACGATGCTGACGGGACCCGGCCGTCGAGGTTCGTCTCCGAGCTCGGGGTTCCGCCGGTGCCCGTGCAGGCGTTGCCGCAGCGGTCGCTCACCATGGCCGCCCTTGTGGGCGAGCTTCGGGCGGTCACCGTGAACCAGTCGGCGCCCGCCGACCTGCGTGCTGCCGCAGCCCAACGCCTGGGGCAGCTGGTCGTCGACGGGGTCCACGCTGCCGATCCCGACCGTTGGTGGGGGGTGCGGGACCAGACTCAAGCGGGGCCGGTGCGGGACCAGACCACGGCTCTGCGACTGTCGGGGTCGTCGCTGGAAGGACTCGTCCGCTGTCCCCTGCGCTGGTTCCTCGAGCACGAGGCGGCAGCCGAGGAGTCCCGCAGCGTGGCCATGGGTTTCGGCTCGGTGGTCCACGCGTTGGCCGACGAGATCGCGCAGGGCGACACTCCACCCGACCTCGAGGTCCTGGACCAGCGACTCGACCTCGTGTGGCACGAGCTCGGATTCGACGCGCGGTGGCAGTCCACTCGCGAGCGCGACGAGGCCCGGGCCGCGTTGATGCGGCTGCTGCACTGGTTGGCCGCCGAAAGGGGCCGTCGGTTCGTGGCGAGTGAGCAGCGGTTCGACCTGCAGCTGACCATCGACGGCCGCGACGGCCCACGCCCGGTCGCACTTCGCGGCTTCATCGACCGTCTCGAGCTCGACGACGACGGCAGGGTGCACGTCGTCGACTACAAGACCGGACGCAGCAAGCCCACGAACACGGCTGTGGGTGAGCACGTTCAGCTCGGCGTCTACCAGTACGCCGTGACCCACGGTGCCTTCGACCACCTGGGGGTCCCTGCGGTCGCAGGAGGTGCAGAGCTCGTCCAGCTGCGCCATGACGCAGCACGCAAGGCTGGTGGTCCCTATGTGCAGCCCCAGGAACCTCTGGGGGTCGACGACGACGGTCGCACGTTCGTCGACACCCTTCTTCAGGACGCCGTCGAGTCCATCGACGCAGAGCTCTTCGCGCCCAAGCCGGGTGACGTGTGCTCGACGTGTCCGTTCACGATCGTGTGCCCCACTCAGTCCGCAGGGCGTCAGGTGGTGTCGTGACCACGATCACCCGCGAGGCGCTGGCCCGGCTGATGGGGCTGCCGTTCACCGACGAGCAGTGGGCAGCCATCGCGGCGCCCCTCGAGCCCGGTGTCGTCATCGCCGGCGCCGGGTCGGGCAAGACCAGCGTGATGGCAGCTCGGGTCGTTTGGTTGGTCGCCAACCACGGGGTCGCCCCCGAGCAGGTCCTCGGCCTGACCTTCACCAACAAGGCAGCCGGCGAGCTGTCCACCCGGGTGCGCCGCTCGCTGCAGGCGTGGGCGTCGTCCGGCCCGCAGGCGCACGCGTCCGGACCGTCGTCCCTCGACGTCGAGCCGACCGTCCAGACCTACCACGCCTATGCAGCCCGGCTGCTGCGTGAGCACGGCCTTCGGCTGGGGATCGAGCCATCAGTACGGCTGCTCGCCGACGCGAGTCGCTTCCAGCTCGCCGACCGGGTCCTTCGTCGGGTCGAGGGCCCGTTCCCGGCTTTCGACAGGAGCCTGGCCACGATCGTGGGCGACGTCTTGGCGCTCGACGGCGAGCTGAACGAGCACCTGGTGTCCCTCGACGAGCTGACGACCTTCGACGTCCAGCTCGTGACAGAGCTCAGTGCGGTCGACCAGCCGACCCGCGACGTCGCTGCCGTGCTGTCTGCGGCTCGGGCACGGCTCGACCTGGTCCGCGTCGTTGCCGAGTACCGCGCAGAGAAGCGGAGCCGCGACCTCGTCGACTTCGGTGACCAGCTGGCGTTCGCCGCGCGTCTGGCCACGACGGTGCCCGAGGTTGCTGTCAGCGAACGCAGCACGTTCCGAGTGGTGCTCCTCGACGAGTACCAGGACACCTCGATCGCTCAGAAGCAGCTGCTGCTCGGGCTGTTCGGCGACGGTCACCCGGTCACCGCCGTCGGAGATCCCTTTCAGGCGATCTACGGCTGGCGCGGTGCCTCGGTGTCCAACATCGACCGGTTCCCCGACGAGTTCCTGACCGCAGGCGGGCGTGCCGCACGCCGTTACCAGCTCGGGCAGAACAACCGTTCGGGCGGGCACGTGCTCGCGTTGGCCAACGAGCTGGCCGAGCCCCTTCGCGAGGTCCACCCCGGGGTGTCGACGCTGACCCCTCGCGACGAGGTGGCCGACAAGGGGCAGTCTGTCGTGGGGCTGTTCGAGACCTACGACGACGAGGTTGCCTGGGTCGCCGACGACATCGCACGCCGCTGCGCCGATCCGGACCCGTCGGTTGCGAGCCCCGGTGGTATCGCCGTCCTGGTCAGAGTGACGTCGGACATCGCCGCCTACCATGCGGCCCTGGTCGACCGGGGGGTGCCCGTTCAGGTGGTCGGGCTCAGCGGCCTGCTCGCCCTGCCCGAGGTCGCCGACGTCGTCGCGACGCTCAACGTGCTCGACGACCCCACCGCCAACCCGTCCCTGGTGCGACTCCTCTCCGGGCCTCGTTGGCGCATCGGCCCCCGCGACCTCGTGCTGCTGGGCCGAAGGGCTCGCGAGCTGGTGGCGCCTCCCACGCTCGCCGAGCGGCCTGGGGATGTGCGCGACCGCGACCGGGCGCTGCTCGACGCCGTGTCCGGCGTCGACCCCACTGAGGTCGTGTCCCTGGTCGACGCCATGGCCGACCCTGGTCCTGCAGCGTTCGACCCCCAGGCGTTGGCGCGGTTCGAAGCCTTCACCGCTGAGCTGGTGACGCTGCGTCGGCACCTGGGGCAGCCCCTCGACGACGTCGTCCACTCCGTGGTGTCGGCGCTCGGCCTGAGCGTCGAGGTCGGTGCGTCCACCACTGACGCTCGGGCGGGTGACGCTCTCGCCTCGTTCCTCGACGTTGCGTCGTCGTTCGTCGACCTGGACGCCGACCCGTCGGTCCGGGCGTTCCTGGCCTACCTCAGGGCAGCAAGCCGACACGACCGTGGGCTCGACGCAGCGCTGCCCACCGAGTCCGACGCCGTCACCTTGATGACGGTGCACAAGGCCAAGGGGCTCGAGTGGTCCTGCGTGTACCTCCCGAACCTGACGAGTGGCGTGTTCCCGTCCGGACGTGGGCGGGCCCGTTGGACCACCCGACCTGCGACCCTGCCGTTCCCGCTGCGAGGCGATGCTGTCGACCACCCGGCGACCCCGACCTGGGACAACGCGTCGCTGAAGACGTTCGCCTCGCGGTGCGCCGAGCTCGACAGCCGCGAGGAGCTTCGTCTCGGGTACGTCGCCGTCACGCGCGCGCGCGACACCACCGTGCTCACGTCGCACTGGTGGGGCCCGACCCAGGTGAATCCCCGCGGAGCTTCGCCCTACCTTGTCGCGGCCCACGCGCACGTGACCGCGAACCCGACCCACGGAACCGTCGTGTCGTGGATCGAGTCGCCGGCGCATGAGGCCAACCCGGCGCTGCAGTCCGCAGCTGAGTACCACTGGCCGGCGCCCCTGGACGAGTCGGCGTTCGCCCGACGGTCGGCAGCAGCCGACCAGGTGCGCGCGGCGGCTCACGGCGGACCGGACCTCTCCATCCCATCCTCGCTGTCTGTCGGCGACCAGGAGCAACTGGCCGAGTGGGACCGCGACCGTGTGCTGCTCGTCGACGAGATCAGGCGGTTGAACGAGCCAGTGCGCGACGTCGACATCCCCGCCTCCCTCACCGCGTCGCAGCTCGTCCGGCTCAACTCCGACCCGCAGGGCTTCGCCCGAGACATCGTGCGCCCCCTCCCGCGCCCCCCCGCGCCGGCGGCCCGTCGCGGCACCGAGTTCCACGCCTGGGTCGAGGCACGGTTCCAGCGGCCGGCGCTGCTCGACCTCGACGACCTCGATGCCGCAGACTCCGCCCCCCTGGACGCCGACCTCGAGACGTTGCAGAGCCGGTTCCTCGCAGGCCCCTACGCCGATCGCGTGCCGCTTGCGGTCGAGGCGCCGTTCGAGGTCGTCATCGCCGGGCACCCCGTACGAGGTCGTATCGACGCGGTCTACGGCACCACCGGTCGCCGCGGCGAACGACGGTACGAGGTCGTCGACTGGAAGACGGGTTCGACCAGTGCCGACCCCTTGCAGCTGGCCGTCTACCGGGTCGCGTGGGCCGAGCTTCACTCCGTGCCGGTCGACCAGGTCGACGCCGTGTTCTACGCCGTGGTCTCCGGTGAGGTCCAACGGTTCGAGGACCTGCCGGACCGGTCGGCCCTGTCGGCGTTGCTGCTGAGGGCTGCGCAGTGATCGGCAGCACGCGGCGTCCGGTTTCGGTTCCCGGCCACGCCGCGGCCGTACGCTGACCGGTGTGACCTCGCCGCCACCACGTCCTGCTCTGCCGACGCTGGCGAGGTCTGCCGTCGACCGGCTGGTCGAGCGCCGCGACGACCGTGAGTGGCTCGCCGCGGCCTGGGCCGATCCGCGCACGAGGGCGGTGGTCGTCGGTGACGGTCGCGTGTGCGTGACCGACGATCCACCACGACTCGACGCCGTCCCCACCGTCGAAGCACCAGTCGGTGAGCGCTACCTGCTCGGTGCTGACGCGGACGCGGTCGCCTGGTTCGCGGTTCGCGTCGACGACCCGGGAAGCTCGGCGGTGTCGCTGCGTGAGGTCGGGGCCCGACTGGATGACCGAGACGCCGGCCTCGCCGTTCACGCTGTCGCACTCGCGAACTGGCATGCGTCGCACACGCACTGTCCTCGGTGCGGAGCCGCGACGGAGCTGGTCGCGGCCGGAGCCCAGCGACGGTGCCCCGTCGACGAGTCGATGCACTTTCCGCGGACCGACCCAGCGATGATCGTGATCGTCACCGACGCTGAGGACCGGGCGCTGCTGGGACGACAGGCCGCCTGGCCGCCAGGCCGTTTCTCGACGCTCGCTGGCTTCGTCGAGCCCGGCGAAAGTGCCGAACGGGCAGTCGTGCGCGAGGTCGGCGAGGAGGCCGGGATCCTCGTCGACTCCGTCGAGTACCTCGGTTCGCAGCCGTGGCCGTTCCCGGCCTCCCTGATGCTCGGGTTCCGCGCCCGGGCCGCGGCCTCGACGGATCCGGTCGTCGACGGCGTCGAGCTGTCCGAAGCCCGGTGGTTCACTCGCGAGGCGCTTGCGGCCGAGGTCTTGGCGGGGGTGGTGACTTTGCCGCCGGAGGTGTCGATCGCCCGGCGCCTGATCGAGCACTGGTTCGGTGGTCGAGTGGCCGTCGACCACGACGTGCGCTGAACGCTCGTCACGGACCTGGCGGCGTCAGCGTTCCTCGGTGGCCCAGGATCTCCAGCCATCGCACGAGCTGCCCGTGGAGCTCGTCGGCGCCGACGATCGGCGCGTCGATCGCCCAAGTGGCCGGATGAATCAGCATGCCCTTGTCCTGGGCACCTCCGAGGCCTCCGTGGCACCCGACGAGCCCTTCGAAGGCGGAGACCTCCTGCCGCGCCTCGTCCCACATCGAGTTCAGGTAGATGTCTGGTGCGTTGGGAAAGCGCGCCACTCGGCGGAAGTCCGCCGCCGCCTGCGGTCCGAACCGTTCGCGAGGGTCGACACCGTCCACCACGCCTTCGTCGAGGTAGTGCACGCCGTCCGACCCGACGACGACCACGCCCCGGGCACGGGACAGGACGACGATGAACGAGACTCCTGGGTGCTCGGCGAGGCCTGGGACGAGATCGGGGTAGTCGGCCGAGATCTCCTCCAGCGTCATCTGGTTGGGACGACGTGCGAACCAGACTGCGCCCAGGTTCCCCGACCCGACGACCACCAGCTCAGGTGCTTCCTCTGTCGGAACGGGCCCGCCCTCGGCGCTCAGGTCGACCGTTCCCTCACGCATCCGTCCACTCACCGCGGTTCGGGTCAGCCGGGCACCCATGCCGCTGCCACCGGCCGCGTCGGTGAGCAACGTGTTGATGGGTCCGTAGCTCTCGTCGTCTCCGACCATGCGCACCGACAGGTCGCCACCCATGAGCCGACGCACGAGGTCCTCCAACGGTTCGTACCGTTCAGCGAAGACCGCGCCCTGGCTCTGTCCGTGGTCGGAGAGCAGGACGAAGTGGTAGGGCCGCGGTGCTGACGCAGCGGCGAGCTCGAGCTGGCCGACGACCTGGTCCAGACCTGCCAGAGTGGCCAGCGACTCAGGTCGCGAGACGCCGGCGTGGTGCGCCACCTCGTAGTAGTCCAGGTAGTCCACATAGATGCTCTTGGCCCCACGCATCATCTGCTCGACCACGAGAACCGTGTTCATCTGCCGCTGCAGGACATTGGTTGCGGCTCTGAGGCCCACGTAGCTCCACGGTCGGTTCACGCGAGGTCGCAGATCGAGCCTGATCTCACGTCGAGCCTGGTACCGCTCCTTGACCATCTCGCCCAGGGCCAGGAAGAGCAGCCGGAAGAAGCCGTAGGGCGTGGCGAAGAACCCGGCGAAGTCCTGGGCTCGACCTGCGCCCTTCATGCCTTGTCGGCCCACTCCTGCCATGGTGAGCAACGCCACCGGTGCATCCCCGGTGAAGATGTTGGAGATGCTTGCTCCGTCGTCGGCGAGCAGCCCGCGACCGGTGGACAGCCTGTCCTCGATGAACGTGGCGTCGGGTGGACGGTTGGCCACCAGCAGCCGACCGGCCTCCCGGTCCCACCAGCGGAACGCAGGGATGCCGTCGTTGGACCCCATGAGGATGCCGGCCTGGCTCACCGGCGTCGTGGTCGGAACACGGACCTGCCACCCGGCGAGGGTGTGGGTACCCTCGCGGGTCCAGCGGCAGATCGTCGAGAGGTTCCCGGACTGGATGGCCCAGCGCATCAGTGGTTCGCTCACACCGTCGAGCTGGACGAACACCACTCCGGGGAGTGTGGACTCTGCGACGTCACGATGACGCTTGCGGGCAAAGGCCACGGCGCGGTGGACGAACTCCTTGTCCTGGTTGACGCCCTGCGCCCACTGGCTGACCGTCAGTGTGAGCGAGAGCGCCAGGGACACGACGAAGGCCGTCCCCAGCCCCGAAAACGTCACGCCCGGGGCCAGCGACAAGGCGATGAACACCACGACGGCTTCGAGGAAGACCGCCAGCAGAAAGATCCCCGCCCACCCCAGGTGCAGCGCCAGTCGTCTCAGGACGGGGCGCACCACGGCCCCGACGAGGGCCATCAGTACGACGGCCCCGACTGCCTCGGCTGTTCCGTCGACGCTGAGGCCGGGCAGGAGCCAAGCCAGTGCCAGCAGAGTGGCGACGCCGACGACCAGCGAGACCATCGTCGAGACGACCGCGCCCAGCACATGTCGTCGGCTACGCATCGAAGGCCACCCGATCACCGGGCTTTGTGACCAGCACCTGGACGTCGAGCCCCAGTCTTTCGACGGCCGCTGCGAACTCGTGCGGTGGATCGTAGAGCCTCGACAGCTTCAGGCGGTGCATCCCTACCGGCGAGAGTGTGCCCCAGTGGATGGGGACGGCATAGCGAGGCTGAAGCATCGCAGCCGCCTCGGCTGCACGCGGGGGATCCAGATGGCCCGACCCGAGGTTGGGACCCCAACCCCATACGGGGAGCAGGGCCACATCGAGCTCACCCGGGGCGACCAGATGGGCCATGCCGTCGAAGAGGTCGGTGTCGCCGGCAAAGTAGAGGCACGCCGGGCCAGACGCGATGAGGTAACCCACCGCCAGCGCCTCGGGACCAAAAGGCTCGCGTCGTCCGCTGTGCGCCGCCATCGTCGCGGTGATCGTCATGGCCTCGTGCGTGAAGCTCTCGCCAGGTGCCAGCTCGACGACGTCGGCCAGGCCCTTGCGTCGCAGCCACGCCCCTGCGCCGGCCGGAGCGACGACCTGACAGCCACTGCGCAGCGAGCGCAGTGAAGGCAGGTCCACGTGGTCGTGGTGCAGGTGAGACAGCAGGACGATGTCGACATCGGTGTAGCCACGAAGATCGGCCGCATGCGGCACCCGACGCAGGAATGTGGCCCCGCGGCGCAGCACCGGGTCGGTGATCAGCCGCACATCCTCGACTTCGAGCAGGACTGTCGAGTGACCGAGAAACGTCAGGTGTTCCGGCGTTGCCACGGATCACAGCCTATTGACCGGGCGCGGGCACCCGAGGGGACTCAGGCGGGCAGCGCGGAGAGCTTCTCCTGGACTTCGCGCAGCGACGGGTTGGTCAGGGTCGAGCCGTCGGCGAAGAGCAGTGTGGGAACCGTCTGGTTCCCCTCGTTGCGCTGCATCACGAACTCGGCTGCCTCGTCGTCGGCTTCGAGGTCG
>JBAPUB010000192.1:0-3560 GCA_049282455.1 Actinomycetes bacterium
ACCTGAAGCAAGGCACTGCGACGATCCGACGCGGAAAGGGCGGCAAAGGCCGAGTCGTCCCATATGGCGCACAGACCACAAGGGCCCTGGACCGTTACCTGCGAGCTCGCCGCAGCCACCGACTCGCCGACACTCCAGCCCTGTGGTTAGGCAGTCGCAGCAAGGGATTCACCTACGACGCCCTGTACAAGGCTCTGGCATTGAGGGCGGGTAGAGCAGGGGTGACCGGGTTCCACCCACATCAACTTCGACACACCACAGCCCACCGTTGGCTGGCGGCCGGAGGTTCAGAAGGCGGACTAATGGCTGTGGCCGGTTGGACCCGCCCCGACATGCTGCTGCGCTACACCCAGGCGCAGGCGCAGTCCCGCGCGGCGGACGAGGCTCGACGGCTCAACCTGGGGGAGCTGTAGCGGCGATGCCGCGTGATCCCGCGTCTCGTGAGCTGCTGTGTAGTGACTGCAAGCACCTCATAGGTCGGTTGACCGGCACAACCTTCAGGGTTCGTCTGCGACGCGGGCCGCTGGAGACGTTCGTTCCCGAAGACCCGCCCGGTGGTGATCTTGCGGTGTGGTGCCCGAAATGCCGGCGGTTGGGGGCACTCGACGTTTCGACGGTGATCGAAGCGGCGAAGACCCGTACCAAGGTGATGGTCGAGCTGCGCTGGATCTTGTCTCGCCCCGGGTTCAGTGGAGGCTCGCAACTGACGCGGCGACGGTAGTCGGCGCGGGGTTGTAACGGTAGTGGTGGTGCTCGTGCTCGACCGGTGGGATCAGTCCGATTTCGCCGTGCAGGCGCCGGTGGTTGAACCAGTCGATGTATTCGGCGATGGCGATCTCGAGGTCGTCGATACTGCGCCAGGGTCCCTTGTTGCGGATCAGCTCGGCTTTGAACAGCGAGTTGAACGCCTCGGCTAGGGCGTTGTCGTAGGAGTCCCCGCGTGACCCGACCGAGGCGACAGCACCGGTCTCGGCCAGGCGTTGGGTGTAGCGGATCGCGAGGTACTGAACTCCGCGGTCACTGTGGTGAACCAGGTCGGTCAGGTCCGCGCCGTCGCGTTCGCGGGTCCAGATCCCCATTTCCAAGGCATCCAGGGCCAGGTCGGTGCGCAGGCTCTTCGAGCATTGCCAGCCGACCACGCGGCGGGAGAACACATCGATGACGAACGCGGCATAGACCCAGCCTGCGAACGTGCGCACGTAGGTGATGTCGGCGACCCACAGCTGGTTGGGAGCCGTCGCGGTGAACTCGCGGTCGACCAGATCCGGTCGATGATCAGGACCCAGTCCAGGGACCGTGGTCCGCGGGCCTTTGGCCCGAGTGATCCCGCGCAATCCAGCTGTGCGCATCAACCGCTCAACGGTGCAGCGGGCGATCGGAGGACCCAGCCGGTTCAGCTCGGCGTGGATCTTCCGCGCGCCGTAGACGCCGTAGTTGTCAGCGTGGACCCTAGCGATCCTCGCCGCCGCAGCAGCGTCGCTGACCGACCGGGCCGAGGGCGGCCTGGAACGGTAGGCGTAGTAGGTGCTCGGGGCGACCTGCAACTGCTTGCAGATCGGCTCGACCCCGAACTCGTCCTTATGGGTGTCGATGTAGTCGACGATCACCGATGTGGGCGGTCGAGCTCCGCCGCGAAGAAAGCCGAGGTGAACTCAACCGGTCAGCGCAACGCTTGGGTCAGCGTAGTCATCTGATGATCTGGCGGATGAGCTTGTCTCGCGGTGTGCCGGTGATGTCGGCCCAGGCCTGGGTCGCTGCGGCGAGGGCCAGTGCACTGCCCGGCAGTAGTTGATGGCTGCCTTGGCGGGTGATCAGGGTCTGCAGCGATCGGAAGGCTCGGCCTTTGCCGGCCAGGGCCAGGACGTCGGTGGCCGCGCGCTCCCCGGTCCAGTGCCCAGGGGGAAGTCGAGTGCGAGTCGAGAGTGCGGGCGGAGCCCCGGGGGTCTGGCCGGTCATCCAGTTGTCCAGCAGTCCCAGCGAGATGCCGATGCAGCTGGCGACGGTCGCGACTCTGTTGTCGGGCGATTCGGGTTGCACCTGGTCGAGGATCGCGCCGGCCAGGGTGGTGTTGTGCTCGAGGATCGCTTCGACGACCAGCCCGAGAGTGGTCGCGGCGACGTCACGGGCGTCTCCGACGGGGGTGAACAGTGCCATGTTGCGTCGCTCGACCGCGCGGTTCATGGCGGCTTGGAGCGTGTCGAGGTCGCTGGCTTCGAGGTCGTGGATGTCGATGCCGTCCTCGGCCAGCAAGGGCGCCAGTTCGTTGAGCAGCTCGTCGGCCAGACCAGACTTCCACTTGATCTGCGGGGGCCCGGGAGGTGGCTCGGGCTGGCTGCGCTTGAGATCGGCCATGGCCCTAGTCTCGCAGCCGTGGCACTCCTCAGCCGCGTTCCCCGTGCACGGCTTGTAGGCACTCAGCGGGAGTCCGGTAACCGAGGACCTTGCGCGGGCGGGTATTCAGCCGACGTGCGACCACGTCGAGGTCGTCCTGGGTAAGTCCGGCCATGCTCACGCCCTTCGGGAAGTACTGGCGCAGCAGCCGGTTGGTGTTCTCGTTCGTGCCCCGCTGCCACGGGCTCCGCGGATCGGCGAAGAACACCGCAAGACCCGTGTTCGCGGTGACACTGCTGTGATCGGCGAGCTCCATCCCACGGTCCCACGTCAGGCTCTTGCGCACCTGCTCTGGCAGTCGTCCCAACTCGCGGGAGAGCCCGGCGGTGACGCTGGCCATGTCACGGCCCTCGACGTGGACGAGCACTGTGAAGCGGGTTGTCCGCTCGACCACCGTCGCGATCTGAGAGACACCCCGCCCTAGGAGCAGGTCACCTTCCCAGTGCCCTGCGACCTCGCGGCTATCGGCCTCGGCCGGGCGCTGCGAGATCGATACGGCGTCCTTGATCTGGGATCGCCACTGACCGGTCACGGTGTTGTGGACGCTGCGCCGCATCGGGCGGCGCGTGCGCAGACGCTTCTGCAGCGACCTGGGCAGCACGCCTCGTGACTGGATGAACAGCGACTTGTAGATCGTCTCCGCCGACACCTGGGACCCGCACGCGAGCGGGCGAATGCGTAACGTGGCCGCGATCTGCTCGGGCGACCAGTCCTCCCGCAGCCGGGCCGCGACATACTCGCGCAGCACCGGGTGCTGGGCCAGCTTGCAGGGCTTGGGGCGACGGGCACGCCGCCAGGCGCGATCATCAGCATCGACGGCCCGGTAGCGGCGGACCCCCTTGTTCTTGGTGACCTCGCGGCTGATCGTGGACGGCGCCCTGCCGAGCCGCTTCCCGATGGCCCGGAACGACTCACCCGCCGCCAGACCGCGGGAGATCTCCTCGCGCTCCGCCATGCTCAACGTTCCCGGGCGGCGCTTCTGCGGCGGCTGGTAGAAGCCGCCGTGGGGCAGCAGGATCGAGTAGATCGACCCCGGAGGGGAGCCCACCGTGCGGGAGATCTCGCTCAGCGAGCTGCCCGTCCTCCACATCTCCCACACTTGCTGACGCCTCTCCGACGGCAACCCCGGACGACCGATCTTCGCCATGCCACACCTCCGAGATGATGAT
>JBAPUB010000193.1:0-15395 GCA_049282455.1 Actinomycetes bacterium
CAGACGCCTGGTGTGAGGCGACCACGGCGTCCAGACCGGACTCGTCGACGACGATGACCGATGCCGAGGGGGCGTAGTGCGCGGCCAGCGTTCCCGGTGCGCGCACCGACGGGTCCGCATCGAGAACTGCCTTGCCGGTGACCGACTCGATGTCCTCGACGGTCACGCTTCCGGAACGGAGCAGACGTGGGGCCGGTCCGGTGCAGTCGACGATGGTCGACTCGACACCGACGTCGCAGGGGCCGCCGTCAAGGATCCGGTCCGTGACCGGGTCCAGGACCTCGGCCAGCTCGGACACGACGTGAGCCGCGGTGGTCGGGCTGACCCGTCCGAACCGGTTCGCCGAAGGAGCTGCGATGGCACCGCCGAACGCCTCCAGCAGTGCCTGCGCCATCGGGTGGGACGGGCTGCGGACGGCGATGGTCGGGTGACCGCCCGCGGTGACCTCACCGACCCCAGCCTTGCGGTGGAGCACCACCGTCAGGGGGCCGGGCCAGTACTTGGCGACCAGGAGCCGCGCATACTCGGGGACCTGGTCGGCCCAGCCCTCGAGTGCGTCGACGACGTCGTCGCTCGCGGAGTACGCGACGTGGACGATCACCGGATGGTCGGCAGGGCGAGCCTTCACCGCGAAGATCCGCCGTACCGCCTCGGGGTTGTCCGCGGCTGCGCCCAGACCGTAGACCGTCTCGGTGGGGAAGGCCACGAGGCCGCCGTTGCGAAGTGCGGCAGCGGCTTCGTCGACGTCAGTGGTGATCAGCGCACTCATGTAGTCACCCTGTCTCCGGCCCGGTGCTCGACCCGGTGCCCGTGCCCGAGGGTGAAGACCGACTGGCGGCCCTGAACCGTCCACTCGGTCGGGCCGCCCACCAAGGCCGTGTCCTCGTCGATTCCCAGGACCGTCGTTCCGTCTGGAGCATGAAGCAGGGTGCGGGTGAGCAGGTCGGGTGCCCAGCCCAGCATCTTGTCGAAGTGGGGGATCACCCGAAGGCTCGGAAGGAGCCCGAGACCTTCGGTCTCGGTGCCTCGCGGGTGTCTGATGCTGGGGACCCACGACGTCATCGCGATCGCTCCCGCGCTGCAGCCGGCCAAGGACGCCCCGCCCTCCCACGCATCGAGGATCGCCCACCAGACGGCGGTGTCGCGCATGGTGTCGGCCAGGAAGTGGGGGTTGCCACCGGACAGGTAGATCAGGCCGGCTCCCGCGACCTGCTCGGCCAGGCTGGGGTCGTCGGCCGCCGACCGGTCGAACACCGGAAGCCACACCGCGGGGACGCCGAGCCGGTCGGCTTGTGCCTGACCCAGGGAACGCCAGCGAGCCAGGCTCGCCTCGCCCTCGGGCGCAGCGGCTGTCGCGAGCTGTACGTAGCGCACCGGACGTCCGGAGAGCAGGCCCCGCTCGACCTCGAGCATGACAGGGAGGTACTCACCGGATCCGACGAGCGCCAGGGTTCCGGCCACATCGGCGACGCTACCTCAGGCGGCTACCGGGGACTGGCTGTAGCGACGGGCTGCCCGCTGGCGGGACCGGCGCAGTGACTTCCGCTCGTCCTCGCTCATGCCGCCCCAGACTCCGAAGTCCTGGCGTGAGCTGAGCGCGTACTCCAGGCAGCGCCCGACGACGGGACAGGTTCGACAGATCGCCTTGGCGGCGCTGATCTGGGGGACGGCGTCGCCGGTGCTGCCGATCGGGAAGAAGAGCTCGGGATCGGCGTCCATACAGGCTGAGTCGTCCTGCCAGGCCATGCGTCCTCCTCGTGGTCACGGGTCACGACGTCAGACGTGCGGCCTGCTGACCGAGTTCCCATGGCTGGCCCGACGGCGCCGATTCTTGGGCATTTCACAGGTTGACGGGGCCGACAGCGAGGGACGAGCGGGAGCCTCAGCTCACCGTGGCAGTGACCGACACTCCGGCGCCGTCGCTTTGCGACTGCGCCCCGCCGCAGGCGAACAGGGTCTGGTGGTGGAAGCAGGTGGACGCCAGCACCCTGGCTCCCGCGTTGACGAGCACGATGCTCACGGACTTCACCGAGCCCTTGTCGAAAGCCATGAGGGGAACGTGCAGGTCGCCAGCCGCGTCGAGCCCGAGCGGTTGAGTGTCGACCGAGCCTCCGGCGGTGACCCGGATCAGTACGGCCCTCCCGCCGGCGGCGGTCGGCGGAGCGTCGACGACCAGGTCGATCGTGGTGCCCGGTGTCGAGCTCAGCGGGAGGTAGCGGACCGTCGACGACGACAGGTGGGTCAGCGTGTCGTTGACGGTGCTCTTCAGAGAGCCCGGCGCACCGAGCTTGACGACCTGTCGGGCGGCGTTGGGGTAGGCCACGCCCTCGCTGTACGAGGCCTTGGGTGTCTGGTTCGCCGCGGCGAAGGCCGCGTAGGTGTCGGCAAGGGTCGACCCGCGGCCGCTCAGGGCGCTGGCGACGCCTTGCGTGGAGTAGTCGTCGGGTCCGACCGCGCTCGCGTCGAGTCGGGTCCAGATCTGCCGGACCAGGGCGGGGTCGTACGTCTCGCTCAGCCAGCGAAGGAAGATCCAGTTGCCGTACCACGTCGGCGACTTGCCGAAGTCGAGCGGACGGCTCGGAGTCTTGAGCTGGCCGAACGGCAGGTACTGACGGTTGTCGTTGACGTTGCTGTAGACCTGGTCCTCCATCCAGGTCGAGGTGGCCTCCATGATCCAGGTGTCCTCGCTGACGTCGTAGGCGAACTGGATCGCGTGCTGGAACTCGTGGGCGGCGGTCACCTTGAGGTTCGAGACCGGCGTCCCTGTGGGGAAGTCCGACCTCGCGTAGTCGTCGTCGAGGACGCAGTAGGCCGCAACGTCGTAGTACGGGTACGTCTTCGACTTCATCCGGCTGTCGTCGGGAGCGCAGTACCCGTACAGGCCTCTCGGGAGCGCCGCCAGGTAGACGTCGAAACGCTTGTCCTGGTTGTCGATGCTTGCGCGCTGGTCGGTGAGAGGACGCCGGTACCGCATGGCGACGACCTCGGTGTCCCAGACGTGGTTCATGACCTGCAGGGTGAGCTCGACCTGGTTGGGGATCCCGTCGCCGTCGCTGTCGCGGCGGGGAGGGGCGTTGTCGCCCTTGGTGGTCCAGCGCACGCAGAGACGCCGGTTGCAGGTCTTCAGCTTCGACCGAACACCCCAGGCGTCGTAGGCGTTGGGGTTGCTCGGCCGTGCCAGCAGCTGGTTGGCCGTGCGTTGGCCCGCCCGGCCCAACGAGGGGGCGGCGAGGGCGAGGTCGCGAAGCGCGATGCTCGCGTCGCCTCTCGTCGCTTCGGTGAGGGAGCCGGATCGTGCCCAGGTGGTGCTCGGGGCGAAGATCGCCTGGGCGCGGGCCAGTGCTGCCCGGGCGTCTGCGCGGCTGGGGGTGCGTGCGCTGGTGTCCGACTGCCGAGCCGAGGTGTTGGCCGCAGCGCCTGCGGCGAACGGCACAGTGAGTGAGCCCGCCACGAGCGACGTGGCGACGAGTGTGGCCAGGCCGAGGACGGCACGGCGGGTGCTGGGCATGGTTCCCCCGAGGTCGACCGCGGGGTGCCCCACGGGTGTTCTGCGACTGTACCCGCAGCGAACGTCAGCCGGGATCCTCCCAACGGGGGCTTGTGGAGCGTGGCGGGTACAGGGCCGCTCGCCACACAACCAGGGTGGGAGTCGGGTCGGCAGCTGCGTCGGACAGCACGTCGGTCAGCTGGTCGACGCTGCCGACCTCGACACAGTCGATCCCGTAGGCCGAGGCCAACGTCGACCAGTCCGGCCCGATGAGGTCCAGCCCCCGTGCCGGACGGCCTCCGCGGGTCGCATCGAAGCGCAGCATCCCGTAGCCGCCGTCGTCCACGACCAGCACCGTCAGGGGAAGCTGGTGCTGGACGACGGTGGCGAGCTCGCCCGTTCCCATGGCCAGCCCACCGTCGCCGACGACCGCCAGGGTGGGGCGACCGGTGGTCGCCGCGCCGAGCGCAGCAGGGAGCCCGAAGCCGAGTGTGCCCCAGCCGACCGGGTAGGCGAGCCGGCGAGCGCGCGGCATGGCTGCGTAGCCCCCGACCCAGTACCCGGCCACGGCCATGTCGCAGACGACGACTCCTTCATCGGGCCAGGCCTGCTCGATCGCTTCGAGCAGGCCGACCGCTTGTTCGGTCCTGGGGTCCGCCGAAGCCTGGCGACGGATGGTGTCGCGAATGGAGAACGGTGCGTCGGCCCAGGGGTCGCGGGCCCGCAGTCGCACGGCCAGTCCGTCGACCACCGAGCGGACGTCGCCGACCACCGTGACGTCGGGGTCGAGCTCACCGCTCGGAGCGATGTTGACGTCGATGACCCGCGCGGGACGGGCCATCGCCCAGTTGCGCGTCGCCATCCCGTCGAGGGCAGACCCGAGCACGAGCAGCAGGTCTGCCGAAGCGAGCAGCGCGTCGACCAGTGGTTCGTGGACGGGTGCGTCGACGAGCAGAGGGTGCCCGGCCGGCAGGGCACCGCGACCGGCGTACGTCGTGACGACCGGCGCCCCGAGTCGCCACGCGAGCTCGTCGAGTGCCCGCATGGCGTCGCTGGCGATGACTCCTCCACCGGCCCAGATCACCGGACGGTGCGAGGCGTTCACCAGGTCGGCGGCGACCGCGAGTGCGCTGCTGTCCGGAGCCATTCGGGCCGTGTGCTGCGGGTGCTCTCCCGGAGGGCCCGACTGTCCCAGCACGTCAGCGGGGACGCCGACGTAGACCGGTCCGCTGGGTGCGCGCAGGGCGGTCTCGACGGCCAGCGTCACCGCGGCGAGCGCCGCTTCGGCGTCCATGGGCTGCAGGACGGCCTTGACGATGGGGGCGAACAAGGCGCCCTGGTCACGGCTCTCGTGCAGCAGGCCACGAACCCGCCCCGACCTTCGTAGCGCCGCGGGCACGTCACTGGCAATCACGAGGACCGGGCTGCCGGAGGCTCCCGCCTCGCCGACCGCGGCGACGGTGTTGGCGGCGCCGGGACCGGAGGTGACCAGGGCGACGCCCAGGCCGCCGGTGACCCGGGCGAGCCCGTCGGCGGCGTAGGCCGCGGTCTGCTCGTGCCGCACCGTGACCAGGTCGACCGGACCGGCGTCTGCCGACCAGAACGCCAGGTTGTGCACGCCAGGAAGGCCGAAAGCTGTGGTCACCCCGCTGGCGTGCAGGAGAGCAAGGATGCGTTCGGCGGTCGTGGGTCCGGCCATGAGCCAATCCTGGCAGGGTGGGGCCATGACAGCCTCCGTCAGCACCGAGAACGGCACGCCGTTCGTCAAGCGCAACCCAGCCGACTCGTCCGACGTCGTCTGGGAAGGCAGCCTCTCCCCGGCTTCGGCACTGGTCGACGCCGCAGCGGTGGCCCGGGTGGCCCAGCGCGGCTGGGCCGGGGTGCCCGCCCCTGTGCGAGGTCGGGTGATCGCCCAGGTGGGGCGCCTGGTCGAGGCCAACAAGGAGTCTCTTTCGGCGCTGATCACCCGCGAGATCGGCAAGCCCTACGCGGAGGCGCTCGGCGAGGTGCAGGAGGTCATCGACACCTGCGACTTCTTCCTCGGCGAGGGCCGTCGCCTGTACGGACAGACCGTCCCGAGCGAGATGCCCGACAAGCAGCTGTTCACGTTCCGCGTCCCGATCGGGGTGGCGTGCATCGTGACCGCCGGCAACTTCCCTGCGGCTGTCCCGTCGTGGTACCTCGTGCCGGCCTTGCTGTGCGGAAACGCCGTCGTGTGGAAGCCGGCCGAGACGGCGAACGCCGTCGCCGATGCTCTGGTGGCGTTGTTCCACGCCGCCGGTGTTCCGCAGGAGGCTCTCAGCGTGGTGCACGCCGACGGTCCGACCACATCCGAGGCCCTTCAGCAGGCTCTCCACCAGGGCCTGGTCGACAAGGTCGGTTTCACCGGTTCGCCAGAGGTCGGCCGGACCATCGGAGCGTTGTGCGGCAGGTACCTGCAGAGCCCGTGCTTGGAGCTCGGGGGCAAGAACCCCATGGTGGTCATGCCCGACGCCGACCTCGAGCTGGCGGTCGAGGGCGCCTTGTTCAGCGGGTTCGGCACGGCGGGACAGCGCTGCACGTCACTGGGAACCGTGTGGGCGCACCGCGATGTGTACGAGCGGTTCCGCGACGGCTTCGTCGCAGCCGTGGAGTCCGCGGTGGTCGGTGACCCCATGCAGTCCGTGCTCTACGGCCCGATGATCGACGAGCGGTTCCTCCAGCGCTTCATCGGATGGCTCGACCTCACGGGGCCGCACCACTCGCTGCACGGCTCCTCAGGGGTTGGACGAATCACGTCGTCCAACCCGCGCAAGGGCTTCGTCGGTGATCCCGACGTCGGGCTGTACGCGCACCCCACGATCGTCGAGGGGGTGCGCAGAGACGACGCGCTGTACGACACCGAGACGTTCGGCCCGCTGGTGGGTCTGGGCGTGTTCGACGACCTCACCGAAGCGATCGGGCTCGCCAACGACCACGGCTACGGGCTCTCGTCGTCGATCTACACCAACGACCCGCAGTCGGTCTGGCGGTTCCGCGAGGGTGTGTCCGCGGGCATGGTCAGTGTGAACAACTCGACGTCGGGCGCTGAGGCGCATCTGCCGTTCGGTGGCAACGGGTTGAGCGGCAACGGGTCCCGGCAGTCGGGTATCTGGGTGATCGACCAGTTCACCCGTTGGCAGTCGATGAACTGGGACTACAGCGGACGGCTGCAGAGGGCTCAGATGGACGTCGGGGTTACCGACTGGAACCCCGACTTCCGGTTGTGACGCACGATCAGGCGTTCGCGGCCTCGAGGTAGGCGTTGACGAAGCTCGACGCCGTGGCGGCGTCCTTGCCGATGAACATGCTGATCATGGCGTCGCCGTACCAGGCGTAGATGCTGCCGCTCTGGTCGCCGGAGCCGACCGTGGCCACGACGACCTTCTGGCCGGACATCGTCTCCTGGTGCACGTTTCCACCGGATCCGCTCATTCCACCGGCCATCCCGTTGACGATGGTCTCCGCGGCTGCCGGGTTGTCGCTGACCTTCTTGGCCGCACTGTCGGAGAGCCCGTACAGGAGGAGGTAGCCGACGTCGGAGCCGTCCTTGGTGACGGAGTGGACGGACATCGACGAGAGGATCTTGCCGTCCTTGAGGGCACCGAACTGCTGCTCGAGACTGCCCGGTGCAGACGAGTAGCTGTACCCGGGCACTGCCACGAGGGCTGGCTCCCCGGCGGCTGCGGAGTGCGTGGTCTCGGACATGCTGGGCATTGGAGTCGTCGTCGCGGCCGCCGGCGAGCTCGAGGTGTCGCCCCCTCCGCCGCCGCATCCTGCAACGAGCAGCGCAGCAGCAGCCGTCATGGTCAGAACCTTGCTGATGGCGACCATGGTCTTCCTCACTTTCGTCCAGCCGAATGCTTCGATCCCCAGTTTGTTCCATTGGCCCCAGGTAGCCGCCAGAGGCCTTGGTCACGGCACACTGGGGTCATGGAACCCACGGTGGGCAGGGACGTCAGCGCGCTATTGGCTGCGAAACGGGTGGAGATCGAGCGCGAGCTGGGGATCCTCCAGGCGCCCTCCGACGAGACCGGTGGGATCTCGTTCGGCAAGCGGGTCGGCGACGGAACGAGCATCGCCGTGGAGCGGATCACCCAGGTTGCGGCGTCGGACCGCCTGCAGGCGATGCTGGCCGACGTCACGCGTGCTCAGGCCAAGCTTGCCGACGGCTCGTACGGTTGCTGCGACCGATGCGGGCTGGACATCGCCGCTGAGCGGCTGGACGCCCTTCCCTGGGCGTCGACCTGCGTGACCTGCTGAGCCCAGGTCGGCCCAGGTCGGCAGATCGGGCCCTCGCTTCGTTCAACCAGCGGCGTCGCGCGACCGACATACAGTCCATGAGCGTGCCTCCTGGCGACGATCCGGGGTTCTTCGCGTCCACCCCGGTCCAGTCGTCGACTCCGGCGACACCTCCGCAGCCTGCTTCTCTGGCCCGCGGTGGTGCGCCGCTGCGCGCGGGTGAGCCCAGCCACGTTGCACCCACAGCATCGCGGTGGGCGAAGAGTGACGTCACGTTCGGACCCGTCGGACGTGTGGTGTCGACGGTCCTGCTGGTGCTGCCCATGCTCTTCTTCGTCGCGACCGGGCTGTTCACGATGGACCCGTTCGTCCTCGTCGGAGCCGCCATCTGGTTCTTCTTCATGGTGACCGGCCTTCGACATGTGTGGCGGCCGGTCGCGCGCCGCTAGCGTTCGAGGTGCTGAGTTCAGTAGCTGGTCAGTGACTGGCCAGCTCGATGCTGACCGGCGCTGCGTTGGCTGACAGGTCGACCGCGCTGAGCCAGCTTGACGGCACGTACAGGGGTCTGGTCGGAACCAGCCGGGGCGCCGTTCCTTGCCACAGGGTGTGGCCGCCCTGGCTCACGCAGATGGTGGGACGACGTCGGAAGTCGCTTCCTCGCAGGACGAAGCGTCCGCGCGCAGGGGTTGTCCGGTCGCTGATCCGGGAGGGTGAGACCCAGGACAGCGGCTCGGCGACGGTGATCGGAACACCGGAAGTCGGCCAGGGCGCACCGTGAAGATGGCTCAACACCGACTGTGCCACCACCTGGCCCTCGAGACTGCATGCGTCAGCGGTCTCGGCTGGGTGGACGACGTTGCCGACGGCGAAGACACCTGGGCTCGAGCTTCGTGAGCCGGTGTCCACGACCACCCCGGTCGATCGGTGGTCGATGTCGACCATCTGCCGACGCGCCAGCTCGTGGTCGGCGATCCAGTCGCCGGTGAACACGACGGTGTCGCAGGAGACGACTTCGGTGGAGCCGTCGGCGTGGGAGATCTCGACCCACTCGACGCGCTCGCGACCGCCGATGTCGGTCACGCGCGCTTGGGTGTGAACGGGGAACCTCCACCGTGCCCTGGCGGCAGTGTCGAAGGCCTGAAAGGACGTGTGTCGCGGTTGCTCGGTGACCATCGCCGCGACGGAGCAGCCTGCCTCGGCCAGGGTCATGACGGCCGAGTACGACACGTGCTCGGCACCGACGACCACCGCCCGACGGCCCGGGACCTGATGGTTCAGGTGCACCATCTGCTGCAGCTGGCCCGTGGTCACCACACCGGCAGGTCGCGAGCCGGGAACGAGTCGGGCCGCCCTGGGCCGCTCCCGACAGCCCGTCGCGACGACCAACGCCGAGCAGTCCAACGTGTACCGACCCGACGGTGAGGTGACGCAGACGCCGAGCTTCTCGCCCCACTCGGTCGCGGTCGCGCTCGTGCGGATGTCGACACCGGCGTCCACGGCACGCCGGACCAGAGTCCTGGCGTAGCCGGGTCCGCTGAGGACCCGCTTGAGGTCACGGATCCCGTAGCCGAGGTGCGCACTGTGCCGGGGTATCCCGCCGGCCTCGCTCTCGCGCTCGAGAACGACGACGTCCCCTACCCCCAGTGCGCGCAGCGCGGTCGCGGTCGCGAGCCCACTGGGCCCGCCGCCGATCACGACGACGTCAGGCATGGTCGACGTCCAGCGGCGGCATCAGCTCGCTGACGCGTGCGGCGCAGAAGAACCCTTGGCACCGGCCGGCGAGCGTCCGGGTCCTGCGCCTGAGGCCGTCGATGTCGACGGGGGGAACCGGCGTCGCCAGGGCGTCACGGATCTCGCCGCGGGTCACGCGTTCGCAGTGGCACACGATGTCCCCGTACGCCGGGTCCCGGGAGATGCGCGTCACATCCTGGTAGGGGCGCACCGAGTGCTCGTCCAGAGTGGGTACCTGCCAGGTGACGATATCGTCACTGGCTTCCAGTCGCTCGCCCGCATTGCTCAGGTCGTCGACCACTTGTTCGGCGATGGCCAGGGCGCTGGAGATCCCCGTCGACCGGATCCCGGCTACCCGCACGTAGCGGCTCTCGGCGACGACGCTGTAGCAGTAGTCGCTGTACTCGGTGGCTGCTCGAAGGCCGGCGTAGGTGGCCGTGACCTCCTCGTCGAGCAGCTCAGGCATGATCCGGCGGCCTTGCTGGAGCAGGTAGTGCAGTCCGGCCCGGGTGGTCTGCGTCGAGGTCCGGTCGTGGAGGTCCTCTGCTGTCGGGCCGAGCAGCACGTTGCCGTAGATCGTCGGTGACACCAGCACGCCCTTGGTCGTCGCCGTCGGCACGGGAAGGATGATCCGGCTGACCAGTCGTGCGGCGAGCTTGTCGAAGACGATGAGCTGTCCACGTCGTGGGGTGATGGTGAAGCTGGGGACCAGGTCGGGAGCGACGAGGCGGTCGACCACGTCGGAGCCGAGACCCGCTGCGTCGATGACCCAGCGCGTCGAAAGACGGTTGGTCCCTGTCACGACGGTGCGGACTCCGTCGGCGTGGTCACCGCTCTCGACGGCGACGACCGGTGAGCCCCGGAACAGCAGTGCGCCGTTGAGCACCGCCTCGGTGGCCAGCCCGATGGTGATGGACCACGGGTCAAGGAGTCCTTCGTCGGGGACCAGCAGGCCACCGGTGACGCCTGGTCCGAGATGCGGCTCGAGGCCGTACACCTCGTCGGCGCGCAGCGCCTCGATACGTGAGTAGCCGACGGACTCGGCGTTCGCCGAGATGCCTGCGAGCCGTTGGCGCTGGTCGTCGTCCCAGGACACGAGGACCGCGCCGGTCCGACGGAGTGGCCATCCCGACGTCTTGGCACGCTCCTCGAGCAGTCGATGCCCTCGGGCGACGAGTCGCGCTTCCAGTGATGCGGGCTTGGCGTCGAACCCGGTGTGCCAGATGGCGGTGTTCGCCTTACTCGTGCCGGCGCCGACGTCGGGCCGCGCCTCGACCAGGGCGACGGCCCAGCCGTGAACGCTCAGCTCGCGGGCGATCGCGCTCCCCACGGCGCCGGCGCCGACCACGACGGCGTCGAACGGGGAGTCTGCCTGGCGACGGGTCACGCGTGAGCCTCGGCGATCGAGGCGTCGAGAGCGGCCAACCAGCGTCCGTAGACCTCCTCAGCTGCTGCGCGCGAGAGGGTGGGCTCGAAGACTCGCCTCGCCGTCCAGCCGGAGGTGATCGCGAGCTCGGTGCCGACACCGGCGTGGCCGCGGGCTGCGAACGCTGCCACACCAAGCGCTGTTGCGCACGAGTACGGGTAGACCTCGACCGGTATGCCCAGGAGGTCGGCCTGCAGCTGCATGAGCATCGACGAGCGCGTGAGTCCGCCGTCGACCCGAAGGGCGGTCAGCGGCGCCCCGAGATCGTCCTCCACCGCACGCGCGAGCATCGTGACCTGGGCGGCGATTCCCTGGACCACGGCGCGCACGAGATGTGCGCGTTCGGTCGACAGTGACAGACCGGAGAACGACCCGCGAGCCTCGGGCACCCAACGAGGAGCGCCGACACCGGCCAGCGACGGGACGAAGACCACGCCGCCGTCGTCGGTGACACTCGATGCCAGGTCGTCGAGGTCGGTCGGACCGGAGATCAGCCCGATCCGCTGCAGCCAGCTCACGGCCGCGCCCACGGTGTAGACCTGTCCGTCGAGGCAGTAGTCGGGCCGGTCGCCGCCGGTCTGCCACGCAACCGAGGCTGCCAGCCCGTTGTGCGACCGGTGGGCCGTGCGTCCGATGTTGGCCAGCAGGAAGGCCCCGGTCCCGTAGGTGCACTTCGACGACCCAGTCGTCCTGCAGTCCTGGGCGAACAGCGCCGCCTGCTGGTCGACGACCAGACCGGTCACGGGCACCGAGCCGCCGAAGGCCCCGGTCTCGCCGATCGACGTGTCGCAGGGGACGATCTCGGGCAGCTGCTCAGGTTTGACGGCGAAGGCGGTGCAGGCGTCGTCGGACCATGCGGTCCGGTCGAGGTCGAACAGCTGCGTGCGGCTGGCCGTGGCGGCGTCGGTGACGAAGGCGCCCGTCGCCCGGTGCAGAACCCACGAGTCGAGGGTGGTCACGACGACGTCGGGATCGTCTCGTTGGGACTCGTCGAGCAGGTGCCCCCGGACCCAGGTCATCTTGGCGGCCGCGAAGTAGGGGTCAAGGGGGAGTCCGGTGATCTGCTCGATCCTGGCGCGCGAGGCTTGAAGACGGTCGGTGACGCTGACTGCGCGCCGGTCCTGCCACACGAGTGCCGGCGTCACGGCGTCGCCGGTGCTTCGCCGCCAGGCAAGCACGGTCTCGCCCTGGTTGCCGATACCGACACAGTCGACAGGAGGGCCTGAGCGCTTGGGGAGGCCGGTCAGTGCCCGCTGACCGGCCTCGAGGATCGAGTCCCAGATGTTGGCGGCGTCGACCTCGACGGCGTCGCCGTCGTAGCGCAGTCCGCCGACCACGACGTCGACATCGGACTGCACGGTCAGGGAGTCGGCGGTGACGTCGACGACTACGGCTTTCGTCGCCGACGTGCCTTGGTCGATCGCGAGGACCCGCACGTGGGCACCCTAGGCCCAGCACGGGCCCAGCGGGAGCCCCGATGGCGGCCTCGACGCTCGGTCAGCCGAAGCGACCGGAGACGTAGTCCTCAGTGCGTTGGTCGGCCGGGTTGGTGAACACCGTCTTGGTCTCGTCCATCTCGACGAGGCGGCCGTGGCGCTCACCCTTCTCGTCAACATCGGCGGTGAAGAAGGCGGTCCGGTCGCTGACCCGTGCGGCCTGCTGCATGTTGTGGGTCACGATGATGATGGTGTAGTTGGCCACCAGCTCCTTCATCAGGTCCTCGATCTTCGCTGTCGAGATCGGGTCCAGCGACGCAGCCGGCTCGTCCATCAAGATGACGTCGGGCTGCACGGCGATGCAGCGGGCGATGCACAGTCGCTGCTGCTGACCGCCGGACAGCGCCAGAGCGCTCGTCTTGAGCTTGTCCTTGACCTCGTCCCACAGTGCGGCCTTGGTCAGTGCCTCTTCGACGAGGTCGTCCATCGACGAGACCTTCCACCCGTTGACCTTCGGACCGTAGGCGATGTTGTCGTAGATGGACTTCGGGAAGGGGTTCGGCTTCTGGAACACCATGCCGACCCGACGGCGCACCTCGATGGTGTCGACGTCGGGGGCGTACAGGTCCTGTCCGTGGTAGGTGACCAGACCGTCGACGCTGGCACCCGGAACCAGGTCGTTCATCCGGTTGAAGCACCGCAGGACCGTGCTCTTGCCACATCCGGAGGGCCCGATCATCGCCGTGATGTGGTTCTTCCCGAACGCCATGTCGACGTTGCGCACCGCCTGGTACGAGCCATAGGAGACGGTCAGGTTCTGGGTCTCGATCACCGGAACCAGGGCCACCTCGTTGGGGGCGTCGCTGATCACCCCGGCCACCTGGAGGCTGGGGGGCTGCTCGGTCACGGTCGTCACCGTCGTTTCTGGGTTCTGTTGCGGATGTAGATGGCCAAGGAGTTCATGGCCAACAGGATGGCGAGAAGGACGACGCTGGTCGCGGCTGCGAGGACGAGATACTCCGTCCGTGACTGGGTGGTCCAATCGTAGATCTGGACCGGGAGTGCGGTGAACCGACTGTTCAGGCCGTTCGGGTTGAACGTCACGAACGAGACACCGAGGATGATCAGGGGCGCAGCCTCGCCGATCGCACGCGACAGGGCCAGGATCGCGCCGGTCGCGATCCCCGGGGTGGACGCCGGCAGCACCTGACGCCAGATGGTCTGCCACTGGGTGGCGCCCAGCGCGAGCGAACCCTGTCGGATCGACGGTGGGACGGCGCGAATGGCCTCCCGGCTGGCGATGACCACCACCGGCAGGACCAGCAGGGCCAGCGTCAGCGACCCGGTCAGGATGGTGGGCCCCAGCCCGAGTCCTCGCGAGATGAAGGCGAGGCCGAGGATCCCGAACACGACCGACGGAACGGCTGCCAGGTTCATCAGGTTGATCTCGATCAGACGGTTCCACCAGCGCCTGGGGTCCGCGTACTCCTCGAGGTAGATCGCGGTGAGTATGCCCGTCGGCAGGGCGAACAGGGCCGTGAAGACCATCAGCCACAGGGTGCCCATGATGGCCGACTGCGCGCCCGCCCGGTCGGGCAGGATCGCCGACGGCATGTTGGTGATGACCCGGGGGTCCAGGCGCGGCCAGCCCTTGACGAGTACGTAGGTCAGAAGCGCACCCAGCGTGACGATGCCGACCGCGAGGCTGAACCACAGGGCGAGCTTGAACGCCTGGTCGCGCCAGTCCGTCGACATCGCGCCGACCAGGGGGCGCTCCTCGGCGCTCTGGCCAATCGGGTCGTTGGGGGCGGTGGCGGTGTCGAGGCTCACTCGTACACCTCGCGGTACTTGCGGACCAGACGGATGCTCAGCATGTTCATCACGAACGTGAAGAGGAAGAGCAGGGCTCCAACGGCGAAGATCGTTTTGTAGATCGTCGTTCCGGTGGCGATGTCGCCGCCCGCGGTCGATGCGATGAAGGCAGTCATCGTCTGGTGGAACTCCAGCGGGTTCAAGGACATGTTCGGCTGAAGCCCGCCGGCCATCACCACGATCATCGTCTCGCCGATGGCTCGTGAGATGCCGAGGATGAACGCGGCGGCGATCCCGGACAGCGCGGCGGGCACGACGACCCCGACCGATACCTGGCGGCGGTTGCTGCCCAGAGCGAAGGCGCCAGCGCGCAGACCCTGCGGGACCGCTGACATGGCGTCCTCGGACAGGGAGGCGACGGTGGGGATGATCATCACGCCCATGATCAGCCCGGCACTCAAGGTGTTGTAGACCGTCGGCCAGGTGTCCCCAGGGATGATGGCGCGCAGCACGGGAGTAAAGAACGTGAGCGCGAAGAACCCGTAGACGACCGTCGGGATCCCGGCCAGGATCTCGAGGGTGGGTTTGAGGATCTGCCGCGAGCGGGGCCGCGCGTACTCCGACAGGTAGATCGCCGCCCCGAGCCCCAGAGGCAGGGCGACCAGGCTCGCGACCAGGGTCGTGAGCAGTGTCCCCAGGACGAGCGGGACGACGCCGAACGAAGGGTTGGCGAAGGTCGGTGACCAGGTGGTGCCGAACAGGAAGTCCTTCAGGGGGACGTCGTTGAAGAACTCGGCGGCCGGGACGAACAGGCTGAGGACGATGCCCACAGTGGTGGCCACCGAGACGAGCGCGGCCGCCAGGAGGACGACCTTGACGATCCGCTCCCCATGGCGAGGCCGCTGCTGCCGCAGGAACCCTTGGGTCCCTGCGGCAGCAGCGTGGCGATCGACGACTACCTGGCTCACGGTGAGGAGCTGGCTCCTACTGCGTCCTGGAAGGAGGTGAGCTGCTGGGTCAGCTTGGTCTTCTGGTCGCTGCTGAGCGGGATGAACTGGCCCTGCTCAGCGATCGTTGCGTCGTTGTCGGCGTAGTACTGCACGAAGGCCATGAGCGCGTCGTTGCTCTGGCCGGCCTGGACCGACGGGTAGATGAACAGCGGATGGGCCAGCGGCGTGTACGTCGCGTCCTGGACGGTGGAGGCACTGGGCGCCACGCATCCGTTCCCGGCGTCGATCGACAC
>JBAPUB010000194.1:0-10737 GCA_049282455.1 Actinomycetes bacterium
CAACGCATCATCGCCCACCCCCACCAGGTCGGCCCCCCAAGCCCCCAACCACACCGCCGACTCAGCAATCCACCCCGACTCCACCGACTCGACCGACTCGGCGCCGGCCCAGCCACAATCGCCCATCGGATCTACCGGCAGGACATCAGCGAGCTCGGTGACGGCATCGACCAGGCTGTCGAACATGTGTTCGATTCTACCGAAAGTCACCAACAATCAGAGAGTCGTCCACAGGTTTCATTCACCGCATCGGCATCCCGGGGTGGGTCAGCCACCTCCATGCCGCACGACGAAGTCGGTCACGATCCGCTGGACAGTCTCCGGGGCGTCCAGAGCCAGCGTGTGTCCGGCCCCGGGAATCAGATGTCCCTCGACGACCGCGGGGTCCAAGGCATCGACGAGCTCTTTCCAACAGCTGGGAGGCAGGATCGGGTCGAGCTCACCGCTGACCACCAAGGTCGGGCACGTCACGGAGGACAAGGCCTTGCGGAAGTCCATGCTCGGTAGCTCGCCACTGTTGAAGTGGACTTCGACCTCGGGCTTGCGGATGGTCCGCGCGGCCGCGGCGGCCATGAGAGCGGGGGCGTCGTCGTTCTGGCTGTAGTACCGGAAGGCGTCACGCATGAAGGCGTCGGAGGTTTCCTCCGTCGGGGCCACGAGATCTGCCCTCACGACGTCGGCGACATCGTCACCGCCCAACCGACGAAACGCCTCGATCACTTCTTCGGTGGGTGCGTCGCGAGCGGCGGTGACCAGCAGACCGATCGCGGCTGCATGCCCGGGATGGCGGGTTGCGTAGCTCATGGCGACGAACCCGCCGAACGAATGACCGATGACGATCGGACGCTCGATGCCCATGACGTCGCACAGGGAGCGCACGTCATCGCCCCACTGGGCCAGATTCCACTTCGAGTGGTCTCCGTCGTCACTTCGACCGTTGCCCCGGTGGTCGTAGTAGACGACCTGGGCAACGTCGCGCAGCCACGAGTAGGCGACCTTCGGCCCGGATGAGTCCATGCCCGGACCCCCGTGCAGGACCACGACCGTGGGGCGTTCCCTCATGGTTGTGCCGTCGGGGACAGACTTCAGGCCGTCGATGTCGACGAACAGGCGGACGTCGCCGACCGAGACCATCATGGGAGGACCCTGTCCAAGGCAGCGGACAGATCCGCCCAGAGGTCCTCGGGCGACTCCAGCCCGACGCTGAGGCGTAGCAGTCCCTCAGGGACCTGCGCACTCTCCTCGGCCCACCGCCGTCGGCGTTCCAGGCTCGACTCGACGCCACCCAGGCTCGTGGCGGCGACCCACAGCTGGACTGAGTCCACGACTGCGTCAGCCGCGGCGGCGTCGGACAGCTCGACCGCGAGCATCGCGCCGGTACCGGGGTAGCGGACCCGCCCCACCGCCGGGTGCCCGCTCAACCGGTCGGCGAGCGAACGGGCGGTGGCCTCGGCACGGTCCAGACGGACGGCAAGCGTGCGTAGGCCCCGCAGCGCCAACCACGTCTCCATCGGTCCCGCGACGCCGCCGGTCCGGGTGCGGATGGCGTGCAGCTGCTCATGGAGCCGCAGGTCAGCGGTCGTCACCACGCCCATGAGCAGGTCGCTGTGGCCGGACATGATCTTGGTCGCGCTGTGCATCGCAAGGTCCGCGCCGTGAGCGAGTGGTTGCAGGCGAAGCGGTGAGGCGAAGGTTGCGTCGACCGCGACAAGGGCTCCGGACGCGTGAGCGAGGTCGACACAGGCCCTGATGTCGACGGTCTCGAGCATCGGGTTGGTCGGGGTCTCCAGCCACACGAGGTCGGCGCCTGCGACTGCTTCGACCATCGCTTGCGCGGACACGGTGTCCACGAAGCGGGCCTGCAACCGACCAGCGGCGACCTGAGCGTCCAGCGCTGTCCGGGTGCCGGAGTAGCCGACGTCCGGAGCGACGACGACCCCACCGGGGGGTACGAGCTCAAGGACGGCGCCCAGTGCCGCCAGCCCGGAGGCGAAGGCGAGCGCACGACCCCCTTCGAGGCTCCCGACAACGTCCTCGAAGGCGTCCCAGGTCGGCTGGCTGTGCCTCGCGTAGCCGCGGACACCGCCCTGCACGAAGTTCGACGCGAACGTGACCGGGACGTTCAGTGGCGAGTCCGGCTCGCGCGTCGGCCGCCCGGCTGTGATGAGCAGGGTCTCCGGCGACCGGGGCGTGGCAGCGGGGGTTTCCATGACGCCATCGTGGCGCATTCCGGCCCTCCGGTGCGTCCGCGCGCCGACCGGAGTCCGACGTGGTCGGCGTTCTACAGTCGTCGCGTGCCCACCCCTCCCCGAATCCGCGTCGCCGTCGTCTTCGGCGGGCGGAGCACGGAGCACGCCATCTCGTGCATCTCCGCGGGCAGCGTGCTGCGCGCCCTGGACCCCGAGCGCTACGACGTCGTCCCCGTCGGCATCACCCGTGACGGCGGCTGGGTCCTGGCCGCTGCCGACCCCGACCGGCTGCGGATCGAGGACGGCGTCCTGCCCGAGATCTCCGCCGACGAGTCCGGGCTGGTTCTGGCCGGCGACCCGACCAGGCGAGGGCTGGCGGTGAGCGGCCCGGGGGAGACCCCCCGCGAGCTGGCCGCCGTCGACGTCGTCTTCCCGCTGCTGCACGGTCCGTTCGGTGAGGACGGCACCGTTCAAGGGCTGCTCGAGCTGGCCGGTGTCCCGTACGTCGGGTCGGGAGTGATGGCCAGCGCGGCCGCCATGGACAAAGCGGTGGCCAAGACACTGCTCGCTGCTGCAGGGCTGGACCAGGCGCCCTACGTCGTCGTCACCGACCGCGACTGGCGACTCGATGCAGGGTCGTCGGTGGGTCGGGTCAAGTCGACGCTGTCGCTTCCAGTCTTCGTGAAGCCGTCGAGAGCCGGGTCGAGTGTCGGCATCAGCAAGGTCAAGGACTGGGACGAGCTGGTGCCCGCGATCGAGGCGGCCCGGGCCCATGACCCCAAGGTCGTCGTCGAGCAGGGCGTCGTGGGCCGAGAGGTCGAGTGCGGCGTGCTGGAGCGTGAGGACGGGTCGGGCCCCGAAGCGAGCGTGTGTGCCGAGATCGTGGTTCACGGTGGCCACGAGTTCTACGACTTCGAGGCCAAGTACCTCGACGACGTCACCGAGCTCGACGTACCGGCCGACCTCGACCCGGTGACCAGCGAGCGGGTCCGCACCATGGCCTGTCGCGCCTTCGACGCGCTGGGTTGTGAGGACTACGCGCGGGTCGACTTCTTCGTCGCCGACGACGGGCGCATCGTGGTCAACGAGGTCAACACCATTCCGGGGTTCACCCCGATCTCGATGTTCCCGCGCATGTGGGCGGAGTCCGGCCTGGACTACCCGGCCCTGGTCGACCGGTTGGTCAGGCTCGCGCTGCACAAGCGCCGAGGCCTGCGCTGACGCAGGTCACTTCGTAGGGGGCGGGTCCTGCTGGACGGCGTCGGTGAGGTCGACCAGCACGTCGGCCTCCGGTGAGTAGTCACGGGGTACGGAGACCTCGACGTTGGCCACCCGCCCGACCGTGGTGAACCGGTAGCCGTTGCTCAGCGGCTCGGGGAACCAGTCGATGCCGTTCACCGTGACCAGCTGCGACGTCGGCTCCAGGGCGGCCGGTCGTTCGACCCCGCAGCGCAGCACGATGGGCGGGTCGCCGTAGGCGGCGACCAGACCAGTGTCGGGGTCGGTCGTGCGTCGGTCCTGGCCGTCGACGGTGGATGGAAGGGCCGAGGCCAACGCCTGACAGGCGGCCGTCGCAGCACTCGACGTCGGGGGACTGGGTGCGAGAACCGAGACGGGTCCGGAGGAACAGGCCGTCAGCGAGGCCGAGCCGAAGACGGCGAGCGCGACGGCGAGCGCGACGGCGAGCGCGACGGCGAGCGTCGACGACCTGCCCCGACTGGGCGACGCTTCGATGCTGGGGCTCCGCAGGCGCGCTCAGAGATGGATGACCGGGCAGGTCAGGGTGCGCGTGATGCCTGGAACCGCCTGTACCGACGCGACCACGAAGCGGCCCAGCTCGTCGTCGCTGCTCGCCTCGGCGCGCACGATGACGTCGTAGGCGCCGATCAGGTTCTCAGCGAGCGTGACCCCGGGCACTGCCGCGATCTGGCTGGCGACCTCGGCCGCGCGTCCGACCTCGGTCTGGATCAGGATGTAGGCCGTGACCATCGCAGCCGTCCTCCCCGTCACCGGCCGGCGGGACCGCCGACTCTGGGACGCTGACGCTACCCCCCTGACGGTTCCGCCGTCGCGGGGTACCCCGAGGAGGCCTGCGTGACCAGCGGTGACGACCTGGCGGCGACGGGCGAGTTCGGGCTGATCGCGGCGCTCGCCCGGCGTCTGCCCCAGGGACTCGGTGTCCTGATCGGCCCCGGAGACGACGCTGCCGTCGTGGCGTCGTCGGACGGACGGGTCGTGGTCACGGTGGACCTGGTCGTCGAGGGTGTCCTCTTCCGTCGCGACTGGGCGGCTCCCGACGAGATCGGCCGCCGTGCGGCGGCCGCCAGCCTCGCCGACGTCGCGGCGATGGGCGCCCGGCCCACGGCGCTGGTGGTCGGCCTCGCGGCCCCCGCGAGCACCCAGACATCGTGGGCTCTGCGCCTGGTCGACGGGTTGCGCGACGAGGCAGCCCTGGTCGGGGCCAGTGTGGTTGGTGGGGACGTCACGGCGGGCGACCAGGTCGTGGTGTCGGTCACGGCCTTGGGCGACCTGGAAGGCCGTGCACCGGTGACGCGGTCGGGCGCGCGAGCCGGCGACGTCGTGGCGGTGTGCGGTCGGCTGGGCTGGGCGGCGGCCGGTCTGGCTGTTCTTCGACGCGGGTTCGGCTCACCACGTGCACTGGTGGAGGCCTACCGGCGTCCGCAGCCGCCCTACGCCGCCGGCCTTGATGCTGCCGTCGCCGGGGCTTCTGCGATGTGCGACGTCAGCGACGGATTGGTGGCCGACCTCGGCCACGTCGCCGTCGCGAGCGGGGTCGTCATCGACGTCGACCGGGCGGCTCTGGAGGTCGGCGAGCCGTTGTCCGCCGTCGCCGCGGCCTACGGGGTGGACCCGCTCGAGTGGGTGCTCACCGGGGGCGACGACCATGCCCTGGTGGCAACGTTCCCAGCAGACGCTGCGCGTCCGGAGGGGTTCGCCGTGATCGGTCGGGTGCGGGCGGTGGCGCCCGGAACGGACGAGGAGCCGCACGTCCGCGTGGATGACGTGCCGTGGTCAGGGCCTGCGGGACACGGTCACTTCAGCGGGTGACTTTGCCCGCCTTGATGCACGAGGCGCACACGTTGAGCTTGGTCGGTGTTCCCCCGACCGTGGTGCGCACGGTCTGGATGTTGGGGTTCCATCGACGAGGCGTGCGCCGGTGCGAGTGGGAGATGCTGTTACCGAAGCCGGGGCCCTTGCCGCAGACGTCGCACGTGGCAGCCACGTCGGATCACTCCTTGGGACACTAGAGACTCCCGGGGGAGACTCACGAGGAAACGTCGACTGTCGTCAGACGGCCCGGACCGGCCGGACAACGGTAGGCAGCCTACCCGACCGTCGCGACCCGGCCCAAAACGTGGCCGTGACTAGGCTCAGCCCGAGGGATTCCGAGGTGTGTGGGGCGGATCTGAGGGTTCGAGGAGGGAGCCGGGTGGGTCAGCACGCGCGGCAGGCGCTGGACGCCGAAGCCGTCCGCGCCTGGTGCCGCCTGTGCGTCGACCAGCTCGCCCGGGCGCGAACGGAGATCGACGGGCTCAACGTGTTCCCGGTCCCCGACGGTGACACCGGCACCAACCTGTTCTTGACGATGGAGGCCGCGAGCACTGCCGTCGACGACACCCAGGCAGCGGGCGACGACCTGGTCCGGACCCTGCGCGCGATGACCCAGGGGGCACTGCTGGGAGCCCGGGGGAACTCCGGAGTCATCGTGTCCCAGCTCCTTCGGGGCGTCGCGGAGACCCTGAGCACCGCTGCTCCGGCCGCCCCGCCCAGCGTCGTACGGGCAGCGTTCTCGACCGCGGCCGACCTGGGCTACGCGGCGGTCGCCCACCCGGTCGAGGGCACGGTGCTGACGGTGGCCCGCGCGGCCGCGGAGGCCGCGAAGGCCGAGCTGGCCGACGACCTCGGCGCTGTCGTGACCGCGGCCGTCGGCGGCGCGCGGAGGGCGTTGGCCCTCACCCCGACGCAGCTGGAGGTCCTGGCGAAAGCCGGGGTGGTCGACGCCGGCGGGCGCGGTCTGGTGATCCTGCTCGACGCCTTGGCCAGCGTGGTCACGGGGAGTCAGCCAGAGGCTCTGTCCGAGGCGCCTCGACGCGAACCGCGGGCCGCTGTCGACGCCGACGAGGGACGGTCGTTCGAGGTCATGTTCCTGCTCGATGCGCAGGGTCCGGCCGTCGAGGTCATGCGTGAGCGGCTCGACGAACTCGGCGACTCGCTGGTCGTGGTCGGCGGGGAGGGTCTGTGGAACGTCCACGTGCATGTCGACGATGCGGGGGCGGCGGTCGAGGCCGGGGTCCGGGCCGGGCGGCCCTACCGCATCCGGGTCACCCACCTGGCTGACGCTGCGGCGCCTCGTCCGGGTGGCCGGTCCCGTCCAGGGTCGGCCAACCGCGGGGTGGTGGCCGTGGTCCCGGGAGCCGGTCTCGCGTCGCTGTTCGAGTCGGTGGGTGCCCGACCGGTGATCGGCGGGCCGGGCCAGCGCCCGTCGACGGCGACCCTGCTCGAGGCCATGCGGGGGTGCGCGTCGCTGGAGGTCGTGCTCCTGCCCAACGACGGCGACTCCCTGTCGGTAGCCGAAGCCGCAGCCGAGCGGGCCCGCGACGAGGGCCTGCGGATCTCGGTCATCCCCACCCGGGACCCAGTCCAGGGGCTTGCCGCCGTCGCGGTTCACGACCGGTCACGGCGCTTCGAGGACGACGTCGTCGCGATGACCGCCGCTGCCCGGGCGACGCGTCACGGGGCCGTGAGCATCGCCGCGCGTGAGGCGATCACCAGTGCCGGCGTGTGCCGTCCGGGTCAGTCCCTTGGGCTCATCGAAGGGGATGTGGTCGTCCTCGGTGAGACGCTGCGCGAGGTTGCCGTCGCTGTCGTCGACGGCATGCTGGCGGGCGCCGGTGAGCTGGTCACCCTCGTCACCGGCGCCGACGTCCCGGACGACCTCGCCGACGATCTGGTGGCGCACCTGCACCACGAGCGACCCGACGTCGAAGTGGTGGTGTACTCCGGCGGGCAGGCGCTCTACCCGATGCTGATCGGAGTCGAGTGAGCACGACGTCGTCCAGCCCGCTGGACCAGCCGCTTCGCTCGATCATGTCGGCCGACGGTGTCAAGAAGTTCGCGGCCAAGCTGGACCTTCACACCGTCGGCGACCTGCTCCAGCACTACCCGCGCCGGTACGCCACACGCGGTGAGCTGACCGACCTCAGCGGGCTGGTCGAGGGTGAGGACGTCACCGTCGTCGGGCAGGTGTCCAAGGTCCGGAAACGTTCGATGCAGCGACGGCGGGGAACGATCGTCGAGGTCCAGATCAGTGACGGGGTCGGGCACCTGTCGCTCACGTTCTTCAACCAGGCGTGGCGGGAGACTCAG
This sequence comes from Actinomycetes bacterium, assembly GCA_049282455.1. Taxonomy (GTDB): domain Bacteria; phylum Actinomycetota; class Actinomycetes; order JAHEKZ01; family JAHEKZ01; genus JBAPUB01. The sequence goes on from JBAPUB010000194.1 coordinate 7,578, forward strand.
CTCGCCGTCGGGACGCGCGGGCTGTTCGCAGGGACCGTGAGCCGGTTCAACAAGACCATGCAGCTGACCCATCCGGAGTTCATCCCGCTCGACGAGGTCGACGAAGAGGGCGCGACCATCGAGGAGAAGGCCCACCGGCTCATCCCGGTGTACCCGTCCGCCGCGAAGCTGGAGACCTGGAAGATCGCCAAGGCGGTGCAGACAGCGCTGGTCGTCGTCGACGACCTTCCCGACCCGGTTCCGGCCCAGATCCGGGAGCGCCGCGGGCTGCTCGACCTCGCGACGGCCTACCGGCTGGTCCATGAGCCGGACTCGATGGACGACGTCCGTCGGGCGCAGGAGCGGCTGAGGTTCGACGAGGCGTTCGTGCTCCAGGTCGTCCTGGCGCAGCGACGGCGGGCCATCGGACAGCTTTCGGCGACGCCTCGGGTACCTCGCGACGGCGGGCTCCTCGAAGCGTTCGACGCCCGCATGCCCTTCACGCTGACCGACGGGCAGCAGGTGGTGGGTGCAGACATTGCCGTCGACCTGGCTCGGGCTCACCCGATGCACCGGCTGCTCCAGGGCGAGGTCGGGTCGGGCAAGACCGTGGTCGCGGTTCGCGCCATGCTCGCCGTCGTGGACTCGGGGGGGCAGGCCGCGCTCCTGGCTCCGACTGAGGTTCTGGCCCAGCAGCACCTCCGGTCCATCACCGAGCTGTTGGGTCCGCTCGCGCAACGGGGCAGGCTCGGCGGCGACGACGCCGGCACGACGGTCACGCTTCTCACCGGCTCGCAGAGCACTGCAGCTCGCCGTCAGGCGCTGCTGGACACCGCCTCCGGCGACGCCGGGATCGTGGTCGGGACGCATGCTCTGCTGCAGGAGCATGTCGACTTCTTCGACCTGGGTCTGGTCGTGGTCGACGAGCAGCACCGGTTCGGGGTCGAGCAGCGTGACGCCTTGCGGGCCAAGGCCGAGCGTCCCCCTCACGTCCTGGTGATGACGGCCACCCCGATCCCGCGCACCGTGGCCATGACGGTCTTCGGCGACCTGGAGGTGTCGACGCTCACCGAGCTGCCTGCCGGACGCTCTCCGATCACGACGCACGTCGTGCCCACGGCGGAGAAGCCGCACTACGTGGCCCGTACCTGGCAACGACTGCGCGAGGAGGTCGATGCCGGGCACCAGGCCTACGTGGTCGCCCCGAGGATCGGTGACGAGGCGGACGGCATCGACCCGGCGGACACCGATGGTTCCGGCGGCCCCGAGCCCGATGAGACGTCGACGGCCCGACGCCCTCCGGCGTCGGTGCTCGACCTGGCCGAGCGACTGGTGGAGGGCCCGCTGGCCGGTCTGAAGGTGGGGGTGCTCCACGGACGTCTGCCGGCCGACGCCAAGGACGACGTCATGCAGGCCTTCGCCCAGGGGCGTCTGGACGTACTGGTCGCAACGACGGTGGTCGAGGTTGGAGTCGACGTAGCCAACGCGACGGTGATGGTCATCGTGGACGCTGACCGGTTCGGGGTGTCCCAGCTGCACCAGCTCAGGGGCCGGGTCGGCCGTGGGCACGCACCCGGACTGTGCCTCCTCGTGACGGAGATGCCGCCGGGCACGCCTGCCAGGGAACGACTCGATGCCGTGGCCGCGACGGCGGACGGGTTCGTCCTGTCCCAGCTCGACCTCCAGCAGCGCCGTGAGGGCGATGTGCTGGGGACGTCGCAGGCCGGACGCCGGTCCAGCCTGCGGCTGTTGCGCGTCCTGCGCGACGAGTCGGTGATCGTCGAGTCTCGCGAGGAGGCTCAGTCGCTGGTGGGCGACGACCCTCAGCTGGTGCACCATGGCGCCCTCGCCGAGGCCGTGAACCGGGCCGTGAGTGCCGACCGTGCCGAGTACCTGGAGAAGGCGTGATCCGGGTCGTCGCCGGGAGTGCGCGCGGCCGACGTCTCGTCGTGCCGTCCGGTACCGGTACCCGACCGACGTCGCAACGGGCGAGGGAGGCGTTGTTCAGCTCGCTGGAGTCTGAGCTGGGCGGGCTGCAGGGCCTGTCGTTCCTCGACCTGTACGCGGGCTCGGGGGCGGTCGGCCTGGAGGCGGCGTCTCGCGGTGCTGCGCCGGTCGTGCTCGTGGACAGCGACCGTCAGGCCTGGCATGCGGCCCGCGAGAACGTGGCTGCGCTGGGTCTGCCCGTCGTCCTGCACCGCGAGCCGGTCGAGGTGCACCTGTCCTCACGCGCGCCCACGCAGGGGTTCGACGTCGTCTTCGTCGACCCTCCGTACGCCATGGAGGAGGCAGAGGTCAGTCGATGCCTGGCGCTGCTCGTGCAGCACGCCTGGCTGGCACCCGACGCCGTCGTCGTGGTCGAGCGCTCGGCCAGGGGTTGCGCACCGCAATGGCCGGTCGGTGTGGTCCAGACCCGATCGCGGCGGTACGGAGAAGCGACCTTTTGGTACGGTCGCGCCGATGGCGCCTGAGGTCGGCGCTCGAAGGAGTGCGCGCGTGCTGTCGGTCGTGTGTCCCGGTTCGTTCGACCCCGTCACCAACGGGCACCTCGACATCATCGAGCGCGCCAGTGGTCTGGCCGACAACGTGTACGTCGCCGTTCTCTACAACGGGAACAAGCGGGGACTCTTCGACATCGACGAGCGCATCGAGCTGATCAAGGCCGCGGCGCCGCACCTGGACAACCTGGTCGTCGAGGGGTTCGAGGGGCTGCTGGTCGACTACTGCGCCCAGCGGGGGATCAAGGCGATCGTCAAGGGTATTCGTGCAGTCAGCGACTTCGACTACGAGCTGCAGATGGCCCAGATGAACCATCGCCTGGCCGACGTCGACACTTTCTTCGTGGCGACCAACCCGGTCTACTCGTTCCTGTCCTCCAGCCTGCTCAAGGAGGTGGCGGCCTACGGTGGGGACATCTCGGGCCTCGTGCCTGGGGTCGTCGACGAGGCGCTGCGGCAGCGGCTGGACCAGCGACCGTCGTCCTCGTCATGACGGCCAGGAGATCAGCGACACCAGGAGGGTTCGTGGACGTGAACGACCAGCTCGACCAGCTCGCCGCGCTCGTCGCCGGGGCCCGGTCGATGCCCATGTCGTCGTCGTGCGTGCTCAACCGCGCCGAGGTTCTCGACCTGATCGAGGACGTCCGCCGGCAGCTCCCGGCGGATCTCGCCCGGTCCGACGC
>JBAPUB010000195.1:0-7578 GCA_049282455.1 Actinomycetes bacterium
ACTACATCCCGACCCCCTTCTAGGGTTGCAACGGACCACGAACGAGGACCGCGTGGAAGGACAGGCGATGACGGACAAGACCATGGCGTCAAGCGAAAGCGAGAGCCAGGCCGGCCCCGGGACTCCGGCCGAGAAGTGGTATGCGCTGTCCACTGATGCCGTCGCCCAGAAGCTCGGTGTCGACCCTGCCAGCGGCATCTCCGCAGCGAAGGCCGCTGAGCTGCTCGCGAAGGACGGTCCGAACGCGCTGCCCGCCGAGGCGCAGCCACCGGGGTGGAAGCTGTTCCTGGCCCAGTACAAGTCCTACATGCAGATCATCCTCGTGGGGGCGGCGATTGCCTCGATCCTGATCGGCCAGATCTCCACGGGCATCGCGGTGCTGCTCATCACAGCACTCAACGCTCTGGGGGGGTTGCGCCAGCAGGGCAAGGCAGAGAGCGCCATGAACGCGTTGCAGTCGATGCTCAAGACCACGGCCCGGGTTCGGCGCGACGGGACTGAGGTCAAGGTCGATGCCGACCAGGTGGTCGTCGGCGACGTGGTCCTGCTCGCGGCAGGTGACGACGTGTGCGCCGATGGGCGGCTGCTCGAGGCCACTTCGCTGCAGATCGACGAGTCCGCGCTGACCGGTGAGAGCGTGCCCGCCTCGAAGAGCACGGAGGTCATCACCGACCCGAACCCTGTCCTGGGAGACCAGTCGAACATGGCGTTCATGAACACCCCAGTGACGCACGGCAGCGGCTTGATGATGGTCACCGGGACGGGCGCGGAGACCGCGGTGGGCACCATCTCCGGAATGCTGAAATCGGCACCCAACCTCAAGACCCCGCTGACCAAGCAGCTGGACACTCTGACGCTGTGGATCGCGGCGGCCGCCGGGCTGACGATCGCGATCATGTTCGCCCTCGGGATCTCACGCGGTGACTCGACGCAGACGATCTTCACCACGGCGATCGCGCTGGCCCTGGCCGCCGTACCCATGGCCATGCCGACGGTGCTCCAGGTGATCTTGTCCAGCGGATCCCGGGACCTCGCTGCACATGGCGCAGTCGTCAAGAGCCTCGACTCGGTGGAGACCCTGGGGTCGACGTCGGCCATCAACTCCGACAAGACCGGCACGCTGACGATGAACCAGGTCACCGTCGTCGAGGTGATCGACCCGACCGACCGCTACGCGATCTCCGGGGTCGGGTACAGCCTGGACGGTGAGATCCACCACGCAGCGGGCAACACCAACACCATCGAGGCGGCGATCCTGCCCTTCCTGATCACCAACGACGCCAAGATCGTCAACGCAAAGGTGGTGGGAGACCCGACCGAGGGTGCCCTGCTGGTCCTCGGGCACAAGGCGAAGCTCGACGTCGAGGGCACCCAGGAGGCCCACCCGCGGCTGGCGACGCTGCCGTTCGACCCCACATACAAGCTGATGGCGACGTTCTGCGAAGCGAAGGACGCGTCGGGCAATGCGGTGGTTCGGGTCTTCGTCAAGGGAGCCGGTCCGGCCGTGATCGGGCGGGCCACGTCGGCCCTGGCCAAGGGCGAGACCGTCCCGTGGGGCGAACAGCAGAACCAGAGGGCCGACGAGGAGATGCAACGCCTCGGCAGCAAGGGCCTGCGCGTCATGGCCGCGGCCATGAAGGACATCGACCCCAAGGACTTCGACCCCGATGGCGATCTCCTCTCACTGGTGCAGGGGCTGCAGATGACCGCCCTGGTCGGCATGATCGACCCTCCGCGCAAGGAGTCCATGGACGCGGTGAAGTCGGCGCAAGACGCCAACATTCGCGTCCGGATGGTCACCGGCGACGACGTCGTCACCGGCGCGGCCGTCGCCAAGCAGCTCGGCATCCCCGGAGAGGCCATTCTCGGCACCGAGCTCGCAGCGATGTCCGAGGACGAGCGGCTCCGGCGTATCGACGACATCGGGGTGGTCGGGCGAGTGGCTCCCGAACACAAGGTGCTGATGGTCCAGACCCTGCGCAAGAAAGGTGACGTCGTCGCCATGACCGGCGACGGAGTCAACGACGCACCGGCGATCAAAGCCGCCGACATCGGCATCGCGATGGGTACCGGAACCCAGGTGGCCAAGAACGCCGGACGCATGATCCTCACCGACGACAACTTCGCCACGATCGTGCGTGCGGTGTCCGAGGGCCGCAAGCTCTACGACAACATGCTCAAGTACATCCGCTTCATGTTGATCGCACTCGTTACCTATGTGGTCACGTTCCTCACAGCGAGCTTGCTCAACATCGCCAGCGGGCAGCCGTTCTCCGCCGTACAGATCCTGTGGATCAACTTCGCGATCACCGCTCCGGTCGGCATCGCGCTGGGCCTGGACAAAGAGACCCCAGGGCTGATGAAGCGGAAGCCGAGGCCGCGGGCGGCCTCGATCATGTCCCCGGCGGTCATGACGACTGTCGGCCTGACCGGTCTGTTCATGTCCATGGCCATCAACCTGTTGATCGTGTTCGGGGAGAACGAGTACGACGCGACGGCGATCGGCAGCACCATGGGCCTGGTGGCATTCTCCCTGATGCTCGTGGTCGCAGCGTTCGAAAGCCGCGACGAGAAGGCGACGATCCTGCGCATGGAGACCTTCGACAACGCGACCGTGAACATCACGGTGCTGGTAGAGATCGCCCTCGCGTTGATCCTCGCCCGCGGAGGCACGCTGACGTCGATGCTGAGCACTACAGCGTTGACGGGTGGGCAATGGCTGATCGGTGCGGCTCCCGCCGTCCTGCTGTTCCTGTTCTGGGAGGTCGGGAAGCTTCTCGCGCGGCGCCGCGCATAACGGGTGGCGACCGCCGGCCTGTGCCGTCAGGATCGGTCCCGTGAGCCGCATGCACCCTGACGAAGTTGACGTGGACGATCAGACGGTCAGGAGGCTGCTGCAGGCCCAGTTCCCAGACCTGGCACGGCTGCCCAGGAGCCGCGTCCTCGACTTCGGCACCGATCATGTGCTCTATCGGCTCGGCGACTCCTCGGTGGCCAGACTCCCCCGGATCGCGTGGGCCGACGGGCAGGCGGCGTTGGAGGCTGAGTGGTTGCCCCGCCTGGCTCCCCACCTGCCCCTGCAGGTGTCGCCGCCCCTGGCACTCGGCTCCCCTGACGCGCAGTACCCCTTCTCCTGGTCGGTCAACCCCTGGCTGGCCGGGGAGAAGCTGGACCCTCATGCGGTCGACCGGACGAGGCTGGCCCTCGACCTGGCCGGATTCGTCCACGCCCTTCAGTCGTGTGACCCGACAGGCGCCAGGTTGTTCGGTTCGCGCGGGCAACCCCTCGACGACCAGGACCGTGGCCATGCCACGCGGGAGGCACTTCGCGCGGCGTCGGACCTGATCGACGCGCCTGCAGCGCTTGCGGTCTGGGAGGCTGCGCAGGAGAGCGACCCGTGGGGTGGCCCACCGACCTGGTTCCACGGCGACCTCACCGACGGCAACCTTCTCGTTCGTGACGGTCAACTCAGTGCCGTGCTGGACTGGGGTCCGTTCGGCGTCGGCGACCCGGCCTGCGAGCTGGCCGCGGCCTGGCTGCTGTTCGACACACCGTCCCGCACTGTGTTCCGTGAGGCGCTCGGCTGTGACGACGCGACCTGGCAGCGGGGCCGAGGGTGGGCCGTCTCGATAGGAGCCATCTTGATCCCGTACTACCGAGACTCTGTACCGGCACTTGCCCGGCGGGGCATCCTGATGATCGAGGCTGCGCTCGCACAGAGGTAAGCACGAACCGACGGCACAGCGGGGCTTGGGCCCGCCTACCCCCCAGACAGGATGAGGCAGAACGGGTGGTCATCGGGGTCGAGGTAGACCCGGAAGTCGGTGCCCGGCTGTACGGCATGCTTGCGGGCGCCGATCGCCAGCACCGCTGCCTCGCCGACGTCGAGGTCGTCGACCTCGAAGTCGAGGTGCTGCTGCTGAGGGTGCTCCTGGCCGGGCCACTGAGGGGGCTGATAGCGGTCGACCCGCTGGAAGGCCAGGGTCACTCCTGCGTCGCTGACCAACGTCACCCACTCGTCGTCGGCGCCCTCGTCGATCGGCCAGCCGGTGATGGCGGAGTAGAAGGCAGCGAGCTCGCGCGGGCGTGGGCAGTCGATGGCGGTCCAGGCGAGCCGGGCGATTCGGGTCATGCCCGGACTATGGCATAGCGGCGGGTGACCGACGGTGCGAATTGTGGTGGGGAGCGAGCCGGCCAGCCGGCGACTAGCGACGATCCGCCTGGTCGACGATCAGAGTCTTCCGAGCGGACCGACAGCCTTGACGCTGATGCGGGCCACCGGCTCTGTGAGGTAAGCCAACGGGACCTCGTCGATCTCGACGATCTCGATGTGCTCCGGGTCCGCGCCTGCCTGGATCGCCCGAGCCGTCGCCTGTGCGCAGGCCGCAGCGATCGCTTCGGTTCGGCCGGGAGCGAGAGAGACGACCTCGTCCCAGCGCCCACTCACCTGGGCGATAGCCGCACCTATGGCGTTGGCGACGTCGTAGTGGTCGGGGCGAAGCACATGCGAGATGCCGGGCACGTCGTCTGCGATGAGGACCGATCCGCCGCCCACGACGATGAGGGGGATGTCACCCCGTCCGACCTTCATCCGGTCGACGGCGTCGGCAATGGCGACGTCAGCGGTCGTCATGGCGAGGTCCAGCAGATCGGCGACACCGCTGCCGGGGGCTGTGGTTCCCATGTCGGCGCGGTGCGCGTGCACCGCCGCGTCGCTGAGAGTCGGAGTCGTGCCGCCGAAGACGATGCCCTCGTCGGGCAGCCGGTAGCCGACGCTGTCCGGCCCCAGCGTGACGCCGTCCTGGGACGGCCGGACTACCGTCCCACCGCCGACTGCGATGGCAAGTACGTCGGGCATCCGGAAGTTGGTGCTCACTCCGCCGATGTCGACGTTGGCGGCCGACTCGCGCGGGAATCCGTTGACGAGCATTCCGAAGTCGGTCGAGGTGCCGCCGACATCGGCGACGAGGGCGTCCGCGAGTCCGGTGAGGAAGGCCGCGCCGCGGATCGAGTTCGCCGGCCCGGACCCGATGGTGAGGATCGGGAAGCGAACGGCGTACTCCAGGGCCATCAGAGTGCCGTCGTTCTGGGCGAACATCACGCTCGCGTCGATCGCGTGGGCCTCGAGCGATGTCCTGAGTGCCTGGGCCACCTCGCGCGCAACCCCTGTCAGCGCCGCGTTCAGGATGGTCGCGTTCTCGCGAGGGATCAGGCCGATCGACCCGATCTCATGCGACAGCGAGACAAGGAGATCGGAACCTAGGACGTCGCGGGCGATGTCAGCTGCTGCGAGCTCGTGGTCAGGGGACATCGGAGAGAACACTGCCGAGATCGCCACGCCATCTACGTGCCCGCGAACGGACTCGAAGAAGTCCCGGGTGTCGACCGCGTCGAAGGGCACGATCTCGCGACCGTCGTACTCGACTCCCCCTCGTACGACGCGAGCCTGACCACCGACGGCCTCGACGAGCTCGTCGGGCCAGCCGAAGAACGGCCGCACCGCTGTCGAGGAGGGCGCGCCGACGCGAAGGACTGCGACCGAGTGCAGCCGGCGCCGCTCGAGAACGGCGTTGGTCGCGTGGGTGGTCCCGAGCATCACGTGGCTGATGCGCGAAGTGTCGACAGAAGGATCGTCGATGACGGCGGCGATGGCGTCGCTGATGCCGGTGGTGACATCGAGCGAGGTGGGTTGCTTGGTCTTCGCGAGAACCGTGTTGTCGCGATCCAGCACGACGGCGTCGGTGTGGGTGCCCCCGACGTCGATCCCGAGCCGTAGGTCAAGCCTCAACGACATGAAGCTCCTCCACAGGCACGTAGTCCACGTCGTAGCCGAATGCACGCGGTCCGGCGATCCGGATGCCGGCGGGAGTGCGCCAGATCGGTGCGCAGGCGAATGCGAGGACGTCGATTCGCTGCCCGTAGCGCAAGAACTCCGTCGGGATGGCGTCGGCGGTCTGGCTGTCGACCAGGGTGATCAGGTCTGGCACGCTGGCGAGGACGCGGCCTTCCTCGAACGCCACCAGGTTCTCGTTCTGGATCTCGACCCGGACGAGACGGCCCGCGTCGTCGCCGTAGCCCTGGATGACGACGCTGCCGCGGACAAATCCCCCAGCCGTGTGCTGCTCGACGTCGACGACCTTGCCTTCCACGAGACGCACGGCACCGACGGTCCCGATGAGCGCAGTCACCGGATCGGTCGAGTCGATGACCGAGCGACCGATGCGCAGGGCCTGGCTGACTGTGCCCTCGATGATCGTTCCCTGGGCTTGCGATACCGGCATGACGTAGTCCGCCATGGCTGCGGAGCCGCCGAACACCTCAGTGACCGAGCGGGCGAGCAACTCGGCCCAGTGGCCATCAATCGGCCGCAGCACGACGGTGTTGCGCCGCTCGTCGGACACGACGATGAGGTCAGGCAGCAGCCCGGCGACGTTCATGGAGACCATGTGCACCTCGGGGAAAGCGCGGCCGATGGCGTCTCCGTCCACCAGCGGCAGTCCGGTTCGAGCGGCCGCGGCCACCGGGTAGAGCCCGTTGCCGCCGCCAATCTCGCTGGCCATCAGGGCCACGACCGGTCTACGGAGAACGTCCTCGACTGCCTCGCGGAGGAACTCCACCTCGTCACCGGAGCCGATCTTCTCCGCGCTGACCGAGGGAGCTCCGATGCCCCCGACCGGCATCAAGATTCCGTCCTGTGGGAGGTCGTCGAGGGTCACCATGCGTACTGGGCCGTGGTCGGCGATGGCCTGTCGTGCTACGAGCGCGTTGGTCGTGACCTCTCCGCCCCCACCGGTACCCAGGACGGCACAGCCCCGGGCCAGCGCCGCGATGTCGATGGCGTCAATGTCCATACGCCGACCCTAGAGTCCGGCCTCGCGATCGGTACTTGTCGGGTCTGGTGGTGCGCCTGGATGCCAGCAGGGGCGGACAATGAGGCCAAAGGGGCGTTGCCATGAAGACGGTGTTGATCACCGGCGGGGGCCGGGGACTGGGGCGGGTGACCGCGGCCAAGCTGGCGGTCGCCGGCTGTCGGGTGATCTTGGTGGCTCGGACCGCTACCGCATCGAAGGCAGCTGCGCAGGAGATCCGCGGTACTCACCCGGAAGCCGTCGTCGAGGCCAGGTGGGTGGACCTCTCCTCAATGACCCAAATCCGTGGGTTCGCCGAAGCGGTGGTCGGGGAACACGAACCGATCGACGTGCTGTTCCACGTCGCTGGGGTGATGCAGACCAGCCGGACCCGCCGCCTCAGCGTCGACGGGCTGGAGGAGACCCTCGCCGTCAACACCTTGGCTCCCTTCCTGCTGACCGGGCTGCTGCTTCCCGCGTTGGAGCAGGCCCCCTCGGCCCGGGTGGTCACGGTCAGCTCACGACTCCACCTCCCCGGGTCACGCGGTGAGCCGGTCGATTTCGACTTCGCTGACCCACAGCTCGAGCACGACTACAACCCTGACCGGGCCTACAAGAACTCCAAGCTGGCGGTTCTGTGGTTCACCTACGAGCTACAGCGACGGCTGCAACCGCGGCCGATCACGGCGAACGCCGTCTGCCCAGGCTTCGTGCCCGCCACCGCCGCGGC
>JBAPUB010000196.1:0-1581 GCA_049282455.1 Actinomycetes bacterium
CCCTTCACCCCCAACCGCGAGGTCGACGTCGTCGAGTGGCTGGAACCGGATGCCGCCATCGCCCGGATGACCCAGGCACACGACGCCGAGCTGGTCGCGCTCGCCCTCGCTGAGCCTCTCGGCACCCCCCTGGTCGTCCTGAGGCATGCCAAAGCCCGGAGCAGGTCGAGCTGGAAAGGGTCCGAGCTCGAGCGGCCGCTGACCCGCACCGGGGCCAAGAACGCGAAGGCCCTGGCCCCGCTCCTCCAGGCCTACGACGTGAGAAGGCTGCACCCGTCGACCGCCGTGCGCTCGGTTCGGACGGTCAAGCCCTACGCCAGGACCGCCGGCCTGCTGGTCTCCGAGGAGCCGCTCCTGGCCGAGGAGGCCTTCGAGTCAGACCCTGCGGTCGGGTTGGCGCGCGCCGAGTCGCTGACGCGCTCGACCGCGGTGAGTGGCGAGGCCACGGTGCTGTGCACGCACCGCCCCGTGATCCCCGTGCTGGTCAGCCACCTGCTCGAAGGGTCCGGGCTGGTGGGCCCGACCGAGCCGCTCGGCACCGCCGCGATGGTGGTGGTTCACGTCGACATCGACGTGGCCGAGGGCTCCGACCGGGTCCTCGCGGTCGAGACCCACGCGCTGTGAGCCTCGGCACCGTCCCCGTCGTTCACCTGTGTCGGGCGTCGAGAGCTCCTGGTCATCGGCCGTTCACCCTGCCTCCATGTCTGAGACACCGCACGCACCCTTTCGCGTCACTCGACGTCCCTAGCCTCACCCACGCACTGCAGACCGATTCCAGCGAGGATTCCCCAAACGAGGAAGGTCCATTCCTGTGAAGTCCACCCTTCTGCGCCGCGTGGCGGTGCCTGCCGCCTCCGTGGCCGTGCTGGCACTGGCGCTGAGCGCCTGTGGCAGCAGCTCCGGCAGCAGCTCCGCGAGCAGCTCAGGGCTGTCCGGCAGCGTGAACGTCGACGGCTCCAGCACCGTGGCTCCGATGACCCAGGTCGCCCAGGAGCTGTTCTCGGCCGACAACCCCGACGTCAAGATCACGGTCGGAACCTCGGGCACCGGCGGCGGCTTCGAGAAGTTCTGCGCCGGCGAGACCGACATGAACGACGCGTCACGCCCGATCGAGGACACCGAGGCAGCAGCCTGCAAGTCCAAGGGCATCACCTACCAGGAGATGGTCGTGGCCAACGACGCCCTCACCGTCGTGGTCAACAAGGACAACACCTGGGCCACGTGCCTGACCACCGACCAGCTCGCCAAGATCTGGGCACCCAAGTCGACGATCGACAACTGGAACCAGGTCGACCCGAGCTTCCCCGACCAGACCCTCACCCTGTACGGCCCGGACACTGACTCCGGGACCTTCGACTACTTCACCGCTGCCATCAACGGCGAAGAGGGCGCGAGCCGTACCGACTACAGCCCCAGCTCCAACGACAACAACACCGTGACCGGCGTGGCCGGCGACAAGGGTGCGATGGGGTACTTCGGCTACACCTACTACGAGCAGAACCAGGACAAGCTGAACGCCGTGTCGATCGACGCCGGGAACGGATGCGTGGCGCCCAGTGCCTCCACCGTCCAGGACGCGAC
>JBAPUB010000197.1:0-6379 GCA_049282455.1 Actinomycetes bacterium
CGCTCGCCGGCGGTCAACAGCATGTCGAGCTCGCGGCCGGGAGGTGCCGGAGACACTTGCTCGGCCAGGTCGATCAGCTCATCGGTGGTGTCGCCCATGGCCGAGACAACGACCGCGACGTCGAATCCCGCGCGCCGCGTTGCGACGATGCGCTGGGCGACACGCTTGATGCTCGCGGCGTCAGCCACACTCGAACCGCCGTACTTCTGCACGACGAGGCCCACGACTGGTTCCTTCCTCGACACGAGGCACCGGCTGCGTGCGCATCGGGCTCAGAAGGAACGAGTCTACCGGTGACCAGTCAGCGAACCTCTCCAGTCCGCATAGCGAGATTCGGTGCCCCGCCAGGAGCGGCTTAGGGTGGCTGGGTGACCGTTGGACACAGGCGTGCTGCCGCAGCCCTCACCAGCATCGTCGCGCTCGTCGCACTCGTCACGCTGGCCGCCTGCACGAGCTCCGAGACCGCCGCACCCAACGCCTCACAGACCACCTCCGCCCCGGTCGCTTCGCCGACCACGAGCCCGGCGGACCCGGCCCGGGTCTCCCCACGGGCCCAGGCGCGCGCCCTTGCGCTCCAGGTGCGGGGCCTGCCCCTGGACATCACCTATCGCATCAAGCCCAGCAACCCCGACCAGCAGGGTGGGTTCGTGCGCATCCAGCGCGCCGGCGGGCGGTACCGCGTCGACGTCACCCGTGGCGGGTCCACGTCGTCGCTTCGTACGGCGCCGCGCGGTCTGGTCTCGTGTCTTTCGTCGCCGAACGGCCGCAGCTGTTTTCTCGTGGCCCGACCGGGCAGCCGGCCCCCGGCGCTGTTCAACCCCGGCGTCCAGCGCATCGTCACGCAGGCGGTTCCCGCGCTCGCGTCCAACTCCCGGTCGCTCACGGTGCGTCGCGCCGGGACGTGGCGGGCACCTTTCGGGTATGGACAAGCCGTCTGTTTCGCCGTGCACGGCAAACATGTCGACGGCGGTCAGTACTGCCTGCTCGACCACGGGCGGTTCGCCGGTACACCGGTCAAGGTCACCTACCGCAGCGGCGAGCTCGTGGTCCGTTCGATCGACCGTCGGGTGTCTTCGGGCTTTGCCCGGCCACCGATCACTCCGACGCCGCTGCCAAACCTTCCTGCGCAGTGACGTCGAGACGGGTATGAGCGATCGCTGAGTGCAGCGCCCGCATGACGGCACTTGCGGTCGAGCCCCAGTTCGCGAGGTAGGAGTACTGCCACCACCACATTGCCTCGGTCCGGCGCCCGGCTCGGTAGTGCGCCAGCCCGTGGTACAGGTCGGCGGCGACGTCGGCGAGGTCGTCGGACAGACGAGACACCTCCACCTCGACCTCGCTGCCGTAGGGGTCGAAGACCTCCACGTACTCGTCGATGGGCTCGAGCAGGACGGCGAGCCGGGAGCGAAGCTCGTCGGCATCGGGATCCATGCCTGCATCGGGTTCGAACCGCTCGTTCGGCACGACGTCGACGATCGCGCCGAGGCGACCACCGGCCAGAAGCAGCTGCGAGACCTCGAGGAGCAGGATCGACAGTGCGCCGTCTGGCATGTCGCCTCGGGCGACTGCACCCAAGGCGATCAGGAAGCTCTCGATCTGGTCTGCCACGTCGACGGTGAGCTCACCGAGCTCACCGAGCTCGGCGTCACCGCCCGCGGGGTCGGGGTGTGTGGCATCGCTCATGGCATGACCTTTCATGGGTGAGGTCCAGATCAGACGTCGAGGAGGCGGCGGCCCTCGAAGGCTCGGCCGAGGGTCACCTCATCGGCGTACTCGAGGTCGCCACCGACCGGCAGTCCACTGGCGAGACGGGTCACGTGCAGCCCCATCGGCTTGATCAGTCGGGCCAGGTAGGTGGCCGTGGCTTCGCCTTCGAGATTGGGGTCGGTGGCGATGATCAGCTCAGTCACCGTCCCGTCAGCGAGGCGGACCATGAGCTCCTTGACCCGCAGGTCGTCGGGTCCGATCCCCTCGATCGGGCTGATCGCGCCGCCGAGCACGTGGTAGCGGCCGCGGAACTCACGGGTCCGCTCGATCGCCACGACGTCCTTGGGCTCCTCGACGACGCACAGGACCGTCAGGTCGCGTCGTGGGTCGCGGCACACTCGGCACTCGTCGTCCTCGGCGACGTTGCCGCACGTGCGGCAGAACCGCACCTTCTCCTTGACCTCGCGCAGGACGTCGGCCAGTCGCTGGACGTCGACCGGGTCAGCGGCAAGCACGTGGAACGCGATCCGCTGAGCGCTCTTGGGACCGACGCCCGGAAGCCGACCGAGCTCGTCGATGAGGTCCTGGACGATGCCTTCGTACATGCCTATATCCCCGGAAGGCCGAGCGCGTCGGTGGCAGCCAGCGGCCCCATGGCCTGCTCCTGCACGCCCTGGGCCTCGACCGAGGCGTCACGCACGGCTGCGATGACCAGGGCCGCGAGCGTCTCGGTGTCCTGGGGGTCGACCACCGAGGGGTCGATCGTGAGGTCGACCAGCTCGCCGAGACCACTGAGGGTGGCCACCACGAGCCCGCCTCCCGACCGTCCTTGGACCGTCAGCTGGGCCAGCTCCTGCTGCGCGGACGCCATCTGCTCCTGCATCTGCTGGGCCTGCGCGAGCAATCCCTGCAGGTCGGGCAGTGCGTCCACGTCGGCCTCCTTCAGCAGCGGCTGTTTCCCGGTGCCCGAAGCCTACGTGTGGTCGATCTCTCCGATGACCTTGCCACCGAGCTCTTGGAGCACCAGTTCTTCGCCCTGGAGTCCACCCGGGTCGTCCTCGGCGTCGTCGACGGCCACCTCGTCGTCGACCGCAGGTGCCTGCCGCACCTTCCCGACCGCCGGGCCGTCCACTGCGGCCGCGGCCGCCCGGGCATCTGCGGCCGCCTGCGGAACGGCTCGGGAGGGGGCTACCTCGGCGCCGGGGACCGCCGCAGGCTGGGTCGTCGCTGGACCACCCAACGACGGGTCGTGCACCGCCTGGATGACCCGGTCCAGCCCCAGGACGTCGATGACGGCCTGGCGGACGATCTCGTCCTTGCCGCCCGTGCCGAAGTTGCGCACGCCACCGAGGTCACCCAGGCCGAGGGTCAGGATCCGGTCGTCGACATCGAGAACCTGGGACCTCTCGAACAGCATCATCCAGACCGCTCGGCGGTACTGCTTGACCTGCTCCAGGACGTTTGGCCACAGCCGACGGATCTCGTGCAGGTCGACTGCCCCGACTGACGGCGACGCGGCCGACGCCGGCGCCGCCGCCTCCGGCACCACGATCGGTTCGCTCACCGGTTCAGGTCCGTCGACGGCCAGGGGCTCGACGTGCACCGGTGGTGGGGACGCCGGCTCGCTGACCGTTGCCGGGCTCGGCGGCGCCGCGTCGTCACTCCGCGCGACACCACCGATGGCGAGGCGGCGCTCGAGCCGCTCGAGCCGGGTGGCCAGTCCCAGCTCGTCGCCGTGCGCACCAGGAAGCAACAGCTTGGCGCACACGAGCTCGAGCTGAAGGCGCGGGGCGGTGGCGCCGCGCAGCTCGGTCAGCCCGGCGGCAGCGAGGTCGGCCGCACGGGTCAACGCAGCAAGACCGAGCCGCTCGGCCTGGGCCACCATCCGGTCGCGCTGGTCATCCGGCGCGGCCACCAGTCCCGAACTGAAGGCGTCCGGGACGGCCGCGACGATGACCAGGTCGCGCATCCGCTGAAGCAAGTCCTCGAGGAACCGCCGGGGGTCGAGCCCGGAGTCGATGACCTGGTCGACCACAGCGAAGACAGCAGCGCCGTCAGAGCTGGCCACGGCGTCGACGACCTCGTCCATCAGCGCCGCGGGAGTGAACCCCAGAAGGGACACCGCGAGTTCGTAGCCGACCTCGGTGCTGGCGGACCCACCCATCAGCTGGTCCAGGACGCTCATGGCATCCCGCACCGACCCCGCCCCCGCCCGAACCACCAGCGGGAGCACGCCCGGCTGCACGGTGACTCCTTCGGAGGCGCAGACCTGGCCCAGGTAGGTCTCCAACGTGCGGGCGCCCACCAGTCGGAACGGGTAGTGGTGGGTCCGCGAGCGAATGGTGCCGATGACGGCGTCGGGCTCGGTGGTGGCGAACACGAACTTCACGAACTCCGGGGGTTCCTCGACGAGCTTCAGCAGTGCGTTGAAGCCCTGCTTGGACACCATGTGTGCTTCGTCGATGATGTAGATCTTGTAGCGGCTCGCCGCCGGTGCGAAGAAGGCCCTTTCGCGCAGCTCACGGGCATCGTCGACCCCGCCATGGCTGGCGGCGTCGATCTCGATGACGTCGATACTTCCACTGCCGTCGCGCGCGAGGTCGATGCAGCTGGGGCACTCACCGCACGGTTCCGGCGTGGGACCCTGCTCGCAGTTCAGGCAGCGGGCGAGGATGCGCGCGGACGTGGTCTTGCCGCACCCGCGGGGACCGCTGAACAGATAGGCGTGGTTGACGCGGTCGTTGCGGATTGCCTCGGCCAGCGGGCCGGTGACGTGGTCCTGGCCGATGATGTCCGCGAACCGCTCGGGACGGTAACGGCGGTACAGGGCTTGGGACACTCCGGCACCCTAGCCTCCCGGCCGGAGACGAAGGGACCCCCCGCGCACCCGCCAGAGCCTGCCTACCCTTGCTGCCTTCCGGCCCTGGGGGAGTTCGGTGGGGTGACGCCGCACGGGGGGTCGACCTGCAGTCTACCCGGCCGAACGCGACCGTCTTCGACCCTCCGGGTAACCTCATCGGCGGAGGATTCGCCTAGTGGCCTATGGCGCACGCTTGGAAAGCGTGTTGGGTTAACGCCCTCAGGGGTTCAAATCCCCTATCCTCCGCTCTCGGTGCCCAGCGCACCTACGGCGACTCGGTGAACGCCGACCACGAGGCGGCGTCCGCCGTCGTGGCGTCCGGTTCGGCCCTGCGCCGGGTGCCCTCCGGTGCCGGATACCCTGCCGAAATGTCGATGCTGACGCCGACCGGGTCGGGCGGGAGACGCCGCACGGGTCGCTCGCATCGGCGGGGGACACTGCTCGTTCTCGTGGCTGTCGTGGTCGTTCTGGCGGTCGGCGGCGGCCTGTGGTGGTGGACCACCCAGACCCCACAGGCCACTGTCGCGACCCCGTCGCCTTCGCCTTCGTGCCGCACGCCCGCGCCGAAGCCTCCACGCGACGTCCCGCCGCCAGCACAGGTCCAGGTCAACGTGCTCAACGGAACGGACACACCGGGGCTGGCCATCAAGACGGCCGACCAGCTCGTGCGGCGCGGCTTTGGTGTGGCCGGAATCGGCAACTCCCCCAAGCCGATGCCGAGCGGTGTCGCCGCAGTTCTGTACGCCAAGCCGGGTTACGGGGCAGCGGTGCGGGTTGCCTCCTACCTGCCGGGCGCGCAGCTCCAGCTGACCCAACGCCTGCGAGGCTCGGCCGTGGACCTTCGGCTCGGCCCCGACTTCAAGCGGGTGGCGACGTCGAAACAGGCCGCGCACAACCTGAAGAAGGTTGCCCTACCCACTCCGGCTCCCCGCTGCAGCTGAGTCTTCCGTCCTGCCCACCCGGCGAACCGCCGAGGCGCCACGGGCGAATCACCACGTCGGTCACATCATGTGGTGATGTGGGGTCACCACCTCGATTCCTACCGTCCAGGACATCGCCGGGCAGCCCGCCCGTCCCCCAGGACCCAGGAGTCCGACATGACCATCACCCCCACCGGCCTCACCCGGGCCGCCGGCATCAGCGCCGCGGTCGCGGGACTGATCTTCATCGCAGTCCAGATCAACCACCCGCCCATGGATCTGGCTTCGGTTGCAAGTACCGATTGGCTGGTTCGGAGTACGGCAAAGGCGGTCATGGCCGCGCTGGCGCTCGCCGGCATCACCGGCATGTACCTGCGTCAGGTCCGCCAGGCCGGCCTGCTCGGGCTCGTCGGCTATCTGCTGTTCGCCACCGGATACCTCGTCATGCTCAGCGTCGGGGTCGTCGCGGCGTTCGTGCTCCCGGGCCTGGTGACCCTCGCGCCGGGCTACGTCAACGACGTCGTGGTTGCGGCCTTCGGAGGTACGCCAGCCGGAGACATCGGCGGGATGAAGACCGTGCTCGCCCTCTCCGGTATCGGCTACATGCTCGGTGGTCTCATGTTCGGCATCGCCTTGTTCCGGGCCCGCGTCCTGGCACGGTGGGCATCGGCACTTCTCGCCGTGAGCACCGTCGCGACGGTCTCGCTCGCAGTGCTCCCCGAGTCCTTCAACCGCCCGATGGCCGTCCCGGTCGGGGTTGCCCTGATTGGCCTCGGCGTCTCCCTGTGGCGCGACCAGCGCTCGCAGGCCACTGAGGCAGCTGCCGCGACCACCCGCATCGAGCATGCGAGCGTCTGATGACTACTCGTCGGACTTCGGGACTGCCGGGGCC
>JBAPUB010000198.1:0-14576 GCA_049282455.1 Actinomycetes bacterium
TGTTGCCGAGACGGCAGGCGAGCAGGTCGGGCCAGGTGTCGCCATTGGCGTCGATGCTCTCAGCACAGTGCTGACCCGGGTCGTCGACACCGAAGTCCTGGGCGAGGCGGAATCCCAACCACTTCCCGGTGACAGCATCAGCGCCGCGGTTCAGGTACAGCTTGGGATTCTCGGAGGGGTAGCCGTTGGCCGGGTCGTCGCACGGATCTGTGACCGGGCGGCCGATCTCGTTGCCGACGAAGAGGTCGGCCCATCCGTCCTTGTTCACGTCGAAGAACGCTTCGCGACGCCCGCGGCCGCACGGGTCGGCGATGCCGACGTTGGTGCCGACATCGGTGAACTGGCCGAAGGAGGTCTGGAGCCACAGCTCGCCGTCGCGCCACGCCGGCTTGACGAAGTTGGACAGGTTGCGTCCCGTCGAGTTGGCCATGTCGAGCAGCCCGTTGTGGTCGACATCGGCCCAAGCACAGTCGTGACGGTCGGGGGCAACCTTGGGGCTGACCGTGGGCCAGGCGTTGGTGGTGATCCTCGTGTACAGGCCAGCGCCATTGGACGAGTAGAGAACCGATCCTTTCGCATGGTTGCCCACGTAGAGCATGCCGCCTGGCGTTTCGCACGCCGACCACGTCTGGTTGATCTGATAGACACCGGCGGCGAGAGCACGGTCGATCAGCGTCGGTGCGGTCGCCGCCCCTGCTGGCTGAAGCCCACCGGCGCCCCACAAGGCGACCAGAGCTGCCAACGCAGCCGCAATGAGCAAACCGACACGTCGCGGTCCAGCCCTGGATGACATCTCGCACTCCCCTGAACCGTTGTCCCACGGGCCGACGTCGACGACGGACCCGTATCCCTCACCGAACATGAGCCTGGTGCGACCCGCGTCTGGCGCGCTCGGAGTCTGCTCGCTTGACGATGATTCGTCCACCGATTCGGCAAAGTTGCCCAGTCGTCTGCCGTCGCTTTGCCGCACGCGTTCAATGCGCCGCGTTTACTCACAGTCAACCTCTCATTGGACGCCGTGTAACCGGTGGTCCGTCCGTGTTGGGGCGTGTTATGTTTCGGCCCCTCGGGATCAGCCAGGACGCCACCCCCCCTACGGGAGGCCCGCATGAAGATCCGAATCGCAGCCTTCCTGACGACGATCGTCGGCCTGACTGCCGCCGCCGTACCGTCGGCACTCGCGAGTACCGCGTGGGACCTTCGGGTGTCCGGTTCCGTTGCGAAAATCGTGACCCTGCCGGTTGGGACAATCGGAGCGAAATCCACGCAGACCGGGACCCTGACGATCTCGGTCAAGACCGACTGGGTCGACTCGCGGGCGACCGTAGACTCACCGAACATCATCCAGGCCGGGCTCTCCAGCGACGCGAGTCAGTGGAAGCTGCAGATTGCGCACAAGAGCTCCAACCCTCACCAGGCACAGTGCCGGGTCAAGGGCCTTGCTGGCGGTGTCATCCGAGCCGACGGGCCCGACATCGACGTCGCCAATGGGCAGTGGCACACCATCGTCTGCGTCAAGAGCCCTGACAGCGGCTCTTCGACCAAGGTTCAGGTGTTCGTCGATGGTGTCGCGGGCAAGGCCTACACCGTCAGCCGAATCGGCGACGTCCTGCCCACTCGGCAGCCGACCGCCGGAGGACGCAGCACGGTCTCGGACTCAGACTCCCTCGACGGTTGGGCCGACGGCTTCTCCATGGTCACGAGCTGAGCCGTGCGTAGCGGATGAACCAGCGACGGTCCCACTGTTCTGCGTCCTCGGAGAACTCCCAGCGCCAGTCGAACGCATCCTTCTCGATCCGTGAGAATACCATCCGCTTGAACACCCGGTCGCTGTCGACCCGCTCGGTCGTTGCAAAGACGAACGTGCCGTCCGGCTGGGCGCCCCCGACGAACGTCCAGTAGCTACCTGTCGAGTCGACCCAGGTCTGCCTCCACTGACCGGTGGCCGCCTCCAAGACACTCACGCTCAGCCCTGAGAACGGTTCCGGGCCACTGGCCTCGAACCGTTCGAGGACGACGTGGCCGTCGAGCTCGCGAGTCACCACATTGCGACCAGCACCGCCTTCCCATGTGACTTCCCACTCACCGATCCAGAAGTCGAGGCCCGACACGGGCTACCACGCAAACCGAGGAGGAACCGGCGAACATGCGCGATGTGTCGCGACGCGCAGCTCTTCGCGTTTCGCCAGGTACTGGGGCAGGTAGGCCAGATTGTGCAGCTCGAGGGGATCTTTGGCGTAGTCGTACAGCTCGACCCCTTGCGTACCCGAGTACCGCACATACAGCCAGTTCTGGGTGCGGATCCCGCAGTACGCGGGGTGGTCCACCGTGTTGACGGCCTCGAGAACGAGACTCGACCGCTTCGATGTCAGCACGGACCGACCATCCATTGCGAGGGCACCCGGGATCCTTGCCGCGTCGAGCATCGTGGCCGTGACGTCGACGTTCGCGACGAGCCCGCCGGAGGTACCCGGCGTGAAGTGCCCGTCCCAGCGCATCGTCATGGGCACCTCGGTAGACCACCGATATGGCTTGTTCTTGGCCCTGAGTCGGTGTTCGCCCCACATCACCCCGTTGTCCGACATGAAGATGAACAGCGTGTTGGTACTCTCGACGCCGACGGCATTGATGATCCGTTGGACTCCCTCGTCCACGGCCATCAAGGACTCCATCGTCTTAGTCTGAGTCTGGTCGATGTAGGCCCGCGGAACTCGCGGCAGTCCCTGCATGAACCCGGGCTTGTCGCTCATCCCCGCTTCGTTGACAGCTTGGTTGTCGTACGGCGTCGACGTGGACCACGTACCGACGTCCCGCGGGGCCGGCGTCATGGGTCCGTGGGGCGCAGTCGTGCTGTACTCCACGAAGAACGGGCCGCCTGGCACGCTCTTCTTCACAAAGTCGACGGCGAGGTTGGCCAGAACGTCGGTGGAATAGTCGGCCGGGGTGTTTCCGTATGACTGGGTTGGCTCGGTTCCTGTGAGCCGGTAGTTGTAGTACGCCGACGACCCCAGACGCAGATTCGGCGAGTCGCTGCGGATGGCCATGAAGTCGTCCCAACCTGGTGGGACGAAGTCCTGGGGCGACATGGACCAGCCATTGAGGTACTTACCGAACAGGGCCGTCCGATAGCCCGCTGCGTGGAGCGCAGTCGCGAACGTCGCCCCCTCGTGACCGGATGCGTGGAAGGCTCGCCAGCCGCCGACGGTCGGCCCGACGTTGTTGTAGACGCCGGTGTTGTGCGAGAACAGTCCCGTGAACAGGGAGACCCGTGATGGGCAGCAGGTTGACGTCGGGATGACTCCGGTGAAGGTCTCACCCTTGGCGACCAGCTCGCGTCGCACGACCGGCATTGTGTCCAGGGTGTCGACGCGTTGGTCGTCGGTGAGGATCAGGACGATGTTCGGCCGGGCGGGAGTAGCTGTTGAGGCCGAACCGGTCGGAACACCCGTCACACCAGTAACAGCGCCTCCGACGAGCAGAACGGGGGTGAGTGCCACAACGGCACGGCGACGACGTGGCTTCAATCCAGCCGGTCCACGTCGAAGTCGACCTTGACCCCTGTGCACATGGGCGACTCAGATCCCTGAGGTCGCGGCGACCCGGCCGTCAGCAATCGCCTGCTTGAGCTCCGCGTAGTCACGTTCGGACTGGTCGGCGTAGGCCTCAGCAAAACGTGTGACCGCCTGGGCGAATCGGTCGTCGTCACCGAGATACGACGCGATGGCGACGACGTCGCCCCCGCGAGCGTGCGCCCGCGCGAGTGTTCCTCCGCACAGCCGACCGTAGGCCTCAAGCCCCACCGGCAGGACCTTCGCGATGTCGAGGCTCCCCTTCATGTCGTGCAGCTGACGAATGTAGAAGTCCCGCCCAACCTCCGCGTTGCGGACCCAACCCAGGAAGATGTCGGATGCCGACTGCATGTAACGCTGTCCTTCGACTACACGCTGGCCATGGTTGTCGTACTCACTCGGCCGCAGGTACGCCTCGAGAACCGACGCCTGCGCCTGCTTGACCTGCAGCACCAAGGGGTCACCGAGGTCGCGACCCTGGAGGAGTAGCACCGCCGCACGTGTTCCGACGCTTCCGACTCCGACGACCTTGAGCGCGATGTCCAGATACTCGTAGCGTTCGAGAAGACGACGCCTGTCGTTCTGCAGTGTGTCCTTGTACTCACCGAACAAGCGCTCGATCTCAGAACGTATCGTCGTGGGAATGTCCTGCGTGGACAACAGTGGCGGGGCGTTGAGGAAGCGACGCCGGCCGTCGACGACTTCAGTGAGCTTCTCAGCGGCTCGCAGCGACGTCTTGCTTCGAGCTTTCTCGAACACGGCACTGAGCCGGGTCTCGGCAAGCTTGGTTTCCTTCTTGTTCAGTGACTGGCTCACGATCTCGCGCATCGACTGCTCGATCAGGCTGGAGTCAACTTTGGTGTACCAGACCTGCAGGTTGCCCGCCGAGGCCAGCGTCAGGATTGACGTGCGATAGGCCTCGGCTGCGGCAACTGCTGCGGCCCGGCCCACCTTGCGTTTGAAGCCCCGGTCCCGGGCGGCCAGGATGAACGAGGCGGTGAGACGCTTGACGTCCCACTCGAACGGTCCGGGCAAGGTCTCGTCGAAGTCGTTGACGTCGAAGAGCAGGTCACGCTCCGGGGAGCCGAAGAACCCGAAGTTGGACAGGTGGGCGTCCCCACAGATTTGCGTGCCGCCGGGAGTTCGTGGCTGCTGGGCCAGGTCGTAGGCCATCACCGCAGCTGCGCCCCGGTAGTAGGCGAACGCCGAGGCGCTCATCCGGCCGTACCGGATCGGCAGGAGGTCGGACACCCGGGCGTCGTCCTGGGCGCTCAGCAGAGCCAGCGCCGAGGGACGCGAGGGCGAGGGGTCGAACTCCCCCATGCCCTCGATCGGCGCGACATCGCGCCACGAGAGGCCACGGTTCACTCGGTCGTCCAGGGTGCGGTAGGGGTGGTGCCGACCCTGAGTCGCAGCCACCTGCTTCGCCGGAACCTTCCTGGTCGGAGCCTTCTTGGCCGGCGCCTTCTTGACGCCTGCCTTCTTGGCCACCGTCTTCCTGGCCACCGTCTTCTTGGCCGGCGCCTTCTTGACGACTGCCTTCTTGGCCGGGGCCCTCTTCGCCGACGCGGTTGAGCCCCCCTGCGCCGGGACGCTCCTGGTGTCCTGCTCGTCTGCCATGGCTCTCCCCTTGTCAGTGCGCTCAGCACGATGTCAGCGCGCTCAGCATGCCGTGCCGCGCCGTCCAGCGCATGCAATCTACGCCGAAGCCCCCGAGCCGAGCCCCCGGCCCTCCCAATCGATGGGGTCCACATGCTGGACACCATTGTCTCGCGCCGAACGGGTGTGACACGCTTCCTCCATGCAGGCATCGCTGAACCTCGTCGTGCGCCGGCACGTCGACCTCATGCGCTGCTGTGGCATGGCCTGTTCGTCGCGCTCGCTGTAGAGACCCCTCACCCGGGCTCGCGAGCGCCGCTCCTCGACGCCCCGCTGGTCGTCGACGACGCCTGCCTGCCCCGTACCCACGGAGCAACGCATGACCACGACCATCCAGGACGACGTGTCCGGCATCGGCAGCATCGGCCTTCGCCACAGGGGTGCGGCGCGCGCCCAGGGCCAGTGGGCCCTGGGACACCGCGAGCCCCTGAACACCAACGAGCGGACCAAGGCCGACGACGACGGCCTCAACGTGAGGCGGCGCATCGAGCAGATCTACGCTCCCGCAGGGTTCGCGTCGATCGACCCGACCGACCTCAACGGCCGGTTCCGGTGGTGGGGCCTGTACACCCAGCGTCGTCCCGGCATCCCCGGTGGGGCGACTGCCTCGATGGAGCCCCACGAGCTGTCCGACGAGTACTTCATGCTTCGGGTGCGCAGTGACGGGGGTCGGCTCAACCTTGACCAGCTCCGCGCGGTGTCGCAGGTTTCCTCCCGTTTCGCCCGTGACTCGGCCGACCTCACCGATCGCCAGAACGTCCAGCTTCACTGGGTCCGAATCGAAGACGTCCCCGAGATCTGGCGACTCCTCGAGTCGGTCGGACTGACCACAGCCGAGGCGTGCGGTGACACACCCCGAGTCGTCCTCGGGTCACCTCTCGCGGGAGTTGCAGCGGACGAGATCGTCGACGGCACGCCGGCGATCGAGGAGATTGTCCAGCGCTACGTGGGTGACCCAGAGCTGTCGAACCTGCCCCGTAAGTTCAAGTCGGCAGTGAGCGGCTCACCCCACCAGGACGTCGCACACGAGGTCAACGACCTGTCGTTCGTCGGTGTCGTGCACCCCGAGCATGGTGCCGGGTTCGACGTCTACGTCGGGGGTGGCCTTTCCACCAACCCGATGCTGGCACGCCGGCTCGGCGCGTTCGTCACCGTCGACGAGGTGCCGGAGGTGTGGGGTGGGATCATCCGGCTGTTCCGCGACTACGGCTACCGGCGACTGCGTCACCGCGCCCGCCTCAAGTTCCTCGTAGCCGACTGGGGCGTGGAACGCTTCCGGCAGGTCTTGGAGGTCGAGTACCTCGGACGAGCCCTGACCGACGGTCCGGCACCTCCGCCACCTCCCCTCGGACGTCGTGACCACGTCGGCGTGCACCCCCAGGCCGATGGTCGAAGCTATGTGGGGGCGGCTCCCTTGGTCGGGCGGGTTTCGGGCACGACGCTGGCTGCCGTCGCGGACCTCGCACAGGCCGCAGGAAGCGATCGGGTACGACTCACCACCGAGCAGAAGATCGTCGTCCTCGACGTCCAACCGGAGCGCGCCGCGGCCGTGATGGAGGGTCTGGAGCGGCTCGGCCTGGACGTGGGGGCCAGCACGTTCCGTCGAGGCACGATGGCCTGCACGGGCCTGGAGTTCTGCAAGCTGGCCATCGTCGAGACGAAGTCCCGGGCAGCTTCGCTGGTGACCGAGCTGGAGTCTCGGCTGCCGACCTTCGACGCCCCGCTGTCAATCCACGTCAACGGATGCCCCAACTCGTGCGCCCGGATCCAGGTGGCCGACATCGGGCTGAAGGGCTCCATAGTCTCCGACAGCGAAGGGGACCGCGTCGAGGGCTTCCAAGTGCATCTGGGCGGCGCGCTCGGCCACCAGGCTGCTCTTGGCCGCAAGCCCCGCGGCCTGAAGGTGACGGCCGAAGACCTGCCTGACTTCGTCGAGCGGATCGCCACGCGCTACTCCGAGCGGCGGCGATCCGGGCAGACCTTCGCACAGTGGGCCCGATCTGCCGACGACGGTGAGCTGTCATGAGCGCTCGGTTCCCCGTCCAGTACTGCCCCTACTGCAGTGACGCCGACCTGTTCCCCGAAGAGGCCGAGGCATGGCGATGCCGCGCGTGCCTGCGCTGGTTCACCGTGCGAGCCGTGCCGGCTCAACCCGGAGTCAAGCCACCCGGAGTCAAGCCATGAGTCGGGACGCACTGGCTCGTTCACTCACTCTTCGCTACGGCGTGGAAGTTCCACGCCTCGTCGAGTCGCTCGACGACCTCGACCTCGAGCTGCTGGCCACACGGGCCGGCGAGGCACTTTCCGAGGCCCGGGCCCTCGACATCGTCAGGTGGGCCGCGCTGGTCTTCGGAGACGCTCTCACCGTCGCGTCGTCCATGTCTGACGGCGTCGTGGCACACCTGGCATCGCGTGCGCTTCCGGGTGTGCCTGTCGTCTTCCTGGACACTGGTGTGCACTTCGCCGAGACCCTCGGGACTCGCGATGCCGTTGTCTCGCAGTACCCGGTCAGGCTCGTCAACGCGACACCGTCGCTGTCCCTGGCCGAACAGGCCGATCGGTTCGGGGCGAACCTGTGGCTCACCGACCCGGACGCGTGCTGCAAGCTGCGCAAGGTCGACGTCTTGCGACGGGCCTTGAAGCCTTACCGCGCCTGGGTCACCGGCCTGCGCGGCGACGAGACACCCGACCGGGTGGGAACACCGGTGGTCCTGTGGGATGCCAAGCGACGCATGGTGAAGATCAACCCGATCGCCCGCTGGTCGACCGACGAGGTGCGCGTCTACATCGACCGTCACCAGGTCTTGGTCAACCCCCTGCAGCAGCTCGGGTACCGGTCCATCGGCTGTGCACCGTGCACGCGACCGGTGTCCGCGGGACAGTCCGACCGAGCTGGACGCTGGGCCGGTCGGGACAAGGTCGAGTGTGGGATCCACGCATGAGCCGACCCGACTACCCACTCCTGCTCGACGTGAACGGCCGTCGCACCGTCGTCGTTGGCGGAGGGCCGGTCGCCGCCCGACGGGTCACGGCGCTGGTCGACTCAGGGGCCGACGTGGAGGTGGTGGCCCCCTACGTCTGCGAGCCCCTGTGGGAGCTCGCCGAGGCCGGGCGGATCACCATTCGGCTGCGCGAGTACGCCCCCGGAGACCTGGACGCCGCCTGGCTCGTGCATACCGCGTCCGGCGACCCTCACGTGGACGCGGCTGTTGCGGACGAGGCGCAGGCGGGGCGCATGTGGTGCGTCCACGCCGGCGATGCCGACCTCGCGACGGCCTGGACGCCGGCCGTGGCTCGAGTTGGCGAGGTCGTGGTCGCAGTGTCGGCTGGCGCCGACCCTCGGCGGGCGCGCGCGCTGCGCGACGCGGTGTCGCTGTGCCTCGCCGACGGGTCACTGCCCCTGCGACGATGTCGGCCAGGTCCGGGGCACGTGGCTCTCGTCGGCGGAGGCCCGGGCGACGCATCCCTGATCACCGTTCGCGGCCGGCACCTGCTCGCCCAGGCCGACGTCGTCGTGGTCGACCGTCTCGCCCCACGAGACCTTCTGGAGGAGCTTGCCGACGACGTCGAGGTCGTCGAAGCCGGGAAGGCCCCCCACGCGCACACCCTGACCCAGGACCAGATCAACGACGTGCTCATCGACCGAGCGCGAGCCGGGCTCCGCGCCGTCCGGCTGAAGGGCGGCGACCCCTTCGTCCTGGGCCGGGGAGGCGAGGAGGCTCTCGCCTGCCTGGCGGCCGGAGTCGAGGTCGAGGTCGTGCCGGGCATCACCAGCGCGGTTGCGGTACCCGCATCTGCGGGAATCCCGCTGACTCACCGAGGTGTGTCGAGTCGGTTCACCGTGGTCTCCGGGCACGAGGGACCGATCGACTGGTCAAGCCTGGTTGGTGCCGGCCAGACACTGGTCTTCCTGATGGGCGTGCGCAGACTCGGCGAGATCGCCGACCAGCTCGTGGCCCACGGCAGCCCGCCACACACAGCGGTCGCCGTGGTCGAGCGCGGAACCACCCCCGACCAACGCACCACCGTCGGGACTCTCGAAACGATCGCCTCGCGGTGTCATGAGCTGGGTGTCGCGTCGCCGGCCGTTGTCGTCGTCGGTGAAGTCGTCGGTCTGCAGACCCACCTGGCAGCAGTCGGGGCCGCGAACAAGGTCGGGGCATGACCACCGGTCTGTTGATCGTCGCTCACGGGTCGCCTGACCGGCGGCACCGAGACACCGTGGCACGACTGGCCCAGCGAGTTACCGCTGAGGTCAACGGCCCGGTGCGGGTGGGTTTCCTCGACCACGACCAGCCCTCCGTGACATCTGCCTTGGTGTCGCTGGCCGAGACGACCGCCGCTGCCGTGGCGGTAAGCCTGCTGTTGACCCCTGGTTACCACGACGCCGTCGACGTCCCGCAGTCCTTGGCGCGGGCTCCGGCCGGTTTGGCGGTGACCTACGCCGGATCACTCGGGCTCGGCCCCTGGCTCCATCCGCTTCTTGCCCGCCGAGCTGCGCAGTGCGGTGCTGCGACAACGTCCGCGGTTGTGGTCTGCGCCGCCGGGTCGTCGTCGGCCACCGCACGTCGCGAGGTCAGGCTGCTGGCCACCCGGTGGAGCGCCGTACGCGGCGGGCCCGTGCACGCAGCGTTTGCCACCGGGGCCGGCCCTGACCTCGTCGAGGCGTTGGGCCTGGTCCGCCAGGCTTCCGAGAGACCGGTCGTCGTGCCCCTCCTGCTGTCTGAGGGAGTTCTCAGTGACCGGGTCCGTGCAACGGTCGCCGAGATCGGGGGGGTCACGTCCGACGTCCTCGGGACCGACCCTGAGGTCGTGGACCGCGTGGTCGAGCTCGTGGAGGGCGCCGGGGCGCGGGTTCCTGTCCTGTGAAAGCCTGGCCCCATGCAGATCGACGGGATCATCTCCGGCCTCTTCGCGGCCGTGGTCGTGGGTGTGGTGGCGCGCCTGCTGGTCCGCGGCTACCAGCCGATCGGATGTCTGCTCACGTTGCTCATCGGCCTCGTCGGGGCTGGTGCTGGTGCGTGGATCGGCAACGCGCTGAACTGGGGCTGGCTGCTGACCTTCGGGGTGCAGATCTTGATCGGTGCCCTGCTCGTCTTGCCGTTCACCGCTGCGACCCGCGACCGCTTCTAGCCGGCGCCGTTCGCCAGCGCAACCAGTCGGGACAGCGCCCGGTAGTACTTCTTGCGGTAGCCGCCACGCAGCATGTCCGCATCGAAGACCTCGTCCAGGGGACATCCGGACGCGATGACGGGGACGTCGCGGTCGTAGAGCCGGTCGGTCAGCACCACGAGGCGCAGCGCCACGGCCTGGTCGGCGATGGGAGCCACCGACGTCCAGCAGACGACGGACACATCGGCCAGCAACGCGCCGTAGCGGCTCGGGTGGACTGTGGCGAGGTGGTCCATCAGCGCGGAGAAGTCGTCGAGCGTCGCATGAGTGTCCGCCGCCGCTCGCCGTCGGACCGCGTCATCGCCCAGTGGCATCGGTGAGGCGGGAGGCCCTCGGTGCCGGTAGTCGTCGCCGTCGATGCGCAGGACGTCGAAGTGGGCGGCCAGCCCCTGGATCTCACGCAGGAAGTCGTCGGCGGCGAACCGCTGTTCCCCGAGCCGGTCGGGCAGCGTGTTGGACGTCGCCGCCAGCCGCACCCCCGCCGAAGCCAGCTTCCCCAGCAGGGTGCTCATCAAAACGGTGTCACCCGGGTCGTCCAGCTCGAACTCGTCCACGCAGAGCAGGGCTGAGTGGCTGAGCCGCTCGACCGCCTGATGGAAGCCCAGAGCACCCACCAGGTGGGTCAGCTCGACGAAGGTGCAGAAGGCCTTCGGCTCCGGCGCCTGGTTCCACAGCGCAGCCAGCAGGTGGGTCTTCCCGACGCCAAACCCCCCGTCGAGGTAGAGGCCGGGGCGGGACTCCGGCGGCTGTGGAGCCCGACGCGACCAGCGCCTCCGCGCCCCTTGACCGTCCCCCAACCAGGACGCGAAGGCCCGAAGGCCGGCAACGGCTGCGCCTTGGGTGGGCTGCGAGGGGTCGGGGTGGTAGCTGTCGAACGTGACCGTCGAGAAGTGCGGCGGTGGGACCAGTGAGGACACCAGCTCGTCGGCGTCGAAAATCGGGTTGACGTCGACCAATCGCTTCGGCACGCGCAGCAGCCTAGAGAGCCGTGGCACGATCCAGGCATGTACCGACTCGTGCCCGGGCCGAGAGCCGAGATGGACCTCGACGAGCTGGCGGCCGCCTACGCCTATCCCGACCCGCTGCCCACTCGAGGCTGGCTGCGCGCGAACATGGTCACCACCCTCGACGGTGCAGCAACCCATGACGGTGTCTCGTCGGACTTCACCAGCTCCGCCGACCAACAGCTGCTCGGCCTCCTGCGTGCGATGAGCGACGTTGTCGTGGTGGGAGCGGGCACGGTCCGCGCCGAGGGCTACGGTCCGACACGCGCGCACACACGACATGCCGCGCGGCGCGCGGCGGCTGGTCAGCTGCCGGCACCCGTGCTGGCGATCGTGTCCGGGCGGCTCGACCTCGACCCGGCCTCGACCGTGTTCGCCGACGCGGTCGTCCGCCCGACGGTGGTCACTCACGCGGCCTCACCAGCCGCGCAGCGTTCAGCCCTGGAGCAGGTGGCTGACGTCCTGGTCTGCGGCGCCACGCGCGTCGATCTCCCATCGGCGATCGACGCTCTCGCCGAACGCGGCCTGCGTCGTCTCCTCACCGAAGGGGGGCCCCGGCTTCTCGCGGACCTGCTGCGGGCCGACCGCGTCGACGAGCTCGACCTGACGTTCTCGTCCACTCTGGCCGGCCCCGGTGCCCCACGCATCGTCGCCGGTGAGCCGTTGGCATCGCTGGAGGCGATGACCCTTTCCGGCGTGCTCCAGGACGGCAGCACGCTGTTCGCCCGCTACACCCGGGACCGCCCATGACCGACCGACTGCCTGTCAGGCCACCCTTGGCGCCGATGCTCGCGAAGGCCGTCGCGACGGTTCCGTCACCGGACGCCGTCGACGGTGGCTTCCTGTACGAGCCGAAATGGGACGGTTTCCGCTGCATCCTGTTCAAGGACGGCAGCGAGGTCGTCCTGGGCAGCCGCAATGAGAAGCCGCTCACCCGCTACTTCCCCGAGCTCGTGGCCGCTGCCCAGGAACAGCTCGACGACCGCATCGTGCTCGATGGGGAGATCGTCGTCGTCCAGGGTGACCGCCTCGAGTTCGATCGCCTCCTCGACCGGATCCACCCGGCGGCATCTCGGGTGGACCGGCTTGCGAGCGAGACTCCGGCCGACTTCGTCGCGTTCGACCTCCTGGCCCGCGGGGACCTGTCGTGGCTCGAGCGCACGCAGTCCGACCGACGCGATGAGCTCGAGCGCGCCCTCGCCGACTGTGCCCCTCCGTTCTTCGTGACCCCGGCGACCACCGACCCCGCCGTGGCCCACCAGTGGTTCGACCTGTTCGAGGGAGCCGGTCTCGACGGCGTGGTGGCCAAGCCCATGCTCGCCACCTACCAGCCGGACAAACGGGCCTTGTTCAAGATCAAGCATGGACGTACCGCGGACTGTGTCGTGGCCGGGTACCGCTGGCACAAGTCCGGGGACGTCGTCGGCTCCCTCCTGCTCGGCCTGTACGACGACGACGGCGTGCTGCATCACATCGGCGTAGCGGCGTCGTTCCCGATGGCGCGACGGGCCGAGCTGGTGACCGAGCTCGCTCCGCTGCGCCTCGAGGACGTAGCGGACCATCCCTGGGCGTCCTGGGCATCGCAGGGGCCGGCTCAGGGAAACGCCCCGGAATCGAGGTCGGGCCGGATGCCCGGGGGCCAGACCCGGTGGAACTCCGGCAAAGACCTGTCGTGGGTCCCGCTGCGACCCGAGCGGGTGTGTGAGGTCGCCTACGACCAGCTGCAGGGCAGCCGGCTGCGTCACACGGCGCAGTTCCGTCGCTGGCGCCCAGACCGTGACGCGCGTTCGTGCACCTACGCGCAGCTCGACCAGCCCGTGCGCTACGACCTCGGGGAGATCCTGGGCCGGCCATGAGGCAAGATGGCGGCGTGTTCACGATGCTGGTGCTGACCGAGAGCGCCCTCCTGCCCCATGACGTCGAGCGACTCGCCGGATTCCACGACGACGAGCCCGACAAACGGATCCACGTGTGCGTGCCCGCCCGCGACGACGAAACCACGCTGGGGCAGGCCGACGAGCTGGTCGATGACATCAGCCGCACCGAGTTCAAGGAGCTCAAGAGCGACGCAGAGGGCAGCGACCGCACCCCCGCCGAGCTGCGGGCCCGGGCCAAGCGGCACCTCGCGGCGTCGGTCGAGGCTCTCACCGCGGCCGGCGTGACCGCCGACGGCGAGCTCGTGACCGAGAACCCCGTGGACCAGGTCGTGAGCCTGATCGCGGCTCTCGACGCCGACGAGCTCGTCGTCATCACCGCACCGCACTGGCTCGAGGAGGTCCTCCGACGCGACTGGGCGACCAAGATCTACAAGCGACTGCGGCATGAGCACCGCGAGATCCCGGTGCTCCACTTCATCGCAGGCACCGACACCGTCGTCCGCTGAGCAGCCGGACACAATCGGGCCCATGAGCAACCCGTTCGAGGGCCACGAGCTGCCGAGCCCCGACCTCGACGACCCCGCGGCGCATCAGGTGCTGCGCGAGTGCTTCGGTCTGGAAGGATCTCTGCACCCGCTGGGCAGCCACCAGGACCAGAACTGGCTCGCCGACACCTCGGCCGGGCGCTTCGTCCTGAAGGTGTCCAACCCCGGATTCACTCGGACCGGTCTCGAGGCCCAGAACGCCGCAATGCTGCATCTGGCCGAACGGGGAGCCGACTTCGACGTACCGGTCCCCCAGCCGTCCCTGTCGGGTGAGCTGATCCCCACGTGGCGCCACGGCGATCGGACCTTCGACGTCCGGCTCGTCACGTTCGTGGAGGGCCAGCCGCTGGCCGACTTCACGTACTTGAGCCCGCAGGTGCTTGCGGCGCACGGGGCGCTGTCGGCTCGGTCGGCCGTCGCCCTCGCGGACTTCGACCACCCGGGCCTCGAGCGACACCTTCAGTGGGACTGCAGGCACGCCTTCGACGTGGTCGACGCCCTGATCCACCACGTGTCGGACCCACACCTGCGCGACCTCGTGGCGCGGCATGCCGCCGAGGCACAGCGGGCCCTCGACCCGCTGGTCGACGAACTGAGGGTGCAGGTCGTCCACGCCGACGTGACCGACGTCAACGTCGTCGCCACCCGCGACAGTGCCGGGCGACCGGTACCGCACGGCCTCATCGACTTCGGGGACATCTCACGCACCTGGCTGGTCTCCGATGCAGCCGTCGCCGCAGTGTCACTGGT
>JBAPUB010000199.1:0-2926 GCA_049282455.1 Actinomycetes bacterium
GGGCCAGTACAGGGGCCAGCGCAGGGCTCAGCTCAGGGCTCAGCGCAGGGCTCGGCGCAGGTGCACGTTCTCGAGGAGCCCAAGGGCCATCCAGTTCGCGAACATGCTGGACCCCCCGTACGACACGAACGGCAGCGGGACTCCGGTGACGGGCATGATCCCGATGACCATGCCGATGTTCTCGAACATCTGGAAGGTGAACCAGCAAACGACTCCGGTGGCCACCAAGGTGCCGAACAGGTCCTCGGCGCGCATCGCGATCCGCAGGGCGCGCCACAGGATCACTCCGAACAGCACGAGGATCAGCCCCGACCCGATGAACCCGAGCTCCTCTCCCGCGACCGTGAAGATGAAGTCGGTCTGCTGCTCGGGCACGAAGCTGCCACTGGTCTGGGTCCCGTGGAACAGGCCCATCCCGAACAGGCCGCCGCTGCCGACGGTGATCCGGGCCTGGTTGGTGTTGTAGCCCACGCCCTGTGGGTCGTAGCTCGGGTTCGTGAAGGCCAGGAGCCGGTCGATCTGGTACTTGTCGAGCACCCCCACCTTGACCGCGACGACGGCTCCCAGGGCCCCGACCGCGAGGAGACCGACCAGCCACGCCGTCCGAGTTCCCGCAACGGCGAGGATCCCCAGCACGATCATCCCCATGACCACGGCGGTGCCGAGGTCCGGCTGCAGCATGACCAACGCAATCGGGACGGCGGCGATCGCGAGAGCGACCAGGATGTCCCGGCCCTGCGGTTCGGTCTGCGCGTCGCGGCGTTCGGCCAGCAACATGGACAGTCCGACGACAAGCGCGACCTTGGCGAACTCCGACGGCTGCACCGAGAAGCCCCCCGGGAGCAGGATCCACGCGTGGGCTCCGTTGATCGACGAACCGAGCGGTGAGAGAACGGCCACGAGACCGAGGATCGACCCGATGTACACGATCGGTGCGTACGCGCGCAGCTGCCGGTAGTCGAAGGCCATGGTCATGGCCCCCAGGCCAAGGCCCACCAGAAGGTTCAGCACGTGGCGCTTCAAGTAGGCCTGTGGATCCCCACCGGGATCGACGTTCCTGGTCGCGGAGTAGACGAGAAGGGTGCCGATCGTGCTCAGCGCGAGGGCCGCAACGAGCAGGACCCAGTCGAACCGACGCAGCCAGGAGCCTCGCCCCATGGCCCGTCGCATCCGCGAACGGGAGGGCCGCGAGTAGGTGGTCGGGTAGCCGAGGGTCATCCGGACGGCCTGGCCCGGACTCGGTTCGACCGGGTGCCGGTCGGACCGACCGCGGGCAGCGACGCCTGCCCGTTGCCCTGGCGCGGCAACCCGGAGTCCTTCGGGGCGACAATGGTTCCGTCGCGCTGGATAACGGGAAGAGTCGTGACCGGGTTGCCCCCCGGGAGCAAGGCCCACCGCGGGTTGATCGTCGACCCCTTGACTCCGAACAGCGCTTCGTAGATGGCGCGGACACTGGCCCCAGACGTCAACGACCCGGTTCCACCCTCAGGAACCATCATCAAGACGACGAACTTCGGGTTGTTGGCGGGCGCGTAGGACGCGAACCACGAGGTCGTCTGCTTGCCGTAGACCTCTCCGGTACCGGTCTTCGCGGCGACGGGCAGCTGGCTGAGCGGGAAGGGTGTCGGAGTGCTGAAGGGGTACACCGCGGTTCCTTCGACAGGTACTCCGGCCAGGGCGTTCTGGATGTAGGCGAGCGTCTCGGGCGACACGGGCAGCTTGCCGGTGACCTTCGGCTCGAACTGCTTGACGACCTGGCCACCCGGCGTCATCACCGCCTTGGCGATCTGGGGCTTGTAGATCGTGCCGCCGTTGGCAACTGCTGCATAGGCCTGGGCCATCTGCAGCGGCGTGGCAAGCATGTCGCCCTGACCGATCGCGGACAGCACGGCGTCACCCGCCCGGTACTGGTATCCGTCTACGCAGAACTCCTTGGCGAACTGCTGCAGGTATGCGCTCTGGCGGTCAGCCAATGGCGCACGCTTGTCGAAGTTGCAGTAGTAGTCCTTGTTGGCGAGGTAGTACTCCTTGCGCCACGCCCGGTCGCTCACGCGGCCCGACGCCTCGGCCGGAAGGTCGATACCCGTCGGCTGACCGAACCCGAAAGCCTTGGCCATCTCCGAGACATACTGCGGGGCGCCGGGCTTGGCGTCGTAACCACCCTCACGCAGCCACAGGTCGTAGGCGATCTTGTAGTAGACGGTGTCGCAGGAGACCTCCAGAGCCTTCTTGATCGTGATGTCGCCGTAGGAGGAGGACTCGTAGTTGCTGAAGTCGCGGCCCGCAACCGTCAGCGAGCTGGGGCACGGGTACAAGGCGTTGAGCGAGTAGCCGGCGGCCACCGCGGCGGACGTCGTCACGACCTTGAAGGTCGACGCGGGAGCGAACTGCCCCTGGATGGCGCGGTTCAGCAGGGGGTAGTTGCGTTTCGCGCTGGCAAGCCGCTTGTACTGGTCGTTGGAGATCCCACCGACCCAGACCTTGGGGTTGTAGTCGGGGTAGCTCGCCATGGCGACGACACGTCCGGTGTCGACCTCCATCACCACGGCGGCCCCGGAGTTCGCCTTGTACGGCACGCCGTTGGTGTCGACCTGCGTGTGGGCACGCGCGATCGCCGCCTTCAGCTGGTCCTCGACGACTCGCTGAACGTGCGCGTCGATGCTGGTCACCAGGTAGTCGCCCGCGACCGGAGACACATCGGAGACGGTTCCGACAACGGTTCCGGCGTGGTCGACGGACAGCTGCTTGATGCCCGGCCGACCGCGCAGGTACTTGTCGTACTCCTGCTCGAGCCCCGCCCGCCCGACCAGGTCGGTTCGGGTCAGCGTGACGCCGTTGCGGCCGACCTTGCTCTGAGCCGCCGCGAGCTCCTCAGCGGTGACCGGTCCGAGGTACCCCAGCAAGTGTGCGGCGCGCACCCCGAACG
>JBAPUB010000200.1:0-3239 GCA_049282455.1 Actinomycetes bacterium
GGTACAGGTCGTGCCAGACGAAGTGTTGCCGGTCTGGTGGGCGCACATACTTCGGGTCTTCCATGACCTCTTTGCCCGGTGGCTTCCACGACGCACGCACGTAGGCTACGCCGTCGATGCCCTCCAATGCCAAATACCGTTTGAGTTGATCCGGCTTCTCGCTCTCCGGTCCCGGAGTTTCGGGAGCGTCGATCTTGTGCTCAAAGGCAATGGCTTTGCCCCCCGCGAGGTGAACGACCATGTCAACCTTGCACTTGCCGTCATCGAAATCCACCTGCGTATCGACTCGCTGAATCTCGGTGTCGCTGATCGGCGTAATGGAGCCGGGGATGATCGGCGTAATGGAGCCAGTTTCGGAGGGGTGAAACGGACATCCCGGCGGGGTTAAGAATGCGTGGTTTTGGACGTATTCGCAACCTTGCTCTTGCTGGTTGCCGGCGGCAGCTTTGGCGTCCGATAGGACTGCCCGTCGAGCACCAGGCAGTAGGCGTTGTGGCGCAGCCGGTCGAGCGTGGCGGAAGCGAGCAGGCGGTTGGCGGGGAACGCCTCGTCCCATTCGGTGAAGTCGAGATTGCTGGTCACGATGGTGGACGCGGTCTCGTAGCGTTCGGCGATGAGGTCGTGCAGATCCTCGTCGGCGGGCGGGCGCAGCGGCTTGAGGCCGAAGTCGTCGATGACGAGCAGCGGGATGCGAGCGAGGCTGGCGAGCTTGCGTTCGTAGCTGCCGGTGGCGCGGGCCGCGTTCATGGCGGTGACGAGCTGAGCGCAGGTGGTGAACAGCACGTCGACGCCTTGGCGGATGGCGGCGTGGCCGAGGGCCTGGGCGAGGTGCGACTTGCCAGTGCCGCAGGGGCCGACGATGAGCACCGGGACGTGCTCGTCGAGGTAGCGGCCGGTGGCGAGTTCGTGGACGAGCGCGCGGTTGAGCTGCGGCAGGCGCTCGAAGTCGAACTGGTCGAGGGTCTTGCTGGCACGGAAGGCGGCGCGGCGCAGGCGCAGGGCGAACTTCTTCTGCTCGCGGCGGGCGACCTCGTCCTCGATCAGGAGGGCGAGGAACTCGGTGTAGGCGAGCTTGGCGTCGAGGGCCTGGCGGTTGCGGGCGTCGAGCGAATCGAGGATGCCGGACAGGCGCAGTTGCTTGAGATAGGGCACGAGCTCGGGGACGGGATTCATGCGGTGGACTCCTTGCGGTCAGTGAACAACGGACGACGGAACGACGCCGAAGAGGTCTTCGGCATCGCGAACAAAGCGGGCACCGCGGGCATACGGCGTGGCGGCAACGGTGGCCAGCGGTTCCTGGTCATGGCCGCCGGCGAGGATGGTCTTGACGGTGCGATAGAAGATGCTGTCGTGCGTAAGGGCGCGCAGGCAGGCCGCTTCCAGTCGCGCAGGGCCATGGCGTTCGGCGAGCCGCAGCGTGCTTTGCGCGGCGCGCAACCGCTCGATGATGCGGTCGGCCAGCAGCAACGCGATGAACTGGCCGCAGGCCGGCCCGATCCTGGTCGCCTGCTCGACGCACCAGTCACGGTCGTGGGCGAAGAAGGCTTGGGCGTCCGGCGGCAGGTGATCGCGGACGGTGAAACGCTGCCCACGCTTGCGGCCGCGGGGATGCATCGCGACCTGGCGATAGTCCTGGTAGATCGCCACCGCCCCGTCGGTCGCGCGCAGCCACAGGTCCTGTCCGATCAGCGTGAACGGCACCGAGTAGAAGCACCAATCGAACTGGACGTGGCAATCGCGATGGACGCGCACGCCGGTCCAGGTGCCGAGATCGGGGGCGATCGCCGGCAACGCGCGCAACAGCGGCTTCTCGACGGCGAACAGGGTGAGAGGTTGCTCGCGGGTGGTGCCGTGGATGCGGCGGCCGGCTTCTTCCAGCACCCAGCGCCGCGCCTGGGCATTCAGGTCGGCGAGATCACGGAAGCTCCGGGTCGGGAGGAAGTTGCCCTTGACGTACTTGACGCCGGCCTCGACCACGCCCTTCTTCTGCGGGTCCGCCGGCGGGCAGGGGTCGATCTTGAAGCCGTAGCCCTCGGCGCACTCGGCGTAGGCGCGTTGCACCAGCGGATCGCGGCTGCACGCCTTGGTGATCGCGCATTTGGGATTGTCGATGATGACCCGCGCCGGAATGGCGGCGAACCATTCGAACGCGCGGCGATGGCAGCCGAGCCAGGTCGCCACCGTCTGATCCCAGACGAACTCGATGTACTGATGGCGCGAGAAGCACAGCGTCATCACGAACGCCCAAGTGCGGCGGACTTCGTCGCGCGCCGGGTCGAGCAGCATCGGCCCGGCGCCGAAATCGACCTGCGCCGCCTCGCCGGGCGCGAACTGCAGCCGCACCGTGGCGGCCGGCGGCCGCGTCGCGGCCAGCGCTCCGAGCACCCGCCGCACCGCCGAATAGCTGCCGGTGTAGCCGTGCTCGCGGCATAGCGCCGCGTGGATCACGACGCCGTTGATGCCCTGCTCAGCCCACCGCGCGATCAGCTCGCGATACGGTTCCGCCGTGGAAATGGTGCTGCGCGCCCGCCGCGCCTGGCCGATCGCCGCCGCGATCACGGCGTCCTCCGGCAGCGGCCGGTCGGTGGCGAGCCACCCTTCGCGCTCCGCCAGCGCCCGCAGCGCGGCCACCTTGGGCCGGCCCATCAACCGCGCCCGGGCAACGTCGCGGTCGGAATCGCCCTGACGCAGCCGCACCAGGACCTGTCGATACTGAAACATCTCGAATCTCCTGCGTCCCACCGCGCACCCCCCTGGACAAAAATCCGGGAGCGTAGCGGCAACACGCGTTAGTTCGAGATGCCCGTCCTCACCCTGCTGGCTCCAATATGCCGATCAGCGCCTGGCTCCAATATGGCGATCACCATGTGGATCCATTATGCCGATCACGCCCTGGCTCCTATATGCCGATCACGGCGTGGCTCCAATACGCCGATCGCTGACAGTTGTCCAGCTTCCACAAAAAAGGGCGGCCATCCTCGAAGAGTTTGCGCCCCATGCCTGCCGGGCTTCCTCATTGTTGGGCTGCACGCGGCCGAGAGCCCGGTGGGATGTCCCAACCACGCGCCATCCGAGCACGCTTGTCGGGGTCAAGGTGAGCGAGAAGGCGTTTGAAGATCTGAAATGCCTTGGCGTATCTTGGTCGCCGATCCTCCGGTTGGTGATCCGGATGCAAGCAGCCAAGTACCAGCTTGAACTCTGCTTCCGTCATCCACGCGTCGAGCGTCTCAGGTGGCGAG
>JBAPUB010000201.1:0-2143 GCA_049282455.1 Actinomycetes bacterium
GATCACCGAGCCAAGTATCGCCAGCAAGGGAAGTGTTGTCCTAAGCACCGACCCTCTGGTCGACGGCAAGTACTGCGTCACCTTCTCCACCCTCGACGACGGCGTTTGGTACGACTTCACCTTGGAAGCCACCGTTGATGGGACCCCGGTCACCGCAACGGCCGACCCATCGGTGAAGACCCGTGGGTACGTGCTGACCGCGCTGCTCGCGCCCAAGATCGTCAAGGCCGGCGACAACGTCAGGATCTCGGGTACCTTGACGTCCGCCAAGAACCCAGTCAGCGGTGCGACGGTCATCGTCCAGGAGCGGGTGCTGCCCAGTGCCACCTGGAAGAGGGCCGCGCTGGTGAAGACCAACGCCAAGGGGCACTACTCCAAATCGCTCACGGTGCGCCAGAACGTCAAGCTGCGCACGTGGTTCAAAGGAACCCCGGGCGGGCCGCTGACCGTGGGCGCCTGGAACTCCGACAACAACGTCAACGTGTCTCCGGTGTTCTCCATCAGGTTCTCCAAGAACCCGGTGCACCGGGGCAAGACGGTCCGAGCCTCGGGTGTCGTGAAGGCCGGGTCGGTGGCGCTGCTGGCCGGGGACAAGATCTGCATCCAGCAGGACACCCGTCGCGGCTGGAGGTCGCTGAAGTGCGTGCCGATCTCCGCGACGGGCCACTACGCGGCCCCGGTCGTCGCGAGCAAGCTGGGCAAGGACCTGAAGTACCGCTGGCATGCGTCGTCGGTCGCTCCTGAGTACATCGCGGGCAGCAGCCGGTCGTTGGTGCTTCGCGTCATCTGAGACGTCCGAGCCGACCAAGGCCGCGCCCGAGCTCACGCTCGGACGCGGCCTTCGTCGTTGTCGCTACTTCTTGGCGCCCGGCGATCGCTGGGCGCCGTTCATCTGGCCTTCACGGCGCAGGCACGTTCCGGACCGCTCTGCGCCGTCGGATGACTGGTCGGTACCACAGCTTCTCGGCGTTGTCGGCAGTTTCCAGAGTGACTAGTCCGATTGGGCGAAAAGGACTAGCCCAACGGCGTGACCTCTGGGCTTTCCGGGTCAAGGGCCCGAGGTCGAGCGACGAACCAACGAGCGGCCAGTCACCGACCGTTTGGAGCGATTGTGCAGCGCACACCACGGACCCGCGTCGGCCTCATCCTCACCGTCGCCGCGGGTTTGGGAGCCTCCAGCTTCGCCATCGGCGGTCTGACGTCCACGTCGTCCCTGGCTGACGGCCCGGTGGACCGTAGCGTCAGGTTCGTCGCCACCCAGGACGCCTTCGGCTCCTCGCTGAGGCCCAACCTGCGTCGCGCGACCATCGACCACCTCGTCGCCCGCGACACCAGGGGCGTGAGCAAGGTCAGCTACCTGAAGTTCACCGTCACCCGGTCTGCCCTGGGGCCCGGTGGCGTCGTGGGTGCGAAGCTGCTGTTGACGCCCCGCGCGTCGATGCGAGTTCCGATCCAGGTGCGACTGGTCCACCGCAACGACTGGTCGGAGCGGTTCTTGACCTACAACAACGCGCCACGCGAGGGAACGGTCGTGGGCCGGGTGCGTCCCGGTCCGACGACGACCCCCCGGTGGATCGACGTCAGCCAGGTGGTGACCAAGCCCGGCACGTACTCCTTCTCGCTGACTGCAGCCAGGGGCACGGCCCGTTTCGCCTCCGCGGAGTCCAGCCGGCCACCGACCCTGATCGTGCGGGTGAAGAAGGGCGGCTCCGGCTCGACGACGCCCACGACGACCTCGTCGCCGACCCCGACCGCGTCGGGGACGACCCAGGCCCCCACCGAGTCTGCGACGACGACGGCTCCGGTCACGTCCAGCCCGACCGCCCCCCAGACCGTGACCGCGGACCCGACGACCGCGACCCGAGGCTGTGCCCAACGGTTCCCCGGCGACCCGTGCGCGGGAACCATGTACTACGGCGCCTCGGTGGAGGGCGGTGACCCCAGAACCCTGGAGTCCCAGATCGGCCGCACGATCACGATGTTCCGGTCGTACATGCAGCCGACCTCGTCAGCCTCGAAGTTCGCCGCGCGAGCCGCAGCCGACGTGGCTGCCGGTCGCATCCCGATGATCTCGACCAAGGTCCCCGGGACCTGGGCGGACCTCGCCGCCGGGAAGCAGGACCCGTGGCTCATCGAGCGGGTC
>JBAPUB010000202.1:0-17991 GCA_049282455.1 Actinomycetes bacterium
GCTGAAAGAGGTTTACAACCCGAAGGCCGTCATCCCTCACGCGGCGTTGCTGGATCAGGCTTCCGCCCATTGTCCAATATTCCCCACTGCTGCCTCCCGTAGGAGTCTGGGCCGTGTCTCAGTCCCAGTGTGGCCGGTCACCCTCTCAGGCCGGCTACCCGTCGAAGCCTTGGTAGGCCATTACCCCACCAACAAGCTGATAGGCCGCGAGCACATCCTCCACCGAAAAAACTTTCCACCAACAACCCATGCAGGCGCTGGTCATATCCGGTATTAATCCCAGTTTCCCAGGGCTATCCCGAAGTGAAGGGCAGATTACTCACGTGTTACTCACCCGTTCGCCGCTCGAGTACCCCCGAAGGAGCCTTTCCGCTCGACTTGCATGTGTTAA
Organism: Actinomycetes bacterium; assembly: GCA_049282455.1. Lineage (GTDB taxonomy): Bacteria > Actinomycetota > Actinomycetes > JAHEKZ01 > JAHEKZ01 > JBAPUB01. The sequence goes on from JBAPUB010000202.1 coordinate 392, forward strand.
GCACGCCGCCAGCGTTCGTCCTGAGCCAGGATCAAACTCTCCATGAAATTCTTGAAGAGGTCGGCACCGAAGTGCCCGATCCTGACATGCATCGACGGCAAGCCGTCGATGCTGTCAAAGGAACCCGCGCTCTCGAGGTCAGGTCAAAGACCTGGCCGCGATGCGCACGGGGTAAATAGCTTGGCATTCATCGTTTGGCACGCTGTTGAGTTCTCAAGGTTCGGGCGCACACCGAGGCAAGCCGTTTCCGGCCGTTTTCGGGGCAACCCTGCGATGCTAGCAGGTTGGCCGTGCTGCTGCAATGTCGCGCCGGTCCCTCGCGGTCCCCTGCGCGTTGTGCAACATCTCGAACGTAGCAGAGCGGTCGGACTGGTCCAAATCGGGGGGTTCGTGACGATTCATCCCGTTTGTCCGGATCCTGTTCAGGATCCTGTCCGGTTCCGGTATCTCGCCGTGGCCCGACCGTTTTGGGTCCGCTCGTCGCCGAGCGCGCTGACTGTACGGACCACCCCTGGGCCGGTCAAATCGGCCGAGCCAGCCCGGGCCGGCCCCAGACCGGCCCGGCTCACGAGGTGACGTCGACACCGGCGAACTGACGTCGACCCCGACGCAGCACCAGCCACCGGCCGTGGATCAGGTCCGCTTGCGACGGCACCGCGTCAGCGTCGGTCACCCTGACGTTGTTGACCGACAAGCCTCCCTCGGCTGCCGTTCGACGTGCTGCGGACTTGCTCGCGACCAGACCGGTGGTCGAGAAGAGCTCAGCGATGCTCGGCATGGCACCGACACTGACGACGACGTGAGGTGCCTCGCGAAGGGCCGCCCCCAGGGTTGCCTCGGCCAGGTCCTCCAACGCGCCATGGCCGAACAGGGCCTTGCTCGCCGCCTCGACCCGCTCGGTCTCCTCGACGCCGTGCACCAGGGAGGTCAGCTCAGCGGCCAGAGCCCGCTGCGCCTCGCGGGCGGCCGGACGCTCGGCAGTCGCCTGGGCCAGGGCCTCGATGCTCGGCCGGTCGAGGAACGTGAAGGTCTTGAGAAGGGCGTCGGTGTGCTCGTCCTCGACGTTGATCCAGTACTGGTAGAAGGCGTACGGGCTGGTGAGCGCGGGGTCGAGCCAGATCGTGCCTCCCTCCGTCTTGCCGAACTTGGACCCGTCGGACTTGGTGAGCAAGGGTGTCGTGAGGGCGTGCACCGATGCTGCCTCGGAACGCCGCACCAGCTCCACACCGGCCGTGATGTTGCCCCACTGGTCCGAGCCGCCGATCTGCAGCGTGCAGCCGTACTCACGGAACAGCTGCAGGAAGTCGTACGACTGCAGCAGGACGTAGCTGAACTCGGTGTACGAGATGCCCGAGCCGGCCAACCGGGCCGACACGGCCTCTCGGTCCAGCATGCGGTTCACCGAGAAGTGCTTGCCGACGTCGCGAAGGAACTCGATCGTCGACAGCGACGACGTCCAGTCGTAGTTGTTCACGAGCAGGGCACCGGTTGGTCCGCCGCCGAAGTCGAGCAGGCGCTGCAGCTGAGATCGGATCCGGCCGCTCCACTCGTCGACGACCGACGCGTCGTTGAGGGTGCGCTCACCGGCCATCTTGGGGTCGCCGATGAGCCCGGTGGCCCCACCGACCAAGGCCAACGGGCGGTGCCCGGCCAGCTGGAACCGCCGAAGGGTCAGGGTCTGGGTGAGGTGGCCGACGTGGAGGCTGGGACCGCTCGGGTCGAAGCCGCAGTACAGCGTCACCGGCCCGGCGTCGAGCGCCTTGCGCAGCTCGTCGCGGTCGGTGCTGTCCGCAAGAAGCCCGCGCCAGGCGAGCTCGTCGAGGATGTTCGTCGTTGTCGTCACCTGGTCATCTTGGCGCACCGGCTGTGCCCGGGCGCCATCGAGACACGAACGGGTCATCGGTCACCCAGAACCGCCAAGGCGTTGCTGCACCCTCCCCGCTCACACCTACGCGCGGCCCACGGCTGACCGCCTCCCCCGGAACAGCAGTTCCCGAGTGGAAGGTGACGAGGGGAACGGCCAGGCCCGGCGCCCACGGGTCGAGACCGTCCTGCCCACCGGTGATGGCGAGCGCCTGCGCCAACCGTGCCGGCCCCAAGGCGAGCTCACGGTCGCCGCGGGCCGCGACCCGACGGCTGCGCGCGAGCTCGACACCCTCGACCACTTCTCCCGCACGCAGGAGAACAGCAGCGGCATGGCCCCGCCGACCGCAGACGACGTTCACGCACCAGTGCATCCCGTAGCTGAAGTAGACGTACAGCAGTCCTGGTGCCTCGAACATGGTGGCATTCCTCGTCGTCCGACCGCGATGCGCGTGCGAGGCCGGATCCTGGCTCATGCCGGCATAGGCCTCAACCTCGGCCAGACGCACCGCCACGACGCCGTCCGCGGACTCACAACGAACCACGCGCCCAAGCAGGTCGGGCGCGACTTCAAGTGGCGGGCGCGCGAAGAACGACCGGCCGAGGCGGCCGCCGAAGGGCGTCAGCGTCGCTGCGCCCACGCGCGGTCCGCCTCAACCTGCGAGCGGACGTTCTCGCACTGCTCACGCACGCGCTCGGGCGCAGTTCCACCGAACGCGGCGCGAGAGTGGAGGGACCCGTCGACCGTCAGGACCGTGCGCACGTCGGGGGTGAGGGAAGACGAAACGGCTGCGAGCACCTCGTCGTCGAGGTCCCACAGCTCGACGCCAAGCTGGTCAGCCACGCGCACCGCCTCGCCCGCAATCTCGTGCGCCTCGCGGAAGGGAACGCCTTGGCGCACCAACCACTCGGCGACGTCCGTGGCCAGAGCATGGCCCAGGGGTGCAGCGGCACGCATTCGTTCGACGTCGAAGCGAAGGGTGCCGACCATGCCCGCCACAGCGGGAAGCACGAGAAGCAACGTGTCGATGGCGTCGAAGGCAGGCTCCTTGTCCTCCTGCAGGTCTCGGTTGTACGCGAATGCCAGGCCCTTCAGCGTCGTGAGAACGGCGACGAGGTCACCGACGAGCCTCCCAGCCTTGCCGCGGGCCAGCTCGGCCACGTCGGGGTTCTTCTTCTGCGGCATGATCGACGACCCGGTCGAGTAGGCGTCGTCCAGGGTCACCCAGGCGAACTCGCGGGAGGCCCAGAGGACAACTTCCTCACCGACCCTCGACAAGTGCACACCGATCAAGGCGGTGCAGAACAGGAGCTCGGCGACGAAGTCGCGGTCGCTGACAGCGTCGATGCTGTTGGCGCAGGCTGCGTCAAAGCCCAGCTCGGTCGCCGTGGCCTGGGGGTCCAGCGGAAGCGACGAGCCTGCAAGAGCACCGGCGCCGAGCGGCGAGTACGCGGCGCGGGCGTCCCAGTCGCGAAGCCGGTCCACGTCGCGGGCCAGTGCGTGCACATGTTTGAGCAGCTCGTGTCCGAACGAGACAGGCTGTGCGTGCTGCAGGTGCGTGAACCCGGGAGCCACGGTGTCCATGTGGGCCTCGGCCTGGGCGAGAAAGGCCTCCTGGACGGCCACCACGCCGAGGGCGACGTCGCGGGCCGCGTCGCGAAGGTAGATCCGAAGATCGGTAGCCACCTGGTCGTTTCGGCTGCGCCCCGCGCGGAGCTTCCCCCCGAGGGTGCCGAGACGTTCGATGAGCCCACGCTCCAGGGCGGTGTGCACGTCCTCGTCCTGGGCCTGAGGAGTGAACACGCCCAGCGCCACGTCATCGGAGAGCTGGGACAGTGCCTCCAGCATCCGGGCCAGCTCGTCGTCGTCGAGCAGACCGGCGCGATGCAGGACCCGGGCGTGCGCCATCGAGCTGCGCAGATCTGCCTGGGCGAGCCGCCAGTCGAAGTGGACGCTCAGGCTCAGGGCCTGAAGGGCATCCGACGGCGCCCCGCTGAAGCGGCCACCCCACAGCCGAAGCGTCTGTGGTTCGTCGTCAGGCATCGATCTCCTCCGTGCGCTGGTCGCGCTCGGCGGCGGTACGGCTCGCCAGCCCCCAGAGCTGGACGAACCCCTTGGACAGCGTCTGGTCGAAGGTGTCTCCGGTGTCGTAGGTCGCCAGGTCGAAGTCGTACAGACTCTCCTGGCTGCGTCGTCCCGTGACCACCGCACGCCCACCCTGCAAATCCATCCGCACCTCCCCGGTCACGTGGTGCTGCGACTCAGCGATGAAAGCGTCCAGTGACCGTTTGAGGGGCGAGAACCACAAGCCGTCGTAGACCAGCTCTCCCCAACGCTGGCCAACAGTCCGCTTGAACCGCGCAAGGTCGCGCTCGACGGTGACGCTCTCGAGCTCGTGATGAGCGGTCATCAAGGTGATGGCACCCGGCGCCTCGTACACCTCACGGCTCTTGATGCCGACCAAGCGGTCCTCGACCATGTCGATCCGGCCGATTCCGTGCGCTCCGGCACGATCGTTCATCTGCTGGATGGCCTCCAGCATCGAGACCTTCTGTCCGTCGATGGCCACGGGAACGCCTCTGCTGAACGTGATGACCACCTCGTCGACCGGGCGTGCCAACGAAGGATCCTGCGAGTACCCGTAGACGTCTTCGATCGGTGCATTCCAGATGTCCTCGAGGAAACCTGTCTCGCACGCACGTCCCCACACGTTCTGGTCGATCGAGTACGGAGACTTCTTCGAGACGTCGATCGGCAGGTTGTTGGCCTCCGCGAACTCGATTGCCTTGTCACGGGTCATCCCCGAGTCGCGGACGGGTGCGAGAACCGCCAGGTCCGGGGCGAGTGCCCCGATTCCGACCTCGAACCGCACCTGGTCGTTCCCCTTGCCCGTGCAGCCATGGGCCACGGTTGCGGCCCCGAACTCGCGCGCAGCCCACACCAGGTGCTTGGCGATCACTGGGCGAGACAGGGCCGAGACCAACGGGTACCTGTCCATGTACAAGGCGTGGGCCTGCAGCGCGGGGAGACAGAAGTCGTCGGCGAACTCGTCCTTGAGGTCGAGGACGACGGACTCGGCCGCCCCGCAGGCGAGGGCTCGTGTGCGAATGTCCTCCATGTCCTCGCCGCCCTGTCCGACGTCGGCCGCGACGGCCACGATCTCGGCTCCCGTCTCCTCGGCCAGCCAGCCGATCGCGACGGAGGTGTCGAGCCCTCCTGAGTAGGCGAGGACGATGCGATCCTTCACAGACGTTCTCCTTGTGAGGGGCGGGGCGCACGGGCGCGCCCAGCCTGTTCGAGCAACCAGGTGGCGACGGCGTCGCCTCCTTCGGGGTCTCTGGTGATGAGCAGCACCGTGTCGTCCCCAGCGATCGTGCCGAGAACATCGTGCAGAACGCCGTGGTCGATGGCCGACGCCAGGAACTGGGCGGCCCCTGGTGGTGTGCGAAGCACGACCAGGTTCGCCGACCGTTCTGCCGACACCAGAAGCTCACCGAGCCGACGAGTCAGCCGGTCCACGGCAGCCGGTTCCTCCTCCGCCGCCCGCGGAGTCGCGTCGCCTCCCTCAGCCGGCACGGCGTAGACGAGCTGACCGTCACGGTCGCGTACCCGCACGGCTCCGAGCTCGACGAGGTCACGCGACAGCGTCGCCTGCGTGACGGTGAGACCGTCGCCGGCCAGGAGCCGAGCCAGGTCGCTCTGCGAGTGCACCCGGTTCCGGCCGAGAAGGTCGGCAATGCGCTGGTGGCGGGCGGCCTTCGTCCTTGCCACGCTCATGGCAGCACCTGTGTCCCCACGCCCTCGTCGGTGAACACCTCGAGCAGCAGAGCGTGCGGCACGCGCCCGTCCAGCACATGAGCTTTGCCGACACCCCCTTGGACCGCTCGAAGGCACGCCTCCATCTTCGGGACCATTCCGCTGGCCAACGAGGGCAGGAGGTCCTTCAGCTCGGCAACCGTGATCTCGCTGATCACTTCGTCGCTGTACGGCCAGTCCCGGTACAGGCCCTCGACGTCGGTCAGGACGATCAGCTTGCGCGCGCCCAGCGCAACCGCAAGCTCGGCCGCGGCTGTGTCGGCGTTGATGTTGTAGACAGCGGCGTCCTCACCCCTTGCGACACTGGAGACCACGGGGATGAGGCCATCGTCGAGCACCCGAGTGACCAACGCCGGCTCGACTCGAACGACCTTGCCGACCAGGCCGAGATCGACCGGCACCTCGTCGACCGTGACGGTTGCGGGCTGTGCCGTGAACAGGTGCGCGTCCTCGCCGGACATGCCTACGGCCCAAGGTCCGTGCTCGTTGACCAGACCCACCAGCTCACGCTGGACCTTCCCGGTCAGCACCATCCGCACGACGTCCATCGTCTCCGGGGAGGTCACGCGCAGACCGTTGCGGAACTCCGAGTCAACGCCGAGCCGGTCCAGCATCGCGTTGATCTGGGGTCCGCCGCCGTGAACCACGACGGGACGCAGGCCGGCAAGCCTCAAGAAGACGATGTCCTCGGCGAAGGCCCGTTGCAGGTCCTCGTCGACCATGGCGTTGCCGCCGTACTTCACCACGACCGTGGCGCCGTTCAGCTGCTCGAGCCAGGGAAGCGCCTCCACGAGGACGGCAGCCTTGGCGCCAACGCCGGACGAGTCCCGGGTCATGACGAGTACGCCGAGTTCTCGTGCACGTATGCCGCCGTCAGGTCGTTGGTCCAGACCCAGCTGGAGGACTCGCCTGAGCTCAGGTCGACGGTGACCACGATGTCGCGGCCCGACATGTCGACCAGGGCCCGGTCGTCTCCGGGGCCGCCGTCACGGGAGACCCACACGCCGTTGATGGCCACGGCCAAGTTCTCAGGGTGGAACTGCGCCGATGTGGTTCCGACGGCCGACAGCACCCGCCCCCAGTTCGGGTCCTCTCCGTGGACTGCGCACTTGAACAGGTTGCTGCGCGCCACCGCACGGGCTACCTCGGTGGCGTCGGCCTCGTCCTTTGCACCGACGACGTCAATGCGGATGTCCTTGCTCGCGCCCTCGGCGTCCGCGACCAGCTGGCGTGCGAGGTCGTGGCAGACGATGTCGAGGACGGCGACGAGCTCGGACTGTGTGGGTGCCACGCCGTTGGCGCCAGACGAAAGCAGGAGGACGCTGTCGTTGGTCGACATGCACCCGTCGGAGTCGATGCGGTCGAACGTCCGCGCAGTCACCTCGCGCAGGGCGTCGTCCAGCAGGGCCGCGGGGACGACGGCGTCGGTGGTGAGGACCGACAGCATCGTCGCCAGCCCAGGTGCCAGCATCCCGGCGCCTTTGGCCATGCCACCGATGGCGAAGCCCGTTCCGTGCGCCGAGGCAGTCTTCGCGACCGAGTCCGTGGTCATGATCGCCTCGGCGGCGTCCTGCCCGCCCTCGCCGTCGAGCAGGCCGACCGCCGCAGCAATGCCTGACCGCAGAGCCGGCATCGCGAGTCGCTCGCCGATCAGTCCGGTCGAGCACACCGCCACCTGGTCGGCGGGGACGTCGAGCTTCGCGGCGACCACCGATGCCGCGTCGACCGTGTCGAGCCACCCCTGAGTGCCCGTGCACGCGTTGGCTCCACCCGAGTTGAGCACCACCGCACGGACCTGACCGGTCGCGAGTACCTCGCGACTCCAGGCCACCGGTGCAGCGTGGACGCGGTTGCTCGTGAAGACACCTGCAGCGCTGTGGTCCGGGCCGTCGTTGACGACGAGAGCGACATCGCGGCCGCCGGAGGCCTTCAGCCCACCCGCCACCCCCGCAGCCCGGAAGCCCGCGGCCACCGTGACGCCGACTCCGGTCATGGCGCCACCCCGAGAGCTGAGAGACCGGCACACTCGTCGAGCCCCAGCATCAGGTTTGCGTTCTGGACCGCCTGGCCCGCCGCGCCCTTCCCGAGGTTGTCGATCGCGCACACCACGACGACGCGCTCGGCATGTGCGTCGACGACAACCTGCAGCGCGGCCGCGTTGCTGCCTGACACGTCGTTGGTCCTCGGCCAGGTGCCCTCGGGGAGCAGCGACACGAAAGGCTCGGCCTGGTACGCCTGGCTCATGGCCTCGCGGACCTGGCCCGGCGTGGCAGCTGGCGACAGGCGTGCCGTGCACGTCGCCACGATCCCGCGGGCCATCGGGACCAGGATCGGGGTGAACGAAACGGTGGCGGGCTGACCGCCGGCCAGACCCAGGGTCTGCTCCATCTCGGGAGTGTGCTGATGGGCTCCACCCACCTTGTAGGCGGCCGCCGACCCCATCAGCTCGGATCCGAGCAGGGCCGGGGACGCAGAACGTCCGGCCCCGGAGCTGCCGGAAGCGGCCACGACGACGACGTCGGACACGTCGATGAGACCGGCCGCGGCCAACGGCGCGAGGGCCAAGGTCACCGCGGTCGGGAAACACCCAGGATTGGCTACCCGAGTGCTCCCGGCCACGGCCGCCCGCTGCGCTGCGAGCTCGGGCAGCCCGTACGTCCAGGACACACGCGGGGTGCCGCCGTAATAGCGCTCCCATGCGGCGGAGTCGACCAGCCGGTGGTCTGCGCCCAGGTCGACGACCCGTTGGTCCGCAGCCAGGGCCGCACCCAGGCCCCCGGATGCCCCGTGGGGCAGGGCCAAGAAGACCAGGTCGGCGTCCGCCAACACCTCAGGCGTCGTCGGCTGCAGGGTCCAGTCCCCCAGGGACCGCAGGTTGGGGTGCACCTCGGCGAGCTGCTGGCCGGCTGATGCTGAGGCGGTGACGACGTCGAGGGTCAGCCGAGGGTGGCCGGCGAGCACGCGCACGAGCTCCCCTCCGGCATAGCCGGACGCGCCCGCGACAGCGACCCGAATCGTCATGCCTCACAGTGTATACGCTTGCCCGCATACTCATGCAACGGGCTCTCTCGGGTGGGCGCGTCGCCTCACCCGTGAGCGGTCAGGAACGCAGAACGGCACCGCAGCGGCGGGCGGCCTCGGCCACCGCCGCATTGCGCGCCACAACGACGTCGTCGACGGTGAGGGTGCGGTCGGCCGCGCGGAACCGGAGGGCGAAGGCAAGCGACTTCTTGCCCGGACCGGCCTGCGGTCCGGAGTAGACGTCGAAGAGCCGAACCTCTTCGAGCAGCTCCCCCGAGCCCGCGGCCAGAGCAGCCTGCACGTCGGCCGCCGCGACCTGCTCGTCAACCACGAGGGCGACGTCCTCCTTGGCGACCGGGAACGTGTACACGTTCGGGGCCGCGACCACTGCGGCGCTATGACGAGCCAGGGCATCGAGGTCGAGCTCCATGGCGACGGTGCGCGCCGGAAGCCCAAGTGCGCCGACCACGCGGGGGTGCAGCTCGCCGGCATGACCGACGACCTCACCGTCGTCCCCCCCGGCCACGAGCGCTGCGCATCGTCCCGGGTGCCACGGCTGGTGCTGGTCGGCTCGAACGCTGATCTCCGCGCGCACCGCGTGCGCGACCAGACGGGCCGCCTGAACGGCATCGGCCCACGACACGTCGCGACCTTCGCCCCACCACCCGGCTGGCTCGACTCGACCCGCCATCACCACCGCGACGCGACGTGGCTGATCGGGCAGTACAGCGTTGAGTGCCGCAATCTCCGCGTCTTGCGGACGCTGGTCGACGCCGGGTCTCGGCGCAATTTCCAGAGGGTCGGCTCTTGGACGGAACACCAACCCGGTCTCGAACAGCGCGACGTCGTCGAAGCCGCGGGAGACATTGCGACGCAGGGCGTCGAGCAGCCCGGGCAGCAGTGACGTCCGCAGCTCAGGCTCCTCCTCGGACAGGGGGTTCGCCAGACGCAGGGCTCGCCGGCGCGCGTCGTCGGCAGGCAGGCCGAAGGCGTCGTGGACTGCGGGCGACACGAACGGGTAGTTGAGGACCTCGGTGCAGCCGGCACCCGCCAAGGCCTGTCCGACCCGTCGTCGCATCCGCTGGGACTCGGTGAGGCCGGCCCCTGCCGGCGCGCTCGGCAAGGCGGAGGGTATGGCCTCGTAGCCGTGCAGACGTGCGACCTCTTCGACGAGGTCCACCGGCAGCCGGAGGTCGGGCCGCCACGAGGGAGGGGTCACCTGGGCCCAGCGGTCCGACACCTCGACCGTGCAGCCAACGGCCGTGAGAAGCCGTTCGACCTCGTCGTGCGGGTAGGCGCGACCCACCAACCGGCTCGGCAGGTCGAGGTCGAGGCCGATGGTCGGCAGCACCTGAACCAGGTCGACGACCGTCGACGTCGGCGCGATCGTCGCGCGACCCAGATCGGCCAGCAGCTGCACAGCCCGTTGTGCTGCGATCTCCTGCAACCGGTTGTCGACCCCGCGCTCGAACCGCCTCGACGCCTCGCTGGGGAGCCGGTGTCGTCGTGCCGACCGGGCGATCGTCGTCGGCTCGAAGTGGGCCGCCTCGATCACGATGTCGGTGCTGGATCCGTTGATCTCGGTCGAGGCTCCACCCATCACCCCAGCGATGCCGATGGGACCTCGGTCGTCGGTGATGAGCAGGTCGTCGGGGTCGAGGGTGCGCGTGACGCCATCGAGGGTCTCGAGGGTCTCCCCCGCGACCGCCCGTCGTACGACAACGGTTCCTCTCAGGCGGCTGCGGTCGTAGGCGTGCAGCGGTTGCCCGAGCTCGAGCATGACGTAGTTCGTCACATCGACTGCGAGAGAGATCGGTCGCATGCCGGCATGGCGAAGCCGCCCCTGCAGCCACGAAGGAGAATGGGCAGTCTCGTCGAAACTAGTGACCGTCCGGAACACGAACCGGTCGCATCCGTGAACGTCGGAAAGCACGACCGGCCAGTCCTCGTCCGACCCCTGCGGGAGCCTCGTTACGGCGGGGTCGCGAAACGTCAGGCCGTATGCCGTGGCCGCCTCGCGCGCAACACCGCGGATCGACAGCGCATACCCACGGTCAGGAGTCACGGCGATGTCGAGAACGTCCTCACGCAGGGCGAGCAGCTCGACAGCGTCGTCGCCGGGGCCGGCGGCGTCTGCGGGCAACACGATGATGCCGTCGTGGTCGTCGCCGGTTCCCAGCTCGCGGGAGGAGCAGATCATGCCGTCGCTGACGTGCCCGTAGGTCTTCCGCGCGGTGATCGCGAAACCCCCGGGCAGGACCGCGCCCGGAAGGCAGACGACGACGAGGTCGTCGACCTCGAAGTTGCGAGCGCCGCAGACGATGCCTCGCGACGCTGGGACCTCGTCGACGGCCTCGTCGTTGTGCTGGGCGCCGACATCGACGCGGCACCAACGGATGGTCTTGCCGTTTGAGTGGACCTCCTCCTCGAAGGCCAGGACTCGCCCCACGACGAGCGGCCCGCAGATGTCGGCACCGAGATGGTCGACGGTCTCGACTTCGAGTCCGGCAGAGATGAGGCGCGTCGCGAGGTCGCGTGCGGTGACGTCGTCGGGCAGGTCGACGTACTCGCGAATCCAGGACATCGGTGCACGCATCAGATCTCCGTCCCGAACGCGCGCGTGAAGCGGACGTCACCTTCGACCATGTCCCGCATGTCTGAGATGCCGTGTCGGAGCATCAGGCCGCGTTCGAGACCCATCCCGAAAGCGAATCCCGAGTAGCGGTCGGGGTCGATCCCGCACGCCGTCAGTACGCGGGGGTTGACCATTCCGCAGCCGCCCCACTCGATCCAGCCTTCGCTGTTGCACGTGCGGCACGGTCGATCGGGGTTCCCGACTGAGTCGCCACGACAGACGAAGCACTGGAAGTCGAGCTCGGCGCTGGGTTCGGTGAACGGGAAGTACGACGGGCGAAGCCGGGTGGACAGCCCCGCGCCGAAGAGCTCCTGGACGAAGTGCTCGAGCGTGCCCTTCAGGTGCGCCATGGTGATGGACTCGTCGATCACCAGACCCTCGACCTGGTGGAAGACCGGAGTGTGCGTGGCATCCAGCTCGTCGGTGCGGTAGGTGCGACCAGGAACGATGACGTAGATCGGCGGCTTCCGCTCGAGCATGACCCGCGCCTGGACCGGAGACGTGTGGGTGCGCAGCACGACCCCAGACTCGGGCGAGGTCACGAAGAACGTGTCGCTCATGTCACGGGTCGGGTGGTCCACCGGGATGTTCAGAGCGTCGAAGTTGAACCACTCGCCCTCGACCTCCGGCCCTTCGGCGACCTCGTAGCCCATGGCGGTGAAGATCTCGGCGACCCGTTCCTGGATCGTCGTCAAGGGGTGACGACCACCGGAGGCGACACGGTCCCAGGGGACGGTGACGTCAACGGCCTCCTCGACCAGGACCCGGGCGTCGCGCTCCTGCTCGAGCTCCGCCTGACGTCGGTCGAGAGCGGTCCGCACGGTGGCACGGGCCTGCCCGACGCGCTTGCCGGCGTCCGCCTTGGCCTGCGGGGGCAGCGCTGCGATCTCGCGGTTGGCCAAAGCCAGCGGTGACCGGTCGCCGGCGTGGGCCAGCCGTGCCTGCTTGAGGGAGTCGAGGGTGTCAGCGGCGGCGATGGCCTCGAGAGCGGCGTCGCACATCGCCTGGACCTGGTCTGCATGCAAAGGCGTGACCTCGACCGGGTCGAACGGCTGGTTCGGCGCGGACATCTGCTCCCTCGGCGGCTGGCGGTGGATCGGAGTGGGGGTGGGCTGCTGAGTCTATGAGCCGGACCCTGGGCCAGTCGCCTCAGTTGTCCCCGGGGTCACCGGCGGGCAGCACGACGACGAACCGCGCCCCGCCGGTCTCCGGCGGCACCAGGGCAACTCGACCGCCATGGGCTTCGACCAGACCCCGGACGACGTACAGCCCCAGACCTGTGCCACCGCGGTCGGAGCCCTTCCAGAACCGCCCGAAGACCCGTGTCGCCTGGTACTCCGGGACACCGGGGCCTTCATCGGTGACGGCGAGAACGACTCCGTCGGGATCGTGGCGCAACGAGACGGTGATGACTCCGTCACCGTGCCGTGCCGCGTTCTCGAGCAAGTTGTCGACGACCTGCCCGAGCTTGTCCGGGTCGACCCACACGTCCGGCACGCCTGAAGCCAGGTCGAGCCGGTAGCCCTCACGGTCCCGTCCGGCCACCACTTGCGCGTCGACCCGGCGCTGCACCAGCGTCGCGAGGTCGGTCGGCACCCGATGCAGCTGGATGCGTCCTGAGTCGATCCGCGCGACGTCGAGCAGCTCGGCGATGAGCCGGGTGAGGCGGTCTGCGTCGGAGTCGACGGCCTCGAGCATGAGGCGTCGCTGCTCGTCGGTGAACTTCTCCCACTTCCCGAGCAGCGTGGCCGTGAACCCCTTGACGCCGGTCAGCGGCGAGCGCAGCTCGTGGGCGACGGTCGCGATCAGGTCGGCGTGGACCTGTTCCATGCGGTCGCGCGCCTCGGTTCCGCGCAGGGCGACGACGACTCGAGACACCGGTCCGCCCCTCGCCACCCGTTCGTACGTCGCCGTCACCAAGACGGTGCGACCGTCGGGCAGGGACAGTGCTCGCTCGACCTGACGAGTCCTGGTCCTCAGCCCACCAAACGGGTTGCTCACCAGCCACCAGTCGCGTCCCGCCGCGTCGGTCAACGGCAGGGCGTCAGCCAGAGGTCGACCGAGTGCGTCTGCAGCACGCAGACGGGTAACGCGCTCGGCGGCGGTGTTGAAGGCCACGACCGTTCCTGACTCGTCGGCGACAACGAGACCGTCCGGGAGGCCGTCGTAGTCGACGGGTGTCGCGCTGCTCGGCACGGCCGGAGCCTAGTGGCCGCGCGAGGGAAGCCGCTCCGTGGGCACGGCGGCTCGCCCTGGTCCGTCCACTCGACGTTCCAGCATCGGTTCAGCGGCGAACACCTGTTCGATGAGCTGTGCGGGGCCGAGAGGTCACCGGTCAACGGTGCAGATCCGCCTGGCGCGTCGGGCGACTGACGAGCGTGGTCAGGTGAACGGGACGGCTGGGTCCGCGATCGGATCGGAGAGCACTCGGTCGGCGAGGGCGGCGGCCGTCGGAAGGCTGTGGCTGCGACCACGGTCGACCGCTGCATGCGCGACCTCGGGGTCGCCGAGGACCTTGGCGTCGTAGTCGCCTTGGTGGCGTGCCCGCACTTCCCACGGTTTGTGTCCGGCACCGCTGATGGTCCTCAGCGCCTCGGCGGCGCCGACGATCTCCCCCGCGCTCTCGACGTCCCCCCGCGCTGAGCTCCACACAGCGACAGTCTCCAGGGCGTGTGCGGTGCAGCCGAGGTTGTTAGCACTCGACAATATGGCGATCTCCTCGCGCAAGAACGGCGCCGCAGTCGCCAGGTCACCGGCCTCGATCTCGATGAGCGCCCGTCCTTCGAGCGCGTGTGCCCGCATCATCGGCGCATCGAGCTCCCGGAACCGCCGCTCGGCCTCCTCAGCGGCGGCGGTCGCGATCCCACGCTCCGGTTCGCGCAGCGAGCACGACCACGACGCGCACGCGATTCCGAAGTCGTCGTCGCATGCCCGAAACTCGACGAGCGACTGGGCGAGGAGCCGGTCGGCGGCGTCGAGATCACCCGCACCCCAGTAGCCGGTCCCGACATCCAGGGTCGCCCACGCGGCGTGCCGACGGTCCGCGACGCGTTCGAACCCCGTGCGGGCCGCTGCACCGGCCGCGATCGCGGCGGCCCAGTCACCCTGTTCCAGCGCCAGATCGGCGAGGGTGAGGTAAGCCCTCGCCACAACGCTCTGGGGGAGGCTGTCGCCGCCCCGCTCGTGCAAGTCGACGATGAGGGAACGGCGTTCGCTGGTTACTCCGAGCGGGACGGTCGTCACCAGCTGCAGCGCGGCGGCAAGGTCTTCCCGCTCGATCGCCCACTGCATCGCTGCGCGCAGGTTGTCGCGCTCGGGCATCACGTCGGCGAGAGCTGCGTCCATGTTCGAGGTCCGCAGGTCGCGCTCGAGACGCTCGACCCAGCTCATTGCCCAGGCGAGGAGGCCATCTTGCCGCAGCTGAGACTGGCCTTCGTCGATCAGCCTGTCCCGTCCGTACTGACGCAGGGTCTCCAGCAGCTGGTAGCGACCACGCCCCTGACGTGCCTCCGCCGGCTGAACCAGGGACTTCTCAACCAACCGTCCGAGCCCGTCGATCACATCGAGAACGTCACACCCGAAGACCGAAGCCGCGGCGTCGACCGTGAAACTCTCCGGGAAGACACTGACCGCCCGGAACAGGTCACCTTCGGAGCCCTCGAGGAGGTCGTAGCTCCAGGCCACCACTGCCTCCAACGTCCGTAGCCGCGAGGGCGCGGTTCGGCTGCCACCGGTGAGCAGACGGAACCGGTCGTCGAGCCGGGTCGCAAGCTCTGCCAACGACAACGACCTGAGGCGCGCAACGGCGAGCTCGATGGCCAAGGGCAGGCCGTCGAGGCGACGGCAGACCTGGGTCACGAGATCTCGGTCACTCGCGTCCCGGTCGAAGCCCGGCACCACTGCCCCGGCGCGGGAGAGGAAGAGCTCCTCGGCCTCGCCCAGCAGCCGGAGCGGTGGCACCCGTAGAGCCTGTTCACCGGGCACTCCGAGAAGCTCCCGACTGGTGGCAAGGATCTGGACGGTCGGGGAGGACGCCAGGAGCCGATGGGTGAACTCCGCGACGTCGTCAACCAGGTGTTCGCAGTTGTCGAGGAGCAGAAGCACCTCATGGGTGCGCAGCCACTCCGTGAGCGTCTCCTCGAGCAGCTGTCCGGCGCGTTCGCCCAGACCCAGGGCCTCAGCAACCTTCGCCGGGACAAGGTCTCCATCTGAGAGCGGGGCCAGCTCGACCAGCCAGACGCCGTCAGGTCGCAGAGGCACGAGACGGCTTGCGGCCTCCAGCGCCATGCGGGTCTTCCCACTGCCACCCGCCCCGGTCAGCGTCACCAACCGATGACCGCCGAAGGCGTCGACGATCTCGGCGAGCTCAGCGGCACGTCCGATGAACTCGTCAGTGCTCGATGGGAGGTTGGTCCGCCGTACGGAGGGGGTTCGGAGGGGTGGGAACGATTCGCCCAACCCGGGTCCGAGCAGCTGGACGATACGAACTGGAGCGGACAGGTCTTTCAGCTGGTGCTCACCGAGGTCAAGGACCTCACAGCCGGGCACGAGTGCGAGCGTCGCGCCCGTCAGCAGCACCTGTCCGCCATGTCCGGTCGAGCAGACCCGAGCGATGACGTGGAGTGACATGCCGAAGTAGCCGTCACCGACTTGCCGCGCATCCCCGGTGTGTACTGCCATCCGTACCCGGATGGCCGCACCGTCTGGCCACGGGTGGTCGGTCAGTCGTTGCTGTGCGTCCCGCGCGGCGGCGACGGCGTCACCGGCGGCAGCGAACACGGCGAACACGGCATCGCCCTCGGTCTCGAAGACCACCCCGTGATGGTCTTCCACCGAGCGCTGAAGGACCTCGCGGTGGGCTTGGAGGAGAGCGTCATAGCCGTCGCCGAGTGCAGCGAGCAGCCGCGTCGACCCCTCGACATCGGTGAACAGGAACGAGACCGTGCCGCTTGGGAGACCCACCTCAGCCTGGCCCTGACCGAAGCTCCAGAGGGCGGGCGCCGATGGTTGCGGGCATGTCGGCAACCTACTCCCGGACTGCAGGGCCCGTACCACCAAACCGTTCAGTCCCCGGCGGGAGGAGATCTCGTTCGCGCCTTACCCGCGGTCGAGGCATGACTTGTTTCTTCTGTGAGGTCTGATCAAGACATCCCTTGCCCCCGGTCCGACGTCGACATCCACGACGAGGTCACGAACCTGACAATCGGTGGTGTCGACATCGCCCCGCTCGTCGATTCCGAGCTAGAGAGGCGTCATCCCCAGTCGCTAGCCTCAGGCGGGTGAGATACGCGGTCGGGATCCCGAACCTCGGTGCCTACGCCGACCCTCGCTTGTTGGCCGACCTGGCCGGGCTGGCCGAACGGTCCGGGTGGGACGGCGTCTTCTGCTGGGACCACCTCAGTCGCCATGGGGAGCCCGCCACCGACCCGCAGGTCGCGCTCGCTGCCATGGCCCTGGCCACTCAACGGGTGCGACTCGGCGCCATGGTGACGCCTCTGGCCCGACGTCGCCCGGCGAAGGTGGCCCGCGAGACGGCTGCGCTCGACCGGCTCAGCGGTGGGCGGCTCATCGTGGGCGTGGGTCTGGGCGCACACGACGAGGAGGAGTTCGGGGCGTTCGGTGACCCCGTGGACCGCGTGGTCCGAGGGCAGATGCTGGACGAGGCCCTGGAGGTCGTGACCTCGCTGTGGACCGGTGACCCGGTCGCGCACGACGGCGACTACTACATGGCCCACACCACCTCCGGCTTCCACCCGGTCCCCGTCCAGCGCCCGAGGATTCCGATCTGGGTTGCGGGCACGTGGCCGGCTCGACCCGCGTTCCGACGAGCCGCGCGCTTCGACGGTGTGTTCCCGACGTTCCGCGATGTCGGGCTGGGCCAGACGGTCGAACCGTCGCAGCTGGCTGAAGCCGTCGACTATGCGAACCGGCAACGCGACCCGGACCTACCTGCTCTCGAGGTCGCAGTCGAGGCCACATCACCGGCTGCCGCCCCTATGGACGAGTACGCGGCCGCCGGGCTCACCTGGTGGGTCGAGTCGATCGGGTGGTTCCGCGGAACACCGCAGGAGATGCGGAGTCTGATCAGCAACGGCCCGCCCGCGCCCTGACCGTCGTTGACCAGGAAGTTGCCCGCGAGAGAAGGCAACCCGGGGGTTCACAACGGTTTGCGAAGGTGGATCTGGTCGTGTCCTGTCGGGTAGTCCGGGGTTCGCCCGGTCTCGGTGTAGCCCCTCTTGGCGTAGAAGCCCGGTGCCTGGAAGC
>JBAPUB010000203.1:0-4364 GCA_049282455.1 Actinomycetes bacterium
AGCGGCCCCAGGGACTCCTCCGGTACGCCGTCGCTCCGGTCGCTGCCGACCCCGGCCCAGTGGGCCGCCTCCTCGAGGCGGTCCCGGTCGATCTCCTGCTCAAGGTCGGCCTCGTGGATGATCTCGACCAGCCGCCGGCGGTCCTGACGGTCGCTGATCGCGTGCAGGTCGGCGCCCTCCTGGCTGGCAGCCTCGACGAGCGCGTCGAGCACCGAGCGGGGAACCGGCCGGTCCTCGTAGGGGAGGCGGTTGGTGTGCCGCTTGTCGATCGCCTCGAAGAGCGCAGCGGCCATTCCGGCGTGGGCGGACCGGCCGTCGAAGGCGACCCGGGCGAGCAGGTCGGGGGTTTCGTCGTCGGGAAGCAGCTCGACCCGCGGCTGGTAGCCCAGGTGCTCCGCGGCGACCCGCAGGTTGAGCAGTGCAGCCCCGCACGACACGGTCAGGGCCCGCGCGTCTGGGTCCTGGCTGAGCAGCTGACGGGAGGGGTCGGCCCACAGGTCCAGATGGTCGTCGTGGACGCCGAACAGCCACGGCTGGGTGTTGTGGACCGATGGCGCGGCGACGGCGGCCGTGACGAGTGCTCGCTGTTCGGCTGCACTGAGCCGCGTGCCACTCATGCCGCGCCCGGGCGAACGACGAGGACCGGGGCATGTGCGTGGTGGATGACGGTGTGGCTCACCGAACCGAGCATGAGGCTGGCGAACCCGCCCCGCCCTCGCGACCCGACGACTACGAGCTCGGCGCCGCGCGACGCGTCGACGAGGACGCTGTTCGCGCGTCCACGCACGAGATCCTGCTTCACGTTGACGTCGGGGAATCGCTCGCGAAGACCGGCGACGGTCTCCGAAACGAGCTCGAGCTGCTCCTGCTCGATGTCCGCCTGCATCTCGTCGGTCGACATGACCAGCCCGGGCCCGTCGAAGCCGGGCGGTTCCCAGGCGTGAACGATTCCAAGGCCCAGCCCGCGCAGAGAAGCCTGTTCGAAGGCCAGCTCTGCAGCGGCGGTGGAGAGCGCCGACCCGTCGACCCCGACGACGATGCGTCCGGCGTACGAGCTGGCGCCTTCGCCGAGGGTGTGCGGGCGGATGATCGCCACCGGGCAGTGCGCGTGAGTGGCGACCTGCAGGCTCACCGACCCGACCAGCAGCTCGGTGAAGCTGCCCAGACCGCGAGATCCCAGCACCACCATGCTGCTGTCCTTGGACGCGGTGATCATCGCGCTAGCAGGCGGCGTCGTGCTCAGCTCCGCTGTCACCTCGACGTCGGGGGCAACGGTCCCTGCATAGGCGATTCCCTCGTCGAGCAGGGTCTGCGCCACTTCCTGCAGTGCGTCCTCGCTCGGACCGGATACGGCCGGCCCCATCGCGACCGGTGGCAGGGGCACCGACCAGGCGTGGACCATCCGGACCGCGACGTGGCTCAGCCGAGCCGTCGTCAGCGCCCAGTCGAGGGCGCCGCGCGCGGCGTCGGAGCCGTCGAGGCCGACGACGATCGGCAAGCGTGAACTGGCGGTCATGGCTCCTCCTGAGGGGGACAGGTCCAACAGTGACCACCCCCCTCGAGGCGAGGCAGGGTCGTTGGTCCCGACCCCGGTCGGCGGCAGCCCCTGGGCACGAGGGGCCGAAAGGGGCAGGCTGACGCCGTGCGAGCGTGGGTGGTCGAGCGTCCGGGGCCGGTGGCGCACCGGCCGTTGCGCCTCGTGCAGCGTGACGACCCGACGGCGGGGCCAGGCGAGGTCGTCCTGGCCGTGACCGCGTGCGGAGTGTGCCGGACCGACCTGCACCTGGCCGAGGGCGACCTCCAGCCGCGGCGCCCCAGGGTCGTGCCCGGCCACGAGATTGTGGGCCGGGTCGTGGCGACCGGGCCGGGCACAGGCCGGTTCGCAGTGGGTGACCGGGTCGGGGTGCCGTGGCTGCGCAGCACCTGTGGTGCCTGTCGGTGGTGCCGCTCGGGCCGGGAGCACCTGTGCCGGCAGTCGCAGTACACCGGCTGGGACCACGACGGCGGTTTCGCCGAGCTGGCCGTCGTCCCTGAGGGGTATGCCTACCGGCTCCCGGACGGGTGGAGCGACGAGAGCGCAGCACCGCTGCTGTGCGCTGGCATCATCGGGTACCGCGCGCTGCGTCGCAGCGACCTCCCGCCCGGCGGACGTCTGGGCGTCTACGGGTTCGGGGCTTCCGCGCACCTGGCCGCCCAGGTAGCCCTGCACGAGGGTGCGACGGTCCACGTCATGACCCGCTCGGCTCGAGCCCGCGAGCTTGCCCTGGAGCTGGGATGCCACTCGGCGAGTGACGCCTTCGACGACCCCCCCGAGCTGCTGGACGCCGCGGTGCTGTTCGCGCCGGTCGGCGAGCTGGTGCCCGTCGCCTTGGCCGCTCTCGACCAGGGCGGGACGCTCGCGGTCGCGGGGATCCACCTCAGCGACATCCCTGTCCTCAGCTACCAACGTCACCTGTTCCGGGAACGGCAGCTGCGCTCGGTCACGTCGAACACCCGGGCTGACGGCGAGGAGTTCTTGCGTCTGGCTGCGTCGATGCGTCTCGACGTTCGGGTTACGACCTACCCGTTCGAGAACGCGCAAGAGGCGCTGGTCGACCTCGCCTCCGATGCGCTGACCGGCGCCGCGGTGCTCCGGTCGTGGACGTGACGTCGTCAGCCCTGGGGCTGACGTCCGCAGAGGTCGACGAGCGCCGCCGCCGCGACGGCCCGAACCGGCTGCCGCACCCTCGGCCGGCGCCACGTTGGTGGGGGCTGGTGCGTCAGATGACGCACTTCTTCGCCGTTCTGCTGTGGGTGGCCGCGGTGCTGGCCGTGGTCGCCGGGATGCCTGCCCTCGCGGTCGCCATCGTGCTGGTCGTCGTCATCAACGGGGTGTTCGCGTTCTGGCAGGAGGACCGTGCCGACCGGGCGGCCGAACGGCTTCGCGACCTGCTGCCGGTGCGCGCGTCGGTCATCCGCGACGGGGTGCGCCTCGACGTCGACGCCGCGGACCTGGTCGTCGACGACGTCGTGCTCCTGAGCGGCGGCGACCGGGTCTGTGCCGACCTCCAGGTGGTCGACGGGAGCAGGCTCGCCGTGGACGAGTCACTCCTGACCGGCGAGAGCTCGTTGGTGCACCCCTCGCCCAGCGACCCGCTGTGGGCGGGCAGCTACGTGGTCGAGGGGGAGGCGACGTCGATCGTTGTGGCCATCGGCGGACACACAGCGCTTGCGGGGGTCGCGGCGCTCACCGCAGGAGTGACCCCGCCGGTAGGTCCCCTGACTCAGCAGCTTTCGCGCGTGGTGCGAGTGATCGCGGCCGTGGCTGTGAGCGTCGGCGCAGTCTTCTTCGGGATCGCCGTGCTGCTCGGGACTCCACCTGGCCAGGGCTTCCTCTTTGCGATCGGCGTCACCGTGGCCCTTGTCCCGGAGGGACTGCTCCCGACGGTCACGCTGTCGTTGGCTCGCGGTGCCCAGTCGATGGCACGCGAGCACGCGTTGGTCAGGCGCCTCGACGCGGTCGAGACCCTCGGGTCGACCACCTACATCTGCTCGGACAAGACCGGGACCTTGACCCGCAACCAGATGTCCGTGGTGGAGGTCTGGACGCCCGTCGGCGTGGCGACGACCGAGGGAGAGGGCTACGACCCGCGGGGTCGGGTGGTCGCCGAGGGCGAGGTCGCGCAGGCGGTCCGGTCGTTGGCGCTCACGGCGATGGAATGCTCCGGCGGTCGAGTGCGCGAGACCCCGAAGGGCTGGGTCCCGACCGCAGACCCGATGGAGGCGGCGCTGCACGTCCTGGCGCTGCGGGCCGGGGTCGACGTGCCCCCCGAGCCGAGTCGGCGGCCGTCGGCCGTGCGGTTCCCGTTCGACCCTCGACGTCGGCGCGAGTCGACGGTGGTCGACGGGGTCGTTCACGTGAAGGGTGCACCGGACGCCGTCCTGCCGCGGTGTGCAGCTGGCCCCGGTGGCGCTGCAGCCGGTGCGGCGGATGCTGCGGTGCACGCGATGGCCGGTCGCGGGCTGCGGGTGCTGGCCGTGGCCCGGCGCAGCGGTGCCGGGAGTGTCGACCCGGCTGCGGATCCCGACGACGTCGAACGCGATCTGGAGCTTCTTGGCCTGGTCGGTATCGAGGACCCGCCCCGGGCGGGAGCAGCAGAGGCGGTGGAGTCGTGCCGTCAGGCCGGCATCCGGATGGCCATGGTGACCGGCGACCACCCCGGGACGGCGCGGGCGATCGCGGAGCAGGTCGGGTTGTGGCGCGACGGTGGCGTGGTGGTGAATGGCTCGGACCTGCCGACCGACGAGGTCGAGCTGGGCGAGCTCCTCGACCGCGAAGGGGTCGTCATCGCGCGGGTGACTCCGGCAGACAAGCTGCGGATCGC
>JBAPUB010000204.1:0-10570 GCA_049282455.1 Actinomycetes bacterium
TGATCCGCATCTCCTTGGCCTGGATCCGAAGGACGTTGGCGATCGGGACGCCGAAGGAGTCGGCCTGGACCATCGCGGTCACGAAGCCCCGCAGCTCGTCGACGTCGGTACGGTCGCCGAGGGCTCGCAGGGCCTCCGACCGGCCCTTGCCGATCTGCATCTCCTGCAGCACCCGGAAGAACTCCTCGGCAAGCGGCCCCGTCGTGTTCCGGGCCACCTGCGACAGCGCTGAGTCGAAGGCGAGCCCGGCCTCGACCGAGATCGTGAGCAGGTCCAGGGCGTCAGGGAGGTCCTTGCGCACCTGGTCGCTGCGGTCGTACGCCTTCTGGTGCAGGGCCATGTTCGGCCCGAAGAACCCCAGCGCTGCGAGGCCGACGCCCACACCGATGGCTGGCAGGAAGCCGTTCCACAGGGCCCCCAGGACGAGCCCGAGGACTCCTCCACCGATCAGGCCCAGGACCTTGTAGGCCAGGATGCGGTCGACATCCCAGCCAGGCGGGTTGCCGGCCAGGTCGAGCTTGCGGCGGATCCGCGCCGCTTGGTCGGACGGCGTGAACCGTCGGCCGATCGAGGTCAGGCGTCCCATCCCCGGCCCGAGGACCCGGTCGACGAACGGCTTGTCGAGCTCTTTCTGCATCGACTGCGGGGCCGTGTCGATGGCCGAGACGGCCGCCAGCGAGCGGCTGACCGCCTGGCGCTCGGAGGTCATGGTGCCGATGGTCGTGAGCATGATGACCAGGGCGGCGAAGATCGCCGCGAGGCCGATGACGAGGATCAACGTGGCGTCCATCTCAGACCTCCACCTTGACGACCTTGCGCATCCACAGGATCCCGACCGTCAGCAAGATCAGCCCCAGCCCGATGAGGACGAACCCCATCGGGGTGGTGACCAGTGGCGCCAGGTAGGAGGGCCGTGCGATCGCGAGGTAGGCGGCGAACGTGATGGGCAGCAGGGCCAGGATCCAGGCGGAGAGCCGACCTTCGGCGGACAGGACGTCGACCTGGCGACGCAGCCGCTCGCGTTCGCGAAGCGTGGCGGCGACGGTAGTGAGCACCTCGGCCAGGTTGCCACCGACCTCTCGCTGGATCCGGATCGCCATCACGACCCACGAGAAGTCCTTGCTGCGCATGCGCGCAGCGATCCCGTCGAGGGCGTCCTCCAGAGGCACGCCCAGCCGTGTCTCGATGAGCGCGCGGTTGAACTCCGAGGACATGGGTGGCTCGCCGTCGCGCACGACGGTGTCGACGGACTGCGGAAGCGAGTAACCGGCTGCGAGGCTTCCGGCCATCAGCTGCAGGGTGTCCGGCATCTGGGCCATGAACTTCTTGAACCGGCTGGAGCGCTTGCGCGACAGGTAGAGCCACGGGGCGGCCAGGCCCAGGGCCAGGCCGATCAGGGTGGGGACCAGCGCACCGCCGAAGACGAAGAAGAAGAGCAACCCAGCACCGATGCCGATGCCGACCTGGATCAGCAGCCACTCAGCGGTCTTCAGCGGGATTCCGGCCGACTCCAGCTGCTCGCCCATGACCGTCTCGAAGTCACGACGGGCGACCATCCGGCCGGCGAACTCGACGGCGCTACGAGCAACCTGGCTGTCTCCCAGCGCGGTCGACTCCTGCTCCTTGACGGGCGCCTTGCTCGTCAGCGTGTACACGGACAGGCGTCGGCTCATCCGCTTGGAGTCAGCTGTCTCGCGAGACCGAGCCGCAGTGATGGCGAAGTAGATCAGCGCGGCGAGGCCGACGAACAGAGCGACCAGAGCGAGCCAGAGGGCGTTTCCGGCAGCTCGCTGGAGAACGCCTGGGGCTGCGACGACCTGCGGCTTGATGCTCGAGGCGTCGACCGGCGCCGCAGCACCGTTGAGCTGCACGAACGTGGTGTCGGAGAGCGCGCTGCCGTCGACGGTCAAGCTGACCGTGACGTTGCCGGCGGTGGCGGTCACGTTGTCAGGCACGTTGCCACTGACCACGTACTTGTTGCTGATGCCCTGCGCGGTCTTGTCGAACGCCGCGGTCAAGGAGGCGGCGTTCGTCGTGGTTGTCGTGACGGTCCCTCCGGTGGCCTTGGTGATGGCGCGAAGCGGGGCGACCTGGCTCAGTGCTGTGCCGATCGAGACGGCGTCGAACGTCGCCCCAGAGGCCTTGGCCGACTTCGTGGCCTGGGCCAGGGTGGCGGAGCTGCCCTCGTTCGCGCCGTCGGAGAGGATCAGGACCGTGCCGAGGTCGGCTGCGGCGATCTCCTTGGCGGACAGCGTCACTGCGTCGTACAGCGCGGTTGACCCGTTGGCGGTCAGACCATCGATGGCCTTCTGGACCGCAGCCCGATCGGTGGTGGGTGCCACTGCGACCTGGGCCTTGTTGGCGAAAGTGACGAGCCCGACCTCGACGCTGGGGGGCACGGCATCGAGGAAGGCGCTGGCCGCCTGCTTGGCGCCTGCGATCCCCGAACCGGCCATCGAGCCGCTGGTGTCCATGGTGAGCAGCGCCACCTGTCGGTAGTCGGACACCTTGTTGACGCTGGTGGCGGTCGCGTCGAACGTGACGCTGCCGAAGGTCATGGTCGCGGAGCCGGTGTCGACGCTCTGGCCGTCAGTCAGTCCGTCGATCGAGACGACCGCGTTGATTGTTGACCCGTCCGTCGTCGCGTCGTCGATGGACAGGCTGTCCGCGGCGTGGGCCGCCGGCGACATGACCAAGAACGCGGCAACCGTGGCTGCCGCGGCTCGGATCAAGGTCGAACGGGTCATCGAGTCTCGAACTTCTCGAAGGCGAACAAGGACGTGTCAACGTGCACCCCGTGCTCGGCGAGCTTCTCGAGGAACTTGGGACGAAGGCCGGTCGACTTCAGTGACCCCAGCGAGCGCCCGTTCTCGTCGAAGCCCATCCCGTGGTCGTACATGAAGACGTCCTGCAAGGTGATGACGTCGCCCTCCATCCCGACCACCTCGGTGATGTGGGTGATGTGCCGGGTGCCGTCCTTGAAGCGGGCCTGGTGGACGATCAGGTCGATCGCGGCGGCAACCTGCTCGCGGATGGCTCGCATCGGCAGGTCGATGCCGGCCATGAGGACCATCGTCTCGATCCGGGCCAGCACGTCGCGCGGGGCGTTTGCGTGGACGGTGCAGATGGAGCCGTCATGGCCGGTGTTCATCGCCTGGAGCATGTCGAGAGCGGCAGCGTCACGGACCTCCCCGACCACGATGCGGTCCGGACGCATGCGCAGCGAGTTCTTCACGAGGTCGCGGACCTTGACCTCGCCGCGCCCTTCGATGTTGGGCGGGCGTGCCTCGAGCCGGAGCACGTGGTCCTGGTGGAGCTGCAGCTCGGCGGCGTCCTCGATGGTGACGATGCGCTCGTCGTCGGGGATGAACGACGACAAGACGTTCAGGGTGGTCGTCTTGCCGGCACCGGTACCGCCCGAGACGAGGATGTTCAGCTTTCCCCTGACGCAGGCCGCCAAGAACTCGGCCACGGCAGTGCTGACCGTCCCGAAACCCACCAGGTCGTCGATCTGGTAGGGGTCGGCAGCGAACTTACGGATGGTGAGCAACGAGCCGTCGAGGGCCAGCGGCGGTACGACGGCGTTCACGCGACTGCCGTCGGGCAGGCGTGCGTCGACCATGGGGCTGGACTCGTCGACGCGTCGTCCGACCCGGGCCACGATCTTGTCGATGGTGCGGCGCAGGTGGGACTCGTCGACGAAGGCACCTTCGGTCTTGTAGATCTTGCCGGCGCGCTCAATCCAGATGTCGTCGGCTCCGTTGACCATGACCTCGGTGATGTCGCTGTCGCGCAGGTAGGGCTCCAGCGGTCCGTACCCCAGGATGTCGTCGGCGACGTCCTGGGCGATCCGCGCCCGGTCGGCGGTGGTCAGTGGGGTGTCCTCGAGGGCCAGCACCTCCTGCAGGGCTTGGCGAACTTTCTGCTCGAGCTCGGTCTGGGTCATTCTCGAGTCGTAGAGCTGGGGTCCCAGGTTGTCGAGCAGCGCCTGGTGGACCTGCCGCTTGACGTCGGCGAACGGGTCGGCGTTGCGACGCGTCTTGACCGGTCCGCCGCTCAGTGAGTCGTCGGCTCGGTCCTCCAGCGGTACTGCCTGCTGGCGACGGGCTTGGGCGAGACGGTCGGCGAGGCTCATGAGGTCTTGGCCTTCCTGCGGAGGAAGCCCCGGCGGTCGGAACGCAGATCGGCGGGGATGCTGCTGTCCGCACTCGCAGAGGCCACTGCGATGTGCTGCTCGGCGAACTGCTTGATCGACTGGCTCACTGCGTGCTTGGGGTCTTCGATCATGATCGGCACGCCGCGGTTGATCGAGGCGGGGACGTCGCGCGAGGACGGGATCTGCACAGCGATCGGGACCCTCAGCGTCTTCTCGACCTCGTTGAGCGCGAGCCCGACCTTGGAGTCGGCCCGGTTCAAGACCACGAGCCACTGGTCGCGGGGGTAGTTGAGCAGCTCGAGGGTCTCGAGGGTGAGCTTCAGGTTCTTCAGCGCCGGGATGTCGAGGGTGGCGATCAAGGCGATGACGTCGCTGCGGTCGAAGGCCGCGAGGACCTGGTCGTCGAAAGCAGGCGGAGTGTCGACGACCACGTAGTCGTAGCGCTCCTTGAGGATGTCCAGGATCTTGCCGACGAGGCCCGCTGAGATGCCCGTGGCGCCCGGCTCGAGTGGGGCCACCAGTGTGGTGAGCCCTGGCGAGTGCGGGGTGAGCAGCGAGTCCAGGGCAGCGGCGTCCAGTGCCTCGCCGTGCTGGACCGCGTCGGCGATCGTGTGCGACGGGAAGATCTGCAAGGCGATCGCCACATCGCCGAAAGACAGGTCGAGGTCGACCAGGCAGACCTCGCGGCGACCACCGTCGGCCAGCGCGGCCGCGAGGTTGGTGGACAGGGTGGTCTTGCCGCATCCGCCTTTGGCCGAGAACACCGTGATGAGTGTTCCGCGCCCTTCGGCATCCTCCGCCGCGACGGCTCCCGGAACCTGGTCGCGCATGGCGCGCGCCAGGTCGTGAACCCGCTGGACCGCGGCGTTGAGCCCCTGGAGGTCGCGTTCCTCGATGACCTCGCGGACGCCGGCTCGCAGTGCGTCGGCCAGCACCGAGGTGTCGACGCGTCGCCGCACGAGCACGACGCCGAGGCTGGGTCGGCTGACGCGCATGGCCACGGCGAGGTCGAGCGCGCTCTCGAGGTCGACGCTCGGCCCGACCACGACGGTGTCCTCGCCCAGGTTGGAGTCGAGGTGCCGACGCAGCGTGTCGAACGTGGGCACGATCGTGCAGTCGGCTCCGAGCGCTGTCTGCAGCGTCTCGGCCCCGGTCGGGTCGTAGTCGACGATGGTGGTCATCAGCGGAAGAGGTTGTTGTCGTTGGTCGGGTTGCCGGACTTGACGCTGGACGTGTCGTTCAGCAGCGCGAAGTACAGCGGGCCCTGGTCCTGCCCGTAGATCACCTGCTGAGCCTCCTGCTGAGTCAACGCGAGGGTCAAGATCGCGTTGGAGATCTGCTCGGTGGTCTGACCGGAGTCGGTCGACGTCGTCTGCGTGGTCACCGTTGACGGACCCACGCCGATGACCTCGGCCCTGGTGAGGATGACCTGGGTCTTCCCGCTCGCGCGGTTGGCCTGGCTCGGCAAGGTCACGAAGACCGCGACCTGCGACCCCGGGACGACGAAGCCGGCGACGCGGTTGGGGTCACCCAGCTGCACCGAGATGGCGATCTTGTCCTTCGGGATGCTCAGGGTCGAGCTCTCCGAGGGCTGGCCGAACTGCTGGGCGAGGATCTGCTGGCCGGCGAAGATCGGTGACAGGGCCACCTGGTCGGAGATGGGGGCGATGTCGCTGAGGCCCCCATCGGGGAACAGGCCAGCCGGGATCTGCTTCTGCTCGAGCTGCCCGGCCTCCTGTGCCTGGGCCGCGGTCGTGCCGGCGGCGATGTTCTCGGTGGCGACCAGGATCTGCAGCAGCTCGGCGTCCTTGTACGCGCGGGACTGGGCCCCGTTCACGTACAAGAAGATGAGCGTGACACCCAGCGCGGCCACGACGACGGCGGCGATCAGAAGAACAGTTCTACGTCCCATACGACCTTCTATCGGAGTGATCGGCCCGCAGTTGAGCCGAAGTGGGGCACGAGATGCTGGTGGGGCAGACGCTCACGAGGCGCCGCGGGTCGGGAACCGGCGTCTTCGGCCGGCCGGCCGGTGGTCGCACCTGAGTCCATGGGCCGTCGCACCTCCCCCGAGTCGGGCCCTCGTGTGGTGATCTCCCTGGCCGACCTCCACTGGTAGGGCATCGTGCCATGAGGCCATGTCCGTTACGTGGCCAGGTGGCCGATTCGTCCTCCACCGTTCGGGGGAGCGTGACTACCCTCCGGAGACGGTGGTCACGATCCGGGCCCGGGTCCCCGGCGACTGCCAGGCGCGCGAGGTGTCGGACAGGCTGAGCCCGGCCCAGGCGACGAACGGGACGACCAGGACGAACGGGACCCACCAGACCGGGACGAACGAGGCGCCGCTGAAGAGCAGCCCGACGCACGTCGTCAGGCTGGCCAGCTTGACCGAGTAGAGGGCCATCGAGCCAGGTGGGGCCGGAGTGTCACGGGAGCCCTTCAGGTCGGCGCGGTGGGGGTGCCGCACCGACGACTTCATCGCCGACGCCACCACCAGTGCGGCGGCAGCGAGCCCGCAGCCGATCGTCGCGGTGACCTCACTGGCCGACGTGGGTGCGGGGGCCCGGATGGCACCCCCGACGATGGCGGCGAGCACCGCCATCAAGGTCACCTCGGCCACGACCCAGGTCTTGGCGACGAACGCGGGACGGGCCCAGCCGGGAACGGTCGAGAGCCAGGTCGAGCCGCTGGAGTCCAGGGCGAAGGCGTTGATCCCGAAGAGCAGGGCGGCGCCGGCGGACACCAGGGCGGGGAGAAGGACCAGGGACTGCCACGACAGCGCCGCCAGCGCTGCCACCGCACCCGGCATGATCATCAGCACGATCATCCCTCTGCGGATCGGTGAGGCCCGCCAGACACTCGCCCGGTCGGTGGCGATCAGCGTTCGCAGCAGCGACGGACGCGGTGCTCGTCGTCGAACCGGGACGGAAGGGTCGCGGAACCCGTGGTCTCCGGGCTTGCGCAGGGTCCAGCACGTGACCTTCACCCCCACGACGAGGGCGAGCACGGCGCCCAGCGCGAGGACGAAGAGACTGACCAGCCAGCCCAGGTAGCGGGCGTCGTATCCGGCGTACGCGCCGAGCAGCGCGAACTTGGTGGGTGAGCGGTCCAGGACCGGGAAGGTCAGGCCCGACCGGATGCCGACGAGCAGGACTGTTCCGATGAAGCCCGCGACCCCCCACGTGACCAAACGACCGGTCCGGGTCTGCCGGAGCCCCACGATCCACCAGGCAAACGCGTGGCCGGCGATGGTGACGAACGTGACGTACGCCAAGACGGAGGCCGTGGACCGGAGCGTTCCCACGCTCACCGGGCCGGTGGTCACCGACGTGACCACGATCAGGGCCAGCACGTTCAGCACCCAGGCGAAGTTGGCCGGAACCAGGACAAGCGTGCTGAAGAAGTGCGTGCGTCCCCGGATCGGGTAGGCGACCAGCTGCTCGGCCGGGTACAGCTCGTAGCCGCCTCCCGCCGCCAAGGGGGCGAGGACCGCCAGGAGTACGAACGCCAAGTAGAGAGTCGGCGCCACGAGGGCGATGTCGAACGCCTGCTTGGGGGGGACGTACTGGAAGAGCAGCACGCCGACCACGGCCGCCACCAATGGAAGGGCAGCCATCGCGACCAGTGCGATCCTGAGTCCGGTGGTCCGGACCATGCGCCATCGCATGGCGACGAGGGCGAAGAGCTGGCGCGGGTCCATCCCGCGGTCCACCGGAACCACCCCAGCTGAGGTCACGAGAGCAACGACCGGTAGCGCTCGGCACCCTCGTCGCCGGAGAGCGCGGAGACGGGGGACGCCGCGACCACCTGGCCCCGCCGGAGCACCACGGCTTCGTCGCAGGCCTGGACTGCTAGGGGGAGCAGGTGGGTGGAGACCAGCACTGCCGAACCCTGGGCACGCAGCTCACCGACCACGGTCATCGTGGCTTCCACGCCCAGCGGGTCCACGCCGTCGAAGGGCTCGTCGAGCAGCAGGACCTCTGGCTCGTGGAAGGCGGCCAGAACGACGGACATCCGACGTCCCATGCCGTGGGAGAACCCTGCGGTGATCCGGTCCGCCTCGCCGCCGAGGTCGAAGCGGTCCAAGAGTTCGCGCGCCCGGGACTGCCAGCCTGAGGGCAGCCCCCGCAGCCGGGCGGCCAGCTCGAGGTGCTCCCAGGGAGTGGCTCGAGGGATCAGGCCCCCGACGTCGGGGCAGTAGCCCACCCTGGTCCGCGCGGCGTCGGGGTCTCGGACCACGTCGATGCCGGCAACGCGCACCATGCCGCTGGTGGGCGGGAGCACCCCCGCCAGCACCTTCAAAGTGGTGGACTTCCCGGCCCCGTTGCGGCCGACCAGGGCCACCGACGCGCCTGCCGCGACGGACAGGTCGAACCCCGCCACGGCCAGGACCGACCCGAACGACACGGTCAGGCCGGCGACGTCGAGGACGGGGTTCGTCCCAGAGCTGGGGCCCGGGGTTGCCCCCGGGTTCGTCACGGCGTCCATCGGCTGGTCATCGGCACGGTCACGTTGTCGCTGAACGGGCCTGTCGGGGCATGGCACGGATGGTCATGAGTCGGTCACGTGTAGAGAGCCTCGATGGAGTCGGCGAACTCGGCCGCCACCTGGGAGCGACGCACCTTCAGCGTCGGGGTCAAATGGCCCCCGCCCTCGGTCAGGTCGACCGGAAGCACGATGAACCGCTTGATCGCCTCGGCGCGGGACACCGCCCGGTTCGCCTCCGTCACGGCTTGCTGGACGGTGTCGAGCAGCTCAGGGTCGTCGACCAGCTCGGCTGGGGGGGTTGCGGCCCGGCCTCGCTGCTCGCACCAGTGCGGGAGGGCGTCGGGGTCGAGCGTGACCAGGGCTGCGACGTAGGGGCGGCCGTCGCCGACGACGAGGGCCTGGCTGATCAGCGGATGAGCCTTCAACCGGTCCTCCAGAACCCCAGGGGCCACGTTCTTCCCGCTGGAGGTCACGAGGATCTCCTTCAGCCGACCGGTGATGGTGAGGAACCCGTCGTCATCGAGCTGCCCGAGGTCACCAGTTCGCAGCCAGCCGCCCGCGTCGATGTCGACGGCGCCGGTCGCACCTCCGGTCTTGCCGTCTGGCCAGTAGCCGCGCATCACGTGAGGTCCCCTGACCCACACCTCGCCGTCGTCGGAGACCGCGACCTCGGTCCCTGGAAGGGGACGCCCGACGCTGCCGACGCGTTGGTGAGTCGGTGTGTTGACGGTCGCTGCAGCCGTGGTCTCGGTCAGGCCGTAGCCCTCGAGCACGGTGACGCCGATGCCTCGGAAGAAGTGGCCCAGCCGAGGCCCGAGGGCAGCGCCGCCGGAGATGGCCCAGTGCACGTTGCCGCCGAGTGCGTCGCGCAGCCTGCGGTACACCAGCCGGTCGAGCGAGCCGTGACGCAGCCGCAGGCCGGTCGACACGCGACCAGCCTCGAGGGCCTCGCTGTACTCGATCGCTGTCTGGGCCGCCGTGGCGAAGATCTTGCCCTTACCCTCGTCGTTGGCCCGCTGTTGTGCGCCGTTGTAGATCTTCTCGAAGAACCGGGGCACCGCCAGGACGAACGACGGCTTGGCCCGCTTGAGCTCCGAGGGCAGGTCCTTCACGTCGGGGCAGTGGGTCACCCTGATGCTCGCCATCACGCAGGCGACCTGGATGTCGCGGGCGAAGACATGGGCCAAAGGCAGGAACAGCACGGTGGAGGCGTCTGGGACCTCGAAGATGGCGCCGAGCGCGGTGACCGCGCTCGACGCGTCGAACAGGAAGTTCCCGTGAGTGAGCTCGACGCCCTTGGGCGCACCGGTCGTGCCCGACGAGTAGGGGAGCACCGCGATCTGCGTCGTCGGGTCGAACTCGACCGGGAGTGCCTCACCGGCCGCGGCGCCGGCCAGCTCCCAGACCTCGGCGGTGAGGTGCGCGTGCGGCGCGTCACCCCACACCGCGCGCACGTTGTCCATCGTCGCCTCGATCGCGAAGACGACCTTCGGCTCCGAGTCGGCGAACTGCTCGCCGATCTCGCGTGGGGTGTAGAGCGGGTTGAGCGTGGTGACCGTGCCGCCCGCGAACAGCGTGCCGAGGAAGACCACGGCCCACTCGGGGGAGTTGGTGGCGACGATGGCCACGCGGTCGCCGACACCGACGCCGACGTCCTGGAGGTGCCGGCCGAGCCGCTTCGACGCGGTGACGATCTCGGCGTAGGTGTGCTCGGCGCCGGTGACGCCGTCGATCATCGCGATCTTGCCGGGATGCAGCTCGGCCGTGCGCACGATGTCGTCGGTCACCGGCTGGACGGGATACGGCGCCAGCGACATGCGCGGCGAGTGCTGGATGTGGCCCCGGGCGGTCGTCATGGTCGGGGATTGTTGTCGATGGGCCCGCTACGTCGCTGCGACTGCCGGGCGTCGTTCACTTCGGGCGCGG
>JBAPUB010000205.1:0-2586 GCA_049282455.1 Actinomycetes bacterium
AGACCTGCTCGTCAACAACGCAGGGATCTCCGGGGGAAGTGGTCTCACCTGGGACTTGGCGCCTGAGGCGTGGTGGCAAGTGCTGGAGATCAACGTGCGGGGCACCTATCTGTGCAGTCGGGCAGTGCTCCCGGCGATGCTGGAGCGCGGAAGCGGTCGCATCGTCAACCTCTCCTCAGGAGCGGCGACCTTCCCTGTCGGCCTCGACAACGATGGCACTCTCACCTCCGCCTACATGGCGAGCAAGGCGGCGGTAAACCGGTTCACCGAGGCGCTCGCTGGGGAGTGCTACGCCGCAGGTGTTCGGGTGTTCGCGATGTCGCCGGGCATGGTGAAAACGGACATGACTGCCGAGGTCTTTGCGGACCTGTGGGACGACGACGACACCTGGACGCCGATCGAGACGTCGTTGGACCTCATCACCGACCTCGACTCGGGCATGCTCGATCAACTGTCAGGACGGTACTTCCGGGCCGCCGTCGACGACTGGCGATCCCTTGCCAGCAGAGCCGACGAGGTCATCGCACTCGACACGAATGTCCTGCGGCTCGCAGACCTCCCCTGACCAGCCGCGACCCAACACGTCCCGCTGCCGCGGCGCGCAGATGTGCCTGATGGATGGTTCTAGCGGGCGTTGAGCGGTTGCTCGTAGCGTCCGGGGTCCTGGCGGGTCGGCTCGCGAAGTGCCTGCTACCGGTATCGGTTGGCTTTCGAACGAAGCGTCGGCCCGCCAGGTTCCCTTAGGCGGTGGCGTGGCTCGAAAGAGGCGAGCACCGGTCCGTATCAGGAGTGCCCGCGGCCGCCGTTTCCCCTTCAGGTTGGAGGAGTCATGGTGTTGATCGGGATCGACCCGCACAAGGCCACCCACACCGCGGTGGTCGTCGACGACGACGAACGTGAGCTGGCGCGGGTCAAGGTGAAAGCGGACCAGCAACAGGTCGTGGCGCTGCTGAAGTTCGCCGATGAGTACCGGCCGCGCAGGTGGGCGATCGAGTCCGCCGGCGGCCTGGGGTTCTTGCTGGCGCAGCAGCTGGTCCGCGCCGGTGAGGAAGTCGTGGATGTTCCGGCCGCGCTGGCTGCGCGGGTGCGTCTGCTGGGGTCAGGGCGCGGGAGCAAGAACGACCCGAACGATGCGTTGTCGACCGCGATCGCGGCACTGCGCGACCCGCACCTGCGCACGGTGCTGGTCGAAGACCATGCGATGGTGCTGCGGCTGCTGGCTGACCGGCATCAGGACCTGACCTCGTTGCGGACCCAGGCGGTGTGTCGGCTGCACGCGTTGATTGCGGCGTTGACTCCCGGCGGTGTCGGGCGGCGGATCTCCGCTGCTGCTGCGGGTTCGCGGCTGCGCACCATTCACCCGGCCACCGCGGTCGAGGCAACCCGCAAGGACATGGCGGTCGACCTGGTCACCGACATCCGACGGCTGGACAAGGCGATCGCAGAGGTGAAGAAGCGCACCGCTGACGCGGTCGCCGCGTCCGGGACCACCGTCACCGACGTCTACGGCGTCGGACCGGTCGTGGCCGCGTTGTTGATCGGACACACCGGCGACATCACCCGGTTCCCGACCGCCGGGCACTACGCCTCCTACAACGGCACCGCACCCATCGAGGCATCGTCGGGGAAAGTCGTGCGGCACCGGCTGAACCCGCGCGGCAACCGCCAGCTCAACCACGCCCTGCACATGGCCGCGGTCACCCAGATCAGCCGCGACAACCCCGGCCGCACCTACTACCTGTCCAAGATCGCCGACGGTAAGTCGACCAAAGAAGCCCGACGCGCGCTCAAACGCCGAATCAGCGACGCCGTCTACCGTCAGCTACGCGCTGACACACGGGGCTGACCAAGGCCGGACATGAAAAGGGTCCGGGAGGACAACCAGGGCACGTCTCTGACTCCAGCGCGACCGGCACCACACCCTGAAAGCCGGCTCTTCGGATAAGTCACTCCCGGACTCGCAACGAAAGTACGCCTCCAAGCGCAACCTGCCAAGAGGCGATTTCGGCATGCCCGCAACAAGGACTTGACAGCAAAGAGGCTTCGATCTCGCTCGGGTGGCTCGGGTCGTGCGGCGGAAGAATGTCCCCCGTGAACCCTGTGACCACTCGGGTCGCCAAGCGCGTGCGCCGGGACTTCCCCGAGCCCGGGAGAGCGGACGCCTTGATCCGACGTCTCTCCGAAGCCAGTGAGTCAGAGCGAGTGCAGGCGGCCGTGGTCCTGTGGGCCGGTGGTGACCGAGCGAGATTCGATGACTCGCTGGCCTTGTGCGAGGTCGACTGGCGCGACGTCCTTGTCCGGGGAGGGCTGGCTGACGAGGACTGGGCAGACCGCCTTGACGCCGAGCTCGGGACGACCGCCTAACGCGCAGATGTGCCGACCGCGGCCGGGTCGATCCCGGGAAATCTGGGGCGGTGATCTGTCGGTAGCCGGGCTCGAAGGACGTGAAGCTTCAGTCGACGAACAGGACTCCATCGCGCTCAACTACTTGGCCGCGACGTAGCGGGAACACCCGCGTCAACGCCTTGTTCGCCCATCCCAGCCCCGGGATCTTCGCGAAGCTCCCTTGGGGTCCTCGCACCATGC
>JBAPUB010000206.1:0-14058 GCA_049282455.1 Actinomycetes bacterium
CGACCCACCTTTCACGCACAGCTATCCGCACGGCCACCCGACGATGCAGTTCTCCGACGTCGTGGTCTCCGCCGGCGACGTGATCGGCGAGGTCGGCCAGGGTGACGACCTGCAGCGGGTCTGGTTCACCGAGGAGCGACTCGGCATAGCGGCCCGGTGCATCGGTGCGATGCACCGGCTGCTCGAGGAGTCCGTCGACTGGGCCGTCAACCGCGAGCAGGGCGGCGCGCGACTCATCGACCACCAAGGCGTGTCGTTCCCGCTCGCCGACTCCGCGGCGGATGCCGCGGCCGGGCGACTGCTCGCCCTCGATGTCGCCGCGATGAAGGACGCCGGCGCCGACCCCAAGCTGGTCCACGGTCGTGCGTCGATGGCCAAGCTCTTCTGCTCCGAGGCGGCCAACCGCTGCGCCGACCGCGCCGTGCAGGTGTTCGGTGGCCGAGGCTACATGCGCACCAACGTCGCCGAGCGCTTCTGGCGCGAGCTGCGGGTCGACCGCATCTGGGAGGGCACCAGTGAGATCCAGCGGTTGATCGTCGCGCGCAGCCTCGAGCGGCGCGGCGTCGACGCGATGCTGCTCTGACCGGGACCGGACCGTCACCCATGGATCTGTCTCGGTTGCTCGCCCCGCGGTCGGTCGCGGTCGTCGGTGCCACCGAACGCACCGGCTCCTACGGCGCAGTGACGATGCGCAACCTGCTCGGCGCCGGGTTCGGGGGCCGGCTCGTACCGGTGAACCCGAGCCGCGCCACCGTGTTCGACGTCCCGTGCGTCGCGTCGCTGGTCGACCTCGACGAGCCCGTCGACGCGGTGGTCGTCGCGACGCCCGCAGACACCGTGCCGGGGCTGCTCGACCAAATCGGTGCTTCCGGCTGCGGTGGCGCCGTCGTCTACGCCGCGGAGTTCGCCGAGACCGGGCGCACCGACCGACAGAAGGCGCTCGTGGACACCGCGCTCGGCCACCGGCTTCCGGTCATCGGCCCCAACGCCAACGGCCTGGTGTCGGTCACCAACCGGGCGCCGCTGTGGGGTGACACCGTGACGCTCGGCCGTTCCGGTGGCATCGCGCTGGTCAGCCAGAGCGGCAACCTTGGCGTCTCCGCCCTGGCATCGCAGCGCGGGATTCGCTGGCACACGGTCGTGTCGGTGGGGAACCAGGCGGTTGTGTCCGCGGCAGACGTTCTGCTCGCCCTGCCGCAGCTGGACGGTGTGCGCAGCGTGGCCCTCTACCTCGAGGACGACGGCGACGGACGCGTGCTTGCCGAGGCGCTCGCGGCCTGTGCCGAGCAGGGTGTCGGCGTCGTCGTCCTGAAGGCCGGGCGAAGCGCGGCCGGAGCGCTCGCTGGTGGCGCACACACGGCGGCGGTGGCCGGCGACCACAAGGTGTTCGCCGCACTCATCGACGAGGCAGGCGGGGTCATGGTCGACGACCCCAACGAGCTGCTGGAGGTCGCCAAGGCGCTGGCTTCACCTCGGCCGACGCGTCACGGCGGGCTCGCCGTGATGACGTGCTCCGGCGGCGACAGCGTCATCGTGGCCGACGAGGCAGATCGACTGGGTGTGGCGCTGGCGTCGTTCTCGCAAGAGACAGTGGCGCGTTTGCAGGAGCTTCTGCCGAACGGCGTTGTCGTGACGAACCCTCTGGACCACACCAACGCTCTGTGGGACGACGCCGACGCACTTGCCTCGGTTGCAGGGGTCATCACCCAGGACCCCGGCGTCGCCCAGCTGCTCTACGTGCAGGACACGCCACCTGACCTGGCGACGGACTTCGCCGCGGAGTGGAAGTCGACCCGTGACGGCGCAGCACGCGGTGCGGCGACCGACGTACCCGTCGCCGTTGCGTCAGGCCTCCCCGAGCTGATGCCGCAGTCGGTGGCCGAGGACCTGGCCGACCAAGGGGTGCTGCCGCTGCTGGGGCTGCCCTCGGGTCTGCTCGCGCTGAGCGCCGCGAAGAGGCCGCCCGGTTCACCTGCCCGGCTACGGAACATCGCCGCGACGGTGACACCTGCCCGTGACGCCGGTGAGTGGCTGGCCGAGCATGACGGCAAGGCACTCCTCGCGCGGCACGGCATCTCCGTCCCGGAGGGAGCTGTCGCCCATACGGTCGACGAGGCCGTCGAGCTCGCCCAGCGGCTCGCCGTCGATGAGGGCTCGGCCGTCGTGGCCAAGCTGAGCCACCCGGACGTGCAGCACAAGAGTGACATCGGTGGCGTGGCACTGGGACTTGCCACGTCCCAGGACGTTCGGCGCGAGGCCGAGCGGATGCTCGCGGTGGCCCCTCATGCCGCGCTGCTGGTGGAGCGGATGTCCTCGCCGGGCGTTGAGCTGCTCGTTGCCGCGCGAAGCGATGGAGTCGTCCCGACTCTCGTTGTCGGGCTCGGCGGCATCTGGACCGAGGTGTTCGACGACACAGTCGTGGTTCCGCTGCCGGCCGACCCGGCACGGGTGACGCAGGCCCTGCTGTCGCTGAAGGGTGCGCCGCTGCTCACCGGTGGTCGGGGCAGTGCACAGGTCGCCCTGGAGTCCGTAGCGGCACTCGCGAGTGCGGTGGGGCAGGTGCTCATCGACGAGGCGTTGTCGCTCATCGAGCTCAACCCCGTGGTGGTCACCGCGGATGACGCCGTCGCCCTCGACGCCGCCATCCGCCGCTAGGACCCCGTCAGTTCAGCGGCACCTTCCAGATGCCGCGGCCGTAGGTGCCGGCGTAGAGGACGTCTCGGTGGATCTCCACGTCGTTGGTGATGGTCGTCGGCAGGTTCCCGCCCATGCGTGACCAGTGGCCCCGGCTGGTGCTGACGAAGACCCCGAGGTCGGTTCCTACGTACACCGCGCCGTTGGGCGCCACGACCACGTCGCTGGCTGGAACGTCGGGCAACGAGTCGGTCGCCGCTGGTGCACCGCTGACGTCGGTGAACGTCCGTCCCCCATCGGTGGTCTTCCACACATGTCCGAACCCGGCGCCGAAGCCCTCGATCCATTGCGCCGAGAAGCCGTTGAACGCGACGTACATCGTCTTGCCAGTCGGGTCACTGTGGTCGATCGTCAGGCCCAGGATGTAGCGGTTCGGCAGACGCGTCGAGCTCGGGT
The DNA here is from genome assembly GCA_049282455.1 of Actinomycetes bacterium. GTDB lineage: Bacteria > Actinomycetota > Actinomycetes > JAHEKZ01 > JAHEKZ01 > JBAPUB01. The sequence goes on from JBAPUB010000206.1 coordinate 3,091, forward strand.
CCGCCGAGTTGCTGAGCATCGACAGCTGGTGCCAGGTGCCGCCCGCGTTGGTGACGATCCCGCTCTGGTACGTGCTCGAGGAGCAAGGTCCGCACCAGGCTGCGTAGACGACACCGTGGTCGCTCGTGATCGCGGTCGACGAGTGGTAAACGCCGTTGGCGATGTCTCCCGTGTCGGCAACCGGGGTCCAGTCGCCGGCGCCGGTGCTGTCCCACGTCCTGGTGTTCTGCCATACGTACTGGCCGCCGGCCACCCACAGACCCGGGTCGGAGGCATCTGCGGCGATCGGGGCGATGAAGTCCGGGTTCGGGTCCGGCGGGATCATCGTCACGTACGCGTCGGTGGTGCCGGTGGAGACGCCGCAGTTCTTGGTCATCGCCATGGACAGGTAGACGTACTCGGCGACGGACTGACATGCGTTGTCCGGGTTGACGATCATCTTGCCGCCGTCACCACCAAATGGGCTCACCATGGTCGGCGCGCCCGACTGGAGCAGCGAGACACCGTTGTCCTGAAGACCGCCCCAGACTCCGGTGCCGCCGTTGGGAAGGTCGCCGATACCGATGCCGTAGTACTGCAGTGCGTCGAGCTGGCCGCTCGTGGACAGGCTGGTCCACGAGCGCTGGGTCCCGTCGAGCCTGCGGGCATACACGCCGCCGTCGTTGCCGACGTAGACCTTCCCGTTGGCGATCGAGATCGAGTGCTGGTCGGGGTGTACGACGTTTCCGTCACAGGTGTTCTGTGCGTTGTCGGCACTCCAGCAGTCAAGACCGAAGTTCCAGTACCGGCCGACGGTCTGCCACGACGTCCCCGCGTTTCGCGACTCGTATACCTCCTCGAGCCCGATGTAGACGTGGTCATGGTTGTTCGGGTCGACGGCCACCATGCGGTTGTACCAAGCCTGGATTCCGGGCTGGTAGCCCTTACCTCCCACCGACACCTTCAGCGCCGAGCCACTGTTTGCCAGCTTCGATGCGTCGGCGATCAGGTTGTACGGTCCGGCGATGTTGCCCGACTTGGACAGGTAGACCCCCGCAAGAGCCGTCCCGCTGCCCGACACGTTCGACTTGCGTACCGACGCCATCACCACGTACAGGCGCTTGCCGTCGGAGCTGTAGGACATATCGGCGGGGCCGACGTCCTTGTTCCCGATGCCACCTGACGGGTTCACCTTGCGCCAGGTCGCGCCGAAGTCGTCGGACCGGTAGAACCCGTTGTACGGCAGCTTGGCGAACCCGTAGGCCAGGTTGGCAATCAGCACACCGGGGTGACCTGGCCACGCCTCGACGTCGTTGGCGATGTTGCTCGAGGCGAGCAAGGACGGGTCGTTGTCGGCCACCGGGTGGAGTACCCGCTCCCAAGGCTGCGTCGCGGCAGAGGTCGCGATGAGGTGGCGGTAGACCCCTCGAGAGGTTGCGGCGAAGGCCCAGTCCCCAGAGAAGGTGAGCTTCGCGACGAAGTGGCTCTCCAGGCTGTTCCCTCCCACCCGGGTGTCCGGGGTGAACACGGCGTTGGGGTCGGCCGCGTTTCGCAGCACGTACACGCCACTGCCCAGACCGGTGCCGAAGTTCGACTCACCGGTCCCCAGCCACAGGCTGCCGTCGGGTGCCAGCCGCAGGTCACCACTGGCCATGGTCAAGATCTGGTCAGAGATCGGCTGCCAGGTCGTCCCGCCGTCCAGGGAGCGGAAGACGCCGCCCTGGGCCCCCGCAGCGAACAACGCACGCGACGTCCCGACCAGTCCGACGACGCGTCCGGTGACGTACCCGGCCCCACCCGAGGAGTTGGACCACGTGGGGTCGCGGTGGAGCGGGTCGTCGGAGTTGTACCCGATCCGGGTGACCTCACCCCAGGTGCCGGGCTTCACCGGCATCGCGGCGAAGTGGTCGAAGGCTGCGGTGTAGGCACCCGGGGCGATCAGGCCCGGCACGTTGCGCATCCCGTACAGGCGCGCCTGCGCCGTCGCGAAGTTCGCGGCTTCGTCGCCGGCCTCCTGGGACGCCGACGGGCGAACGCCCTGGGCCTCAGCGTCCACGTCCTCCCCGATGCCCTCGGTGCCCGTCGCCTGTTGGGCGAGCTCGAGGAGCTGCCCGGAGTCGGTGTTGACCACGGCAGCGCTGACCTCCCCGGGTCCGGCCGTGACTGCCAGGGCGACGAGAAGTGCTCCGGCGGAGGTCAGCGCCACCACAACGCGCGACCGAGGGCTGTTCACCATGAACCCACCTATCGACGGGGGCGAGGGGTCCGCCCGGCTGCCGCATGGTGCCCCGCACAACCCCGTCGCGGGGGTGGAACGGACCAAACCTCACCCGTTCGTCCCCGCCGCGCCCGTCCGGCGCGACGCCGATACGATGCCCTTGGATCAGCGTGGACCGATGGTCCTGTAACCGACGAAAGGCCTGTCGTGCGTGACGCGCCAGCCGCCCCCCGCGTGCCCGCCGGCACGCTGTACCGGGGCCGCGAGGGCATGTGGTCGTGGGTCGCCCAACGCATCACCGGTGCCCTGACGTTCTTCTTCCTGTTCGCCCACGTGCTGGACACAGCTTTGGTACGGGTCTCCCCCACTTCCTACGACGCCGTGATCGCCACGTACAAGAACCCCGTGGTCAACCTCATGGAGGTGGGCCTGGTCGCCGCCGTGCTCTACCACGCTCTCAACGGGCTTCGCGTCACGGCGATCGACTTCTGGTCCAAGGGACCGAAGTACCAGAGGCAGATGACCTGGGTGGTCGTGGGCATCTGGCTGGTCGTCATGGTTCCCGGCGTCTTCTTCATGCTCCAACACACTGTCCTGGAGATCTTCGGGAGCTCGTCATGACGGCGTCCTCGCCGAACCCGGCGATCCCCGAGGGCTACCGGCTCGACGCACCACGCAGCCGCAGGGTCGAGAGAACCAGGTCGCGGGGCAACTACGAGATGTACGCGTGGGTGTTCATGCGGATCTCCGGTCTTGTGCTCATCGTGCTCGTCCTCGGGCACCTGTTCATCATGAACATCCTCGACGGCGGGGTGCAGCGCATCAACTTCGCCTTCGTGGCGGGGCGCTGGTCGTCGCCGTTCTGGCAGGTGTGGGACCTCCTCATGCTGTGGCTCGCTGAGATCCACGGCACCAACGGCCTGCGCACCATCATCAACGACTACACCGAGCGTGATCTCACCCGGTTCTGGCTGAAGATGGCGTTGTACGCATCGGCCGTACTGATCTTGTTCACCGGAACCCTGGTGATCTTCACGTTCGACCCGAACATCGGCTGAGAGGCGCCAACCTCCATGCAGACGCACAAGTACGACGTCGTCATCGTCGGGGCTGGAGGCGCCGGCATGCGGGCCGCGCTCGAGGCTGCACCCCGCACACGAACCGCCGTCTTGACCAAGCTCTACCCCACCCGCTCGCACACCGGAGCTGCCCAAGGCGGTATGTGTGCCGCACTGGCCAACGTCGAGGAAGACAACTGGGAGTGGCACACCTTCGACACCATCAAGGGCGGCGACTACCTCGTGGACCAGGATGCCGCAGAGGTGATGGCGAAAGAAGCCATCGACGCCGTCCTCGACCTGGAGAAGATGGGCCTGCCGTTCTCCCGGACCGCTGAGGGTCGCATCGACCAGCGCAGGTTCGGTGGACACACCCGAAACCACGGTGAGGCGGCCGTGCGACGCGCGTGCTACGCGGCCGACCGAACCGGTCACATGATCCTTCAGACGCTGTACCAGCAGTGCGTCAAGCACGACGTGCAGTTCTTCAACGAGTTCTACGTCCTCGACCTGGTCATGAAGGACGGCGCCGTCGCCGGCGTGGTGGCGTACGAGCTCGCGACCGGTGAGCTCCACGTGTTCCAGGCCAAGTCCGTGGTCTTCGCCACCGGTGGGTTCGGCCGGGTCTTCAAGACGACGTCGAACGCGTTGTCTTTGACCGGTGACGGCATGGGAGTGGTCTGGCGCAGGGGGCTCCCCCTCGAGGACATGGAGTTCTACCAGTTCCACCCCACGGGGCTGGCCGGGCTGGGAATTCTGCTCACCGAGGGGGCCCGCGGCGAAGGTGGAATCCTTCGCAACGACTCGGGCGAGCGGTTCATGGAGCGCTACGCGCCCACGATCAAGGACCTCGCACCGCGCGACATGGTCGCGCGTGCGATGTACACCGAGGTCCGGCAAGGGCGAGGATGCGGTCCACACAAGGACTACGTGCTGCTCGACCTCACACACCTTCCTCCTGAGCAGCTGGAGGCCAAGCTGCCCGACATCACCGAGTTCTCACGCACCTACCTGGGCATCGACCCGGTCAAGGAGCCCGTGCCCGTCTACCCCACGGCCCACTACGCCATGGGTGGCATCCCGACGGACATCGACGCCCGGGTCCTGCGCAACGACAGCGACGTCGTTCCGGGGCTGTTCGCGGCCGGGGAGTGCGCCTGCGTGTCGGTCCACGGCGCCAACCGCCTCGGCACCAACTCACTCCTCGACATCAACGTCTTCGGGCGCCGGGCCGGCAGGTCCGCGGCCAAGCACGCAGCGACCGCGCCATGGGCTGAGCTCCCCGGCGACCCGACGGCCTTCGTGCAGGGAGAGGTCGACCGGCTGCTCGGGAACGACGGCGCCGAACGGCCCGGTGCGGTCCGCGCAGCTCTGCAGCAGACGATGGACGACAACGCCAGCGTCTACCGGACCGAGGCGACCCTGAAACAGGCACTGGCCGACGTCCACGAGCTGAAGGCGCGCTACCAGCACGTGTCGGTCCAGGACAATGGCGCTCGTTACAACACCGACATGCTCGAGGCGTTCGAGCTCGGGTTCCTGCTCGACCTCGCCGAGGTCGTGGTCGTGTCCGCGCTGGCGCGCAACGAGTCGCGGGGGGGTCACTTCCGCGAGGACTACCCGACCCGCGACGATGTCAACTTCATGCGGCACACGATGGCCTACCAGCGATTCGACACCGCCACCGAGAACGACGAGATCGTGATCGAGTACAAGCCGGTCACGGTCACGCGGTACCAGCCGATGGAGCGCAAGTACTGATGACAACCACCGTCGAGGTTCCTGCCACCACGGCCCCCGGTCGGTTGGCCGTCACGCTTCGGATCCGCCGCTACCTGCCGGAGACCAAGGGTGTCGAGCCGTTCTGGGAGGACTTCCCCGTCCAGGTGCTTCCTACCGAGCGGGTCCTCGACGCCCTGAACCGGATCAAATGGGAACAGGACGGCACGCTGACCTACCGCCGTTCGTGCGCTCACGGAATCTGCGGGTCGGACGCGATGCGGATCAACGGGGTCAACCGTCTGGCTTGCAAGACCCTGATCAAGGACCTCGCCACCGACGACGCCATCACCGTCGAGGCCATCAAGGGACTACCGCTGGAGAAGGACCTCATCGTCGACATGGAGCCGTTCTTCGCCGCCTACCGAGAGGTGAAGCCGTTCCTCGTCACCAAGGGTCAGGAACCGACCCGCGAGCGACGCCAGAGCCAGAAGGACCGCGACCGGTTCGATGACACCACCAAGTGCATCCTGTGCGCCGCGTGCACGACGTCCTGCCCGGTCTTCTGGACCGATGAGCAGTACTTCGGCCCAGCCGCCATCGTCAACGCCCACCGCTTCATCTTCGACACGCGCGACGAGGGTTCCACCGAGCGCCTCGAGATCCTCAACGACAAGGAGGGCGTGTGGCGCTGCCGCACGACCTTCAACTGCACCGAGGCCTGCCCACGAGGGATCGAGGTCACCCGGGCCATCCAGGAGGTCAAGCGCGCGTTGATCTCCCGTCGGGTCTGATCCCGGCCCGGGTATCGTGATCGGCGCCATGCGTCGTTCATCCTCCGTTCCCCGGCCGGCCCTCGCCGTCGCGGCCGTCTCGCTGTGCGCCCCTGTGCTGCTCGGCGTGGGGGTCGCCACGGCCTCGGACGCCTCCACGGTCGGAGGGCGGACCCTGGGTCACCACGGGGTCGTCGTCGATGGTGCCCGGGCACCCCAGGTCTGGGCGCAGGCGTGGGTCCTGGCCGACGCCACGACCGGCCAGGTCCTGGCCGCGAAGAACGCCCACGTTCGCCACCGACCTGCCAGCACGCTCAAGACGCTCACGGCGGTGACCCTGCTGCCGAGGCTGTCGAAGAACCGGGTCTACAAGGTCCAGTGGCGTGACGCCGCCGTCGAGGGAAGCGCGGTCGGCATCGTGCCCGGTGCGACGTACACCGTCGACCAGCTCTTCTACGGGATGCTGCTGCCCAGTGGCAACGACGCTGCGCACGCGCTGGCCTGCGCGGCCGGGGGGATGCACCACACGGTCGTGCTCATGCAACGCCAGGCCGAGCGGCTCCAGGCGAACGACACGACCGTGGTCAACCCCAGCGGGCTGGACGCCGACGGTCAGTACACCTCCGCGTACGACCTGGCGCTGTTCGCAAGGGCAGGGCTGAGCCGCAGCGACTTCCGCCGTTACGTGGGCACGGTCACGACCTCATTCCCCGGAGGCATGCCCAAGCACAAGTCCGGCAAGCGGCCGACCTACCAGATCTACAACCAGAACCCACTCCTGCTCACCGGCTACCGAGGGGTCGTGGGCGTCAAGACCGGATACACGACCTTGGCCGGTCGAACGTTCGTCGGGGCGGCAAAGCGGGACGGGCACCTGCTCATCGTCTCGCTCATGGGTGTGGTCGAGCCCAGTGGCGCCGCAGCCGAACGCCTGCTCGACTGGGGCTTCGCCCACCGCACCCAGGTGAGCCCAGTCGGGGTGCTCGTCGACCCGCTGCCGAAGCACAGTGCCACCACAACCACCGCGTCAGACACCTCGGTCGTGACTCCGCCGACGGCCCCGGTCGCCGCTCAGGGCAACGGCGTGTCCGACCTGTGGGTCGGAATGATCGTGATCGCCGTCGCTGCGCTGGGGGCTGCGGTCGTCTGGTCGGTGAGGGTGCGCCGGTCCCGGTCGAAGCGCCAGGAGCGCATCCCGTTCACGATCTCCCACTGACCCTCAGCCCGACCCCAACTCGAACTCGGCGACGGGGCGCCACACGCCGTCACTGCCCAGCTCGTACATCGAGAAGCCGGAGACCACGAACGACGCGGAGAAGGCGCTGAGGTCGGCCATCACCGCGTCCAGCGCCTCATCGGGCATCTCGAAGCCAACCGTGACGTGGGGGTGGAACGGGAACGGAAGGCGTCGGCGCAGCGGTCCCGATCGGACCGCTCGCTCGAGCTGCTCGCAGGCAGCGGCACCTACGGCGAGCGGGATGAACACGGTCGGGGTCACCGGTCGAAACGTCGCGGTCCCCAACAGGCGAATCTCGAACGGCGCGGCGTCCGCGGCCACCCGGGACAGGTGGTCGACCACGTCGTCGACGTTGGAGTCCTTGACCAGTGTCGGCGGCAGGAGCGTGACGTGCGGCGGCATCAGGGCTGCGGACGGGTCCCCGAAGTGCACCCGTCGACGGTGCACGAACGAGCGGTGCGGCTCGGGCAGCTCGATGGCGACCCCGACGTAGTGCGGCATGGGGTGGGCTCACCCCCGGGGAGACAGGAAGCCGACGCGCTCGTACACCGCTGCCAACGTCTCGTCGGCCACGGCTGCTGCACGCTCGGCGCCGTCCGCAAGCACCTTGTCGAGCTGGGCCGGGTCGTCGAGGTACACGAGCGCACGCTCACGGAAGGGCGCGATCTGCGACACCACGACGTCGGCGAGGTCCTTCTTCAGGTCGCCGTAGCCCTTGCCCGCGTAGTCGGTCTCGAGCGAGCCGATCGAGCGACCGGACAGTGCGCTGTAGATGCGCAGGAGGTTCGCGATGCCCGGTTTGTTCTCCTCGTCGTAGCGAATGTCACGCTCGGCGTCGGTGACCGCCGACTTGATCTTCTTCGCGTTCCGCGCCGGGTCGTCGAGCAGCTCGACGAGGCCGCTGGCGGAGGACGCCGACTTGCTCATCTTGGACATGGGCTCCTGCAGGTCCTGGATCTTGGCCGTCGCCGACAAGATGTGCGGCTCGGGGACGGTGAACGTCTCGCCGAACCGCGCGTTGAACCGCTGGGCCAGGTCCCGGGTCAGCTCGATGTGCTGGCGCTGGTCCTCGCCCACCGGCACCTGGTCAGCCTGGTAGAGCAGGATGTCGGCCGCCTGGAGCACCGGGTAGGTGAACAGGCCGACGCTCGTGCGGTCGGCACCACCCTTCGCCGACTTGTCCTTGAACTGGATCATGCGCGCGGCCTCGCCGAACCCGGTCAGGCAGCCCAGCACCCAGGCCAACCGCGGGTGCGCGGCGACATGGCTCTGCACGAAGAGGATGCTCGACGTCGGGTCGACCCCAGCGGCCAGGTACTGGGCCGCTGTGGCCCTCGTGCGACTGCGCAACGAGGCGGGGTCGTGCTCGATGGTGATCGCGTGGAGATCCACGACGCAGTAGACGCAGTCGTGGTCGTCCTGCAGGGCCACCCACTGCTGGAGCGCACCGAGGTAGTTCCCGAGGTGCAGGGAGTCAGACGTCGGCTGCATGCCGGAGAACACGCGGGGGCGATGGGACATGCGGCTCATTCTCGCAGGCGCCCGCTCAGTCGTCGGGTTCGGTGTCGACGCTGGCGGCGAGTGTCACGGTGATCCTGGTGGCCCGGCGTCCTTCGACACCGGTGACCTCGAGGTGATGGGCGTTCAAGGTCACGGCGTCCCCCACCCGTGGCACGTGCCCGAGCTGGTTCACCACGAAACCGGCGACCGTCTCGTACGGACCGTCGGGAAGCTCCAGCCCGGTCTCGTCGAGGAAGTCGTCGAGGTTGAGCAGCCCGTCGACCTCGATGACATCCCCCGTGCGGGTGGTCTCGGGTGACTCGATGTCGTACTCGTCGCGGATGTCCCCGACGAGCTCCTCCACGAGGTCCTCGAGCGTGACGATGCCCGCTGTCCCCCCGTACTCGTCGACGACGAGCGCCAGGTGCTGGCCCTCGTTGCGCATGTCGGTCAGTGCGGACAGGGCGGGCTTCGTGCTGGGGAGGAGGAGGACCTCGCGGGCGATCTCGCCCACCCGTTCGCTACTGCCCTTCAGGGCACGGTCGAGCAGGTCGCGCACGTGCACGAACCCGACGACCTGGTCCGGCGACCCCTTGACCACCGGGTAGCGGGAGTGCGGCTGACCGGCGACCTCGCGGGCTGCTCGGAGCACGGGAACGGACGCGTCGAGGAAGGCCACCTCGGTCCGGGGAACCATGATCTCGCGGATCTGTCGCTCGTTCATGGTGAAGACCTCGTCGAGCAGCTCGCGCTCCTCCGCATCGAGCTCGCTGTGCGCCACGACCAGGCTGCGCAGCTCCGCCTCGCTCATCTGTCCCCGAGTCGCTTTCGGGTCACCACCCAGCAGACGGACGACGACGTTGGTCGAGACCTAGAGCAAGGCGATGACCGGGCGCATGAGGCCCGACCACCAGGTCAGCGCCGGCGCGGTGGCCAGGGCGATTCTCTCGGGTGACTGAAGGGCCAGGCGCTTGGGAACGAGCTCACCGAGAACTAACGAGAAGTAGGCGATGACCATGGTGATGAGCAGCAGCGACAACAGCCCGGAGACCCCTGACGACAGGCCCCACGACTCGAAGACGGGCGAGAGCTGGCCCTCCAGAGTCGCCCCACCGAGTGCTGCGGACAGGAACCCCGCAAACGTGACGCCGATCTGGGCTGCTGCCAGGAACAGGTTGGGGTCCTTGGCCAGGCGGGCCACCTTGGTGCCGCGGCGACCGTTCTGCTCCGCGAGGTGGCTGACCTGGCTCTCACGCAGCGAGACGAAGGCGATCTCGGTGATGACGAAGACCGACCCCACCAGGATGAACAGCAGGACGACGAGAAGGTCCAGCCACAGGTTGCCGCTCACGGAGGTCACAGTAACCGCGGCGAAACCGGGGTGAGGTTCAGGCTCGCTTGGCCTGAAGGTTCTCGTCGAGGGCTGCCAGGAACTCCTGGGTCGTCAGCCACGGCTGGTCGGGCCCGATGAGCAGGGCGAGGTCCTTGGTCATCGCCCCACTCTCGACGGTCTCGACGCACACCGTCTCGAGGTCGCGGGCGAAGCTCGCCACCTCGGGGGTGCCGTCGAGCATGCCCCGATGCTCGAGTCCACGGGTCCAGGCGAAGATCGAGGCGATTGGGTTGGTCGATGTCGGCTTGCCGAGCTGGTGCTGCCGGTAGTGGCGGGTGACCGTGCCGTGCGCGGCCTCGGCCTCCACGGTGCGACCGTCGGGGGTCATCAAGACGCTGGTCATCAGGCCGAGGGAACCGAACCCCTGGGCCACCGTGTCGGACTGCACGTCACCGTCGTAGTTCTTGCAGGCCCATACGTAGCCGCCCTCCCACTTCATCGCAGCAGCCACCATGTCGTCGATCAGCCGGTGCTCGTAGGTGATTCCCGCGGCAGCGAAGTCGGAGGCGAACTCCGCCTCGAACACCTCGGCGAAGAGGTCTTTGAAGCGTCCGTCGTAGGCCTTCAGGATCGTGTTCTTGGTGGACAGGTAGACGGGGTAGCTGCGTGCCAGCCCGTAGCGCATCGAAGCCCGCGCAAAGTCGCGGATCGAGTCGTCGAAGTTGTACATGCCCATCGCGACCCCGCCCCCGGGGAACGTGGCGATGTCGAACTGCATCGGCTCGCTGTCGTCGTCGGGCGTGTAGGTGATCGTGACAGTCCCAGGACCGGGCACCACGAAGTCGGTGGCCTTGTACTGGTCGCCGTGCGCGTGCCTGCCGATGATGATCGGCTTGGTCCAACCGGGGACCAGGCGGGGAACGTTGCTGATGATGATGGGCTCGCGGAAGATGACCCCACCCAAGATGTTGCGGATCGTGCCGTTGGGCGACCGCCACATCTTCTTCAGGCCGAACTCCTCGACCCGCGCCTCGTCGGGGGTGATCGTCGCGCACTTCACACCGACGCCGTACTGCTTGATCGCCTCGGCGGAGTCGACGGTCACCTGGTCGTCGGTGGCGTCGCGGTTCTCGATCGAGAGGTCGTAGTAC
>JBAPUB010000207.1:0-8958 GCA_049282455.1 Actinomycetes bacterium
CCGCGCCCCCGTCCGCGTTCAACGACCCGGCGCGTCGAAGCTAAGACCTTGCCCGCGCCGAGGACTACGTGGGTCAGGAGCCTCGAAGGTCCGTCCAGGCGGTGACCCACTCGGAGTAGTCCTTGCAGACGACGTCCGTCCGACCGTCCAGGCACTCCTTGCGCGGAGTGTTCCAGTAGTAGACGTTCGACCAGTACCCCTCGTCGCCGGCGTGGAAGATCTTGCAGTGGTCCTTGTTGGCCGTGAGAGCGCAGGACTTCTCGTTCGCCGGCGCCTCGCCGAAGAACTCTGCAACATCAGCGTTGGCCTGTGGCGACACGATGTGGTTCATCCACAGGTATGCGCAGTTCGGGTGCTCGGCCTTCGACGAGATCATCCAGGTGTCCGACCAGCCCGTTGCACCCTCAGACGGCTTCACCGTCTTGATCGGTGCGTCCAGCGCGGCGTAGTTGGCGTTGACCTGCCACGACCAGCCGAGCACAACGTCGCCCTTGACGAAGTCCTGGATCTGCTGGTTGTAGTCCGACCAGTAGTTGGCCAGAGCTGGCTCCTGCGTCTTGAGCGCGTCGATCGCCGCGTTGAACTGCGTGTCGTCGAGTGCGTACGGGTTGGTGATCTTCAGGTCGGGCTGCGTCGCCATCAGGTACACCGCCGCATCGGCGATGTAGATCGGCGAGTCGTAGGCCGTGATCTTCCCGGCATACGGGCTGTTCGGGTCGAACATGTCGGCCCAGTGCTGCGGTGCCGGCTTGACGATGTCACTGCGCCACTGCAGCAGGTTCGCTCCCCGGCCGTGCGGGATGCCGTAGTTGACGCCGTTGACGGTGTTCCACGGCTGGTCCTTCAGGCCGGGGAAGATGTCGGCGTAGTTGGGCACCAGGTCAGTGTTGACCGGTGCGACGTCGCCACCGTAGATGAGGCGCAGCGACGCATCGCCGGACGCCGAGACCACGTCGTACTGTCCGGTCTTCATCAGCGTGACGGCCTCGTCGGAGGTCGGGAAGTACGTGACCTTGGCCTTGCAGCCGGTCTGCTCCTCGAACGGCTTCACCCACGACTTCTCGGCATAGCCGGGCCACGCCAGGATGTTGACCTGCCCCTCACCTGCACCGACGGCGGTCGCAGCAGGGATGTCAGGCGGGTTGCCGGCGGCCGCAGTCGACCCGCCACTGTTGGTGCTACTGCTTCCGCATGCCGTGGCGAGCAGCGCCACGGCGCCGATCGTGGCAGCCAGTTTGTACAGACGCTTACGCGGCATCTGTGGCCTCCGTTTCCCTTTTCCAGATCACGTGGCGTCGGCCACGCGAAACTCATGTGACTTGCTCCAGACCAGTCGTACCCGGGTGTTCCGGTATCTCGAGACGTCTGTCGACGACGAGTCCACGTTCTGCTGGACGGCGACGAGTCGCCCCCCTGCCTCGAGGTCGACGATGAACCGAGTGAACGAGCCGACGTACTCGACCTCGTGCACCGTGCCCAGCGCGGAGTCCTCGTCGGCGGCGTGCTGCACGTCGACCTGCGTGACCCGGACCTTCTCGGGTCGGATCGAGAACGTGCCCGACTGCCCCACGATCTGCCGAGCAGCGGCGCCGGTCAGAAGGTTCGACGTTCCGACGAATCCAGCGACGAACGGGCTGGCCGGTCGCTCGTAGATCTCGGCGGGAGTCCCGAGCTGCTGGATGCGCCCGGCGTCGAAGACCGCAATGCGGTCCGACATCGTCAGCGCCTCCTCCTGGTCGTGGGTGACGAAGACGAAGGTGATGCCGACCTCTCGTTGGAGCTCCTTGAGCTCGACCTGCATCTCCTGACGCAGCTTCAGGTCGAGGGCGCCGAGCGGCTCGTCGAGCAGCAGAACCTTGGGTCGGTTGACCAGGGCCCGCGCGAGTGCGACGCGCTGGCGCTGACCGCCGGAGAGCTGGCTGGGCTTGCGCTCTCCGTAGTCGGCCAGGCGTACGTTGGCCAGGGCGGCCCGAGCCCGCTCGCGCCGCTCGCCCTTCGGCACCTTCTTCACCCGCAGCCCGTACTCCACGTTCTGCTGAACCGTCATGTGCGGGAACAGCGCGTAGTCCTGGAACACTGTGTTCACGTCACGGTCGAACGGGGGCATCCGGGAGACGTCGACGCCGGAGAGCAGGATCCTTCCCGCGGTCGGCAGCTCGAAGCCGGCGATCATGCGCAGCACGGTGGTCTTGCCCGAGCCCGAGGGCCCCAGCAGGGTGAGGAACTCACCGTCGACGATGTCCAGGTCGACGTCGTCGACCGCCACGACGTCGCCGAAGGTCTTGCGCAGGCTCCGGAGCCCCACCGCGGTGCCGGCGAGCTCCCCCGCCGACGGTGCGGCGACCGCTGCGGCCTGCGGCATCGGATTCGCACTTCCCATCGCTTGGACCACGGCTGGATACCCGAATCTCGGCGCCCCACGGCGTCGTTCCAGGTGAGGGAAGTAAACCTCCCCTGGCGACACGCCACCTAGCCGATCCACTGGCCACGGTCGAATTGTTACCGGCTCGTCACTCGGTGCGGTCCAACCGTGACATTGCGTGCCGTCACCGGGGCTCAGCCCAGCAGGGGCATCAGTGAGGCAAGCTCGGCCCGCTCCCCGCTCGCCTGCACCGACCCGGTGGCCACGGCCTCCGACCAGGACAGCCTCCCCGAGGCCAGCCGCAGCCAGGTCACCGGGTCGGTCTCGACGACCGCCGGCGGCGTCCCCCGCGTGTGGGATGGACCCGGCATGCACTGGACGGCGGCGAAGGGCGGGATCCGCAGCTCCACGCTTCGCCCGGGTGACCTCGCCGCAACGACGTCGGCCAGGCACCGCACGGCCAGCTGAAGAGCCCTGCGCGTCAGCGGTGGACCTGGAGGAACCGAGCGGGCGAGGTCATCCCCGTGCACGGTGAGCTCGACCAGACGGGTCAGCACGAAGTCGTCGAGCCGTATCGGCCCACGCCTGGCCTCCACCACCGTCGGGGAGTCGCCGGCGGCAAGGAGCTCGCTGACTGCTTCGGCGGCCGCGTGGGCGCGTTCGTCCAGCGCTGCCACCACATCGCCGGTCGCCCACTCCCGGGTGCGGCCGTCGATGCCCGCCGCCCCCTCGGCGTAGCTGGCCAAGTAGTCCGACACACTCATCGGGGCCCTGTGGGTCGGCGCAGACGCTGCGGCTGCCAGCGAGTCGGCCACCAGCACGAAGTGGGCCACGAGGTCACGCACGGTCCACCCGGACACCGCACTCGGCCGTTCCCATGACTGGCGGTCCAAGGCCCCGACCCACCCGCGGATGCTCGTCCACTGCTCGTCGTACGCAGCCAGGACGGTGGCAGGAGGGCTCCGACGCGTCATGGGTCTGCGCGCCGAGCTCAGGCAGGGATCGCCGAGGAGTCGTGGTCGAACAGCCCTGGCAGCGTTGCCTCGCTCGCCGCTCTCAGCTCGTCCACGGGGAGGTCGAACAGCGACTGCACCGCCAACGATGAACCGTCGACGACACCGATCCGTGCCAGCGGCACGCGGCGGGCCGTGCACATGTCGGTGAACCGCACCTCCTCGGACCGGGGCACCGTCACGACCACGCGACCTGAGGACTCGCTGAACAGTGCGACGAAGGGTTCGAGGTCGTCGGGGAGGAAGACACGGGCTCCCTTGCCTGACCTCAAGGCCATCTCGACCAGCGTCTGGATGAGACCGCCGGCAGACACGTCGTGGGCCGAGCTCAGCATCCCGTCCCGCGAGCCTGCCACGAGGATGTCGGCCAGCAACCGCTCACGGCGGAGGTCGACGACCGGTGGCCGCCCACCGAGGTGGCCGTGCACGACATGGGCCCACTCGCTGCCACCGAGCTCATCACGGGTGTCACCGACGAGTAACACGATGTCGCCGTCGTCGACGAACGCCATGGGCGTGCGGCGCTCGACGTCGTCGATGACTCCGAGCACCCCGACGACCGGCGTCGGAAGGATCGCCGTCTCAGCGGTCTGGTTGTAGAAGCTCACGTTCCCACCCGTGACCGGCGTGCCCAGCTCGAGACACCCGTCGGCCAGACCGCGGACTGCCTCGGCGAACTGCCACATGACGGCCGGGTCCTCGGGGGAGCCGAAGTTCAGGCAGTCGGTCACAGCCAGCGGACGCGCCCCTGTTGTCGCGACGTTCCGGTACGCCTCAGCAAGAACGAGCTGCGCACCCACGTAAGGGTCGAGGCGGCACCACCGGCCGTTGCCGTCGGTCGAGACGGCAACGCCGAGCCCAGACTCCTCGTCGAGCCGAACCACGCCGGAGTCCTCGGGCTGGGCCAGCACCGTGTTGCCGAGCACGTAGCGGTCGTACTGGTCGGTGACCCACGCCTTCGACGCCAGGTTGGGAGAGGCGACCAGACGCAGCACCGTGTCCCGCAGCTCATCCGGTGTCGAGGGCCGCAGCAAACGGTCGCCTGTCGGCTCGTCGGCCTCGAGCGCGTCCTGGTCGACGGGCCTGTGCAGAGGCCGGTGGTACACGGGACCCTCGTGAGCCACTGTGCGGGGTGGCACGTCGACGATGCGCTCGCCGTGCCAGTCGATCGTCAGGCGTCCACCCTCGACGACCTCGCCGATCACCGACGCCTCGACGTCCCACTTCTCGCAGACAGCGAGGAAGCCGGTCAGCTTGGCCGGCTCGACCACGGCGCACATGCGCTCCTGCGACTCGCTCATCAGGATCTCTTCGGGGGCGAGCGTGTGGTCGCGCAGCGGCACCCGATCAAGCCACACGTGCATGCCGCCGTCGCCGTTGCTGGCCAGCTCGGACGTCGCACACGAAATGCCTGCGCCGCCGAGGTCCTGGATCCCGGCCACGAGCTGTCCGGCGAACAGCTCCTGGCAGGCCTCGATCAGCACCTTCTCGGCGAACGGGTCCCCGACCTGCACACTGGGGCGCTTGCTCGGCCCGCCGTCGTCGAAGGTCTCCGACGCGAGGACGCTGACACCGCCGATGCCGTCACCGCCGGTACGAGCACCGAACAAGATCACGAGGTTCCCGACTCCCGACGCGTGTGCCGTCTGGATGCGGTCGTGCGTCATGACTCCGACGCAGAGGGCGTTGACCAGGGGGTTGCCGACGTAGGTGTCGTCGAACACGACCTCGCCACCGATGTTCGGCAAGCCCAGGCAGTTGCCGTACCCGCCGATTCCCGCCACCACTCCCGGGAGGACTCGCGCGGTGTCGGGCGCGTCGGCGGCACCGAACCTCAGCGGATCCATGACGGCGACCGGGCGGGCACCCATGGACAGGATGTCGCGGACGATGCCACCGACGCCGGTCGCAGCACCCTGGTACGGCTCGACGTAGGACGGGTGGTTGTGGCTCTCGATCTTGAAGGTCACAGCGAGCCCGTGGCCGATGTCGACAACGCCGGCGTTCTCACCGATGCCCACGAGGAGGATGTCCTTCGCCTCAGCGGGGGCTTTCTCGCCGAACTGTCTGAGGTGCACCTTGCTCGACTTGTACGAGCAGTGCTCGCTCCACATCACCGAGTACATCGCGAGCTCAGCCGACGTCGGACGTCGCCCGAGGATCTGACGGATCTGGTCGTACTCGTCGCCCTTGAGACCTAGCTCACCGAAGGGCTGCTCGGCTTCGGGGGTCGACTCGGCGTGCTTGACGGTGTCGGCCGCGTGGAGGCTCATGCGCTCACCAGCCCTTGCACGAGCGACGCGAAGAACCCGAGGCCGTCGGTGGTCGGACCGGTGAGGGGTTCGACCGCATGCTCGGGGTGCGGCATGAGTCCGACGACGTTGCCGCGGTCGTTGGCGATCCCGGCAATATTGCGGTACGAGCCGTTGGGGTTGTCCCGAAGGTAGCGAGCGACTACTCGCCCCTCACCTTCGAGACGGTCGAGGGTCGCCGCGTCGGCGACATAACCTCCCTCGCCGTTCTTCAGCGGGACGAGGATCTCCTGGCCGACCTCGTACCGGGACGTCCACGCGGAGTCGCTGTTCTCGATCCTCAGCCACTGGTCGCGGCACACGAAGCGTCGGACGTCGTTTCGGATCAGGGCACCGGGGAGCAGGTGCGACTCGCACAGGATCTGGAACCCGTTGCAGATCCCGAGGACCGGAAGTCCACCGCGGGCGCCTTCGATGACGGTCTCCATGACGGGCGCAAAGCGTGCGATGGCTCCGCACCGCAGGTAGTCGCCGTAGGAGAAGCCTCCCGGCAGGACGACGGCGTCGACTCCTCGCAGGTCTGCGTCGCCATGCCAGAGCGGGACGGCCTCGGCTCCAGCCACTCGAACTGCCCGCTGCGCGTCACGGTCGTCGAGTGAGCCGGGAAACGTGACGACGCCGATGCGTGCGGTCATCCGGCGTCCTCAAAGGTGACCGCGAAGTCCTCGATGACGGTGTTGGCCAGCAGCGTGGCAGCGATCTCCTGGACGGTGGCCTCGTCCGGCGGGCCGTCGAAGTCGATCTCGAACCGCTTGCCCTGCCGAACGTTCGTGACCCCGCTCACCCCAAGACGGGCCAGAGCACCCTGGACGGCCTGACCCTGGGGGTCGAGGATCTCGGGCTTGAGCATGACGTCGACGACGACGCGAGCCACGAAGGTCTCCCAGTTCGAAGGGGTAGATCGTGCGGCGGGAAGCACGGGCAGTCTACCGAGGCCTGGCACGATGCGGGCCATGGGCGGTCGCGGCTACGACCAGGCGATGGCCGTGGTCCTCGGGACCACGACCTGGGCCCATCGGCTGCTCCACTCCGCGTCGGGCGGCCGCTTGGGCCGCAGGTTCCCCGGGGGCGCCGTCGTGGTCTGGCTCTCCCTCCCCGGACGTCGCTCCGGAGTCGATCGGACGGTCCCCCTGCTTGCCGTCCGCGAGCACGACCAACCGGGCTCCCCCTGGCTGGTGGCCGGCTCCAACGCCGGGCAGTCGAGGGTGCCGGCTTGGGTTCTCAACGCGCGGGCCGTGAAGCACGGCCACCTCGAGGTCGACGGTCAGACACTGCCCGTCGCGGTCAGTGAGATCACCGACGACGGCGAGCGGGCTCGTGGGTACGCGAGGCTGACCGGCGTCTGGCACTGGTTCGACGGCTACGCCCGACGAACCTCCGACGTCCGTCAGATCCCTGTGTTCCGGCTCATCCCGGAGGACACCGAGACCAGCACTACTTCCTGACCTCGGTCCTGGCCTGGTTCCACACCACGACCGTGACCACGCCGCAGACGGCAGCAAGCACGGCGAAGGCCGCCTGGTCCCCCGCCCACTCGGCGAAGGCACCGCCGACTGTCGGTCCGACCATCCCCGACAGCGCCCAGATGATGTTGGCCAGAGCCGTCATCACCGCGACGGTGACGGCCCCCCGCCCGACTGCCTGCAGGCCGAAGGGGAAGGTCAGGGCCCCGATCACGCCCGTGGCCACGCTGGCGCCGAACAGGAACACCAGCGTGACCGGCACGCCGACCAGGAGCGCCGGCAGCGCGGTGCACACCGCGAGCCCCAGCGTCGCGGTCGCGGCGATCCCAGGACGTGCCCAGCGGTCAGCTCCACGCGCGGTGACCGCACTCGAACCAACGAACACCAGTGACGACAACGAGAAGGCGAACCCGATGGCCGCGACGTTGTAGCCGCCGAGGTCGAGCCGCAGAGGCACGAGCAGGTCGGCGGTCATCCAGACCACCGCCAGTGCCGTGGTCAGCAGAAGCATGGTCAGCAGCCCGGCGTCGGACCGGATGGCATGAGCGAGGTCGCGCACCGGTGGGGCCGGGTCCTTGCGCAGGCCCGTTCCCGAACGGTCGAGAAGCAGCAGGAGGAACAGGAGGGCCGTGACCAGCGCGAGTCCCACGAAGGGAGCACTCAGTCCCAAGTGCTGGGCGACCCAGCCGGCATAGGCAGGTCCGAGTGTGGCGCTGACCCCGACGACTGCTGTGCTCAGCGCCAGGACCCTCGCGCTGTGGGGGCCGGAGGCGTCGTCGAGCCAGGCGGCCATCGACAGCCACAGCAGTCCGAAGCCGAGACCGAAGACGAAGCGCGCGGCGATGATCGCCGGGTAGCCAGGGGCCACACCCACCGCCAGTCCGGCGACCGAGATGACAGCCATCGAAGTGAGCATCAGAGCGCGCGGGCTGGCCCTGCGGGTGACAGCGCCGGCCGGCAGCGACGCCAGGAGGATGCCGAGGCTGGCCACCGACAGGACCAGCCCACCCTCGAAGTCAGTGAGGTCGTACTGGGCGATGTACGTCGGGATGAGCGGGGTGACGCCCGACCACGACAGCTCGCCGACGAACAGGGCGAGGTAGATGAGGACGACGACACGAACGCGCATGGTTGGCCAGTCTGCCGTGCGGGACTCCTAGTGTCGCCGCACCGCGCAGGTCACGACAGGTGGGCCAGGAGGTCGTAGACGACGAACGCGGGCCACAGGACGGCCTCGACCAACGCCCACAGATGGCCCCAGAGGCCGTCGGCGTGCTGCCAGTAGAAGACAGCGGCGCCGATGAGTCCGAGACCGTAGACAGCTCCGCCCCCGGAAGCTCCTGCTTGGGTGGTCCTCGAGGATCCCGACATGACGCCATCGTCGCACGAGACCCAGGTGCGCCGCGGCGGCAACAGGTCGGTCACGCCAGGGCTGTGCTACTAGCTGTCGGCGGGAACGTGGATGAGCTTCCTGTTGACGAACTCGTCGATCCCGAAGGGGCCGAGCTCTCGTCCGACTCCGGATCGCTTGGTCCCCCCGAACGGCAGCTCCGGGCCCCCTCCCTGCGGCTCGTTGATCCACACCATGCCCGTGTCGAGTCGGTTCGCGACGTCCATCGCCACGGTCTGGTCCGTGCTGTAGACGACGCCACCGAGCCCGTACGGAGTGTCGTTGGCCAAAGCGACGGCTGCGTCTGCGTCTGGGACGCGGTAGACCACCGCGACCGGACCGAACAGCTCCTCGCGGTACGCGCGCATCTCGGGAGTGACGTCGGTCAGCACCGTGGGCTCCATGAAGGCGCCAGGGC
>JBAPUB010000208.1:0-42255 GCA_049282455.1 Actinomycetes bacterium
GGCTGGTTCAGGTCGCATCGGTGCGAGTCAGCGTCGCGCGACCCAGTGCCACCACCCGCGCCGGGTCGCCCTGCGCGCGGATCTCGACGTCGGCCACCGCCTGCCTGCGGCCGGCCTTGCGCACGACTGCGAGCACCAGGTGCGGCTCCCGCCGAGCCAGTCGCAGAAAGTCCAGGCGCAGGTCGGAGACGACCCAGCTGCCGTCGTGGTCGCGCACCAGCGCTTCCCAGGCCGCGGTGTCGACGCAGGTGGCCAGCACGCCGCCGTGCAGGTACGTCACCGGATCGGTGGCGCCCACGGCGATGTCGGTCGGCTGCAGCAGGAGAACGGCCCAGTCGCCGTCGTCGGGCCCACGGGTCAGGCCCAGTGCGGCGTCCAGAGGGGCGGCGCTGCCGCCGAGCGCGGTTCGCTGGCTCGTCATCGCTGCAGGGTAGCGGCGGCCAGCCCAGGCCCTGACATGCTGCGGGGATGGCCATCCTCATCGACGATGCCCAGGTCCCTGAGCACGGCCGACTGTGGTGCCACCTGGCGAGCAACTTGTCCTTCGCCGAGCTGCACGCCTTCGCCCGCCTGATCGGCATTCCGGAGCGCGGTTTCGACGGTGACCACTACGACGTCCCGGTCGAGCGTCGCGACGACATCGTCGCGGCCGGGGCGCTGGCGGTCACTTCCCGAGAGCTTGTGGCTGCGCTGCACGCCGCTGGACTGCGCCGGCGTCGTCCCCGCAGCGCCAAGCGCCGTCCTCCCACCCCCGAAGCCTGACCGAGCCACGGGCAGAGACGCCTTGCCGGTGGGCGCTCACTGCGGGGTCAGCTCGGCGCACGGCACGTAGACGAGGGTTCGGGGCTCGGCCACCTCCGGTCCGTCGAGGTACGCCTCCCACGGGGGGCCAGTGGCCTGGCACCTGTTCTCAGCCAGCCAGTGCTGCGCCGCTTCGTAGGCCGATGTGACCGTGCTGTACGGGCCCTGGTGAAGCACCTGGACGGCGGGACCAGCGGGGATGATCGAGGCGAAGACGCGGCCGGTTGGTGCCACCGGCGCACTGGTCGGGAAGCCAGCCTCGACCTCGATCCCGTCGGCGGTCGGCACGTAGCACCCCAAGGGCATGCCAACCACGTGCAGGCCCTGCGCCGCTATGACACCCATCACCTCGCCGAACACCCCGCCGAGGAACTCCGCGATGCCTTCCTCCGGCACGACCCCGCGCACGACTGCCGTCGGCTGCTCTTCCAGCTCGACCCGTTCCACGTGGTACTCCATGACCTCACCCTTCCTCCGGTAGGCGGCCCACAGACGCCGAGGCTCTGCCGGCCGCCGAGGCGTTAGCCGCCGACGACATCACGTCGGCGGAAGGCGAGCAGTCCGACTGCGCCCAGGGCCAGCCCGAGGGCCGTCATGACGGTTCCCGAGGTGGCGGCCCACGGAACCATGGGCACCCAGGCCAGGTGCGTGAACGGCGAGAGGTCGAGCAGCCAGGACGGCCACGAGAGAGGCGGGCCCAGCATGGTCACGAGGTAGCCGACCACCGTCAGGGTCACCGGGAGCGCGACGGTGAGGCGCGGGACGAGTCCGAAGGCCAACACCGTGACCCCGCCGACCAGCACCACGACCGGCAGGCAGTTGAGCATCGCTCGCATCGAGTCGGTCCAGGCCACGTCGTGGAATCCGGAGGTCACACACCCCAGCCAGAAGGCTGTCCCCCCAAGCACCAGAAGCAACACTGCACCAGCGGCTGCGAGCGCGGCATGCCCTCCGAGCCAGCGCAACCGGGACACCGGACGCGACAGCAGCACCTCGGCCCGTCCGGTCTCCTCCTCAGCGCGCGCGGCACCCAGGCGCCAGACGAAGTACAAGACGATCGCCAAGCCGAACATCTGAGCCATGACGGCGACGAACCCCAGCGTGGTGAGGGCCTGGTCGTAGCCCAGCTGCTCGAACAGCCGTTGGTAGTCCTGGTCCTTGGCGAGCCAGTCCATCATGGTGCTGACCAGTGCGCCCTCCACCCCGGCAAGGACCGCCAGGCCGAAGGCCCAGGCCAGCAGCACAGCGCGGTTGCTCCGCCAGGCAAAGGCGATCGGGCTGCCGAGCAGGCGCAGGTTCGGGTCCCGCCCCGCCTCGGTCACGAGCAGCGCGCCACCCAGGTCGCGCCTGGAGCGCAGCGTCACGGCAACAGCGGCAAGAAGCACCGGAACGACGACGAGCGGGATCAGTACGAGCAGGTTGGGCTCGCCGTAGGGTGCCAGTGCGTCCATCCACGCCAGCGGAGAGGTCCACCGGGCCCACAGCCGCCCGTCGGTGCTGTTGGCAAACATCCGCAGCACGTAGGCAGCGGCCAGGGCGATGGCGGTGAAGCCGGCCGCACGACGGCGGACGTCGACCAGCTGGCACATGACGGCCGCGATCCCTGCGACGGTCGCGCTCACGCCGGCCAGCCCGACGCCGAACAGCACCGCACCGCGGACGCCCTGTCCCGAGAAGGCGAGCGCCGACGCGGCGGCCGCGCCGACGAGCACCACCGACCCTGCGACCACAGCGAGTGCGGACGCCGTGTGGTAGCGAGCCCGAACCGGCCCAGCCAGCAGCAAGTCGGAGCGCTCGGCGTCCTCCTCGCCGCGCAACAGCCGGGTCGTCGTGAGCAGCGCCCAGACGCAGACGATCAGCTGCATGAACCAGCCGCCGTCCCAGACTGTGAAGCCACCGGCCGTGCCCAGACCCGCCGGGACGCCTTGCATCATCCGCGAGACCGGGTTGTCCGTGAACAGCTCGAACTGCAGGGGGGAGACCCCGTTGGGGTAGGCGGCTCGGTAGCTGGCGACCTCGAGGACGACGTAGGCGGCGATGGCCAACGCCATCAGCAGAGCACCGCGCCGGGTCAGCCGGACCCACAACCGGGCGACGGCACGCCGGGGGCGACCCGCAGCGCGGTGGTCGGTGACCGGCGCGTCAGGTCCAGCTGCCCCAGCGGTGGTCGCCACCGAGACAGGGACGTCGGCGACCCTCGTCATGACGGCTCACCCCTGCTTTGTGCCGGACCGCGGGCGGTGCCGTGCGCCGCAGCGACTGCCTGTCGCTGCGACGAGCTGGTCTCGTAGTAGGTGATGAAGATCTGCTCCAGCGTGGGCGCGTGGGCGTGCAGCCGGCTGAGGCCGGCGGAGTTCAACCGGGTCAGGACCTCGCCCGGTGCGCCGGCAACGGTCAGACGGACCCCACCGTCCATCGGTTCGACCGCGACGACATCGGGCAGGTCGGCGAACGACGGCACCGGACCGTCCAGCTCTGCCTCGAAGATCGTGGTGGTCAGTCGGCGAAGGTCATCGAGCGTCGCGACCTCGACGAGCACACCGGAACGCAGGATGCCGACGCGATCGCACACGTCCTCGACCTCGTCGAGCAGGTGTGAAGACAAGAACACGGTCTGCCCGCGGGCCGAAGCCTCTCTCGCCAGGGCCTGGAACTCTGCTTCCATCAGCGGGTCGAGTCCAACCGTCGGCTCGTCGAGCAGCAAGATGTCGGGCCGGGTCATGAACGCGGCGACCAGCGACACCTTCTGGCGGTTCCCCTTGGAGTACGAGCGGATGCGACGGCTCGGATCCAGGTCGAACCGGTCACACAGCTCATCGCGGAACGCGGTGTCCACATTGCCGGACAGGTTGCCCAGCAGCTCTAGGGTCTCCGCCCCCGTCAGCTGCGGCCAGAGCGCGACATCACCGGGGACGCAGCCCACCGACCGGTGCGCCTGCTCGACGTCGGACACGGGCACGCCAGCCAGCCAGGCCTGTCCGCTGGTCGGGCGCAGCAGCCCCAGCAGCAGCTTCACCGTGGTCGACTTGCCTGCTCCGTTGGGTCCGAGGAAGCCGAAGATCTCTCCCGGTCGCACCTCGAGGTCGAGGTGGTCGAGCGCGACGACCTTGCCGTAGAGCTTGGTGAGGCCTTCCGTGCGGATCGCCGGCACAGTGGCCATGGCACACCTCCAGGGACGAGGCTGGCCCGGTTGCTGATCGCCGAGGAACGCTTTCGTCCACTCCCAGTCTCAGATGGCCGGCGGCTACGGGCCAGGGTCGCTCGTCCCGACTGCCCGCGCTGCGGCCTCGCCTTCGTTCGACCTCGTCGAGGGGACCGTCTCCAGGAGGGAGATCTCATGAGCGACCTGCACGCGTGCCGCCTGCTCCCAGCGCTGTCGGGCGTCGGAGGTCGCGAACACGTGCTCACGGGCCAGCAGACGTCGCAGCACCGCGGCCCGGCCCTTGCGAAACCCAGCGTCGTCGACGAACGCATACTCCGCTCGGACACCCCGCACGTAGTCGGCGTACCGGTCAGCGGCGCTGCCCAGGATCGACAGATCTGCGTCGCAGAGAACCGCAGCCCGGACGTCGCCGGCCTCCACGACGTGCTCGGTGGTGACGATCACGAGCCTGGCCACCTCGTCGGCAGCTTCGGTGGCCGCGCCGACGCCCGACAGCGTCTGGCGCGCCAGCTCGGCGCTCCGGTGCTCGTTGTCCGAGGCCCGCGGGTCGTAGACGGCGTCGTGGAACCAAGCGGCAAGCCTGACGACGCAACGGTCGTCGTCGGACAGCGCCTGCGAGTCGGCCAGCTCGTCGACCATGGCGAGCACCGACTCCACGTGACGAAGGTCGTGGTAGTGACGGTGCGGCTCGCGGTAGCGGGCGCGAAGCCGGGCTGCTTCGACGACTGCGTGTTCGTCCATGGTCCTACGGGACGACGACGATCTTGCCGAACGCGGCCCCCGACGCCAGGTGCTCGATGGCCGAGCGTGCGTCGCTCAGTGCGTAGGTCGAGTCGATCTGCGGCCGCAGCCCGGTGTCGACCATCATCGAGAGCACGGCCTCGAGCTCGTCACGGGTGCCCATGGTCGAGCCGATCACCGACAGCTGCAGGAAGAAGACCCGGTTCAGGTCGGCCGAGGGTGCGGCGCCACTGGTCGCCCCGCACACCACGACCCGCCCTCCTGGGCGCAGTGCCCGCAGCGAGTGTGCCCACGTGGCCTCGCCCACCGACTCCATGACGGCGTCGACGCGCTCGGGAAGGCGTGCGCCGGACTCGAAGGCCGCCTCGGCGCCGAGCGCGAGAGCATGCTCGCGACGCGCCTCGTCCCGCGACGTCACCCAGACGCGGGCGCCCATGGCCTGGCCGAGGACCACCAGTGCGGTGCTCACGCCCCCACCGGCACCCTGGACGAGCACGGTCTCACCGGACTTGACCTGCCCGCGGGTCGTCAGCATGCGGTAGGCGGTCAACCAGGCTGTGGGCACGCACGCAGCCTCGGCGGCGGACAGCTGGGCCGGTTTGGCCACGAGGTTGCGGGCCGGAACGGTGACCCGCTGTGCGAGGGTGCCGTCGTAGCGCTCGCTCAGCAGCGACCGCTTGGGGTCGAACGTCTCGTCGCCGTTGCCGGCGGCGGGGTCGCCGATGACCGCATGGACGACGTACTCGTGACCGTCGTCGTCGACCGCGGCGGCATCGGTGCCCAAGGTGATGGGGAGCTGGTCCTCGCGCAGGCCAACGCCCTTCAACGACCACACGTCGTGGTGGTTCAACGACGCAGCGGTGACGGTCACCGTGACCCACCCGTCGGGAGCGACCGGCTCCGGAGTCTCACCGACCGTGAGGCCCTGGGCTGGGTGCTCGGGGTTGAACGAGGTCGCACGGGCTGCGATCACGCGTCTTCAGCTCCTTGGACTGGATGCGGGTCGGTCACAGGCGCTTCGCGCTGTTGGCGAAGGCGTCACGGGCAAGGCCGAGCTCGAGGATGGCCGCCTTGCGCGCATGCTCGAGAAGCTGCTTGCGCGACACCGAGCGAGCCAGCGTGTAGCGGACTCCGAGCCCGTCGAGCAGCGCCGCGAGCCGGATCGCGGCTGCGGCCGGGTCGTCGCACGTGAACTCACCACTGGCCTGCCCGTCGCGGATCACCGACTCGACGACGTCGACCCACGCCGTGTCGAGCTCCTCGGAGATCGCTGCGATGGCCGGGTTGCGCAGGGCGGCACCCCAGCCGTCGATCCACAGCAGCCAGCTCTGGTCGTCACCGGTCGCCGGCATGTAGTGGCGCAGCACCTTGTCGAGCCGCTCGAGCGCCGTCCCGCGGCCCGAGGCGATCTGTCGGGCCCGCTTGATGTCCGCCGCCGCTGCGGCTCTCATCATCTCGGTGAGCAGGATGTCCTTGGTGGCGAAGTGGTAGTGGATCAGGCCGCCGGAGACGTCGGTTGCCTGGGCGACGTCGGCGACCCGGGTGTTGGCCAGCCCGCGCTCGAGAACGACCCGGTGGGCCGCCTCGAGCAGCTCCGCGCGTCGGGCCGCCACCTGGTCGGCTCGGGTGAGGGACGTCACGACGTCGAGCCTAGCGAGAACTTACTGATTGTTCAGTCAACGGGCCTCGCGCATGCCGAACTCGTCCCTACAATGCCCCAATGACTTCCCAGACTTCACCTACCCCCGTCGCTCGCGCCGGCGGTGCCATCGACCTCGTCGGTCTGCGCAAGGAGTTCGACGGTGTCGTGGCCGTCGACGGGATCGACCTGGAGATCCCCGCGGGTGAGTTCTTCTCCCTGCTGGGTCCGTCCGGCTGCGGCAAGACCACGACCCTGCGGATGATCGCCGGGTTCGAACGCCCCACCGATGGCGAGATCAGACTCGACGGCAAGGACCTCTCGCAGACTCCGCCCAACAAGCGGCCGGTCAACACCGTCTTCCAGAACTACGCGCTGTTCCCCCACCTGAGCGTCCAGGAGAACGTCGGTTACGGGCTTCGGTGGGTCAAGGGGCTGTCCAAGGAGCAGCGCACGTCGATGGTGGCCGCAGCCCTGGCCCAGGTGCGGCTCAGCGAGCTGGCCGAGCGGCGACCCACCCAGATGTCCGGCGGCCAGCAGCAGCGCGTGGCCCTGGCCCGGGCCCTCGTCCTGAACCCGCGGGTGCTCCTGCTGGACGAACCGTTGGGCGCCCTCGACGCCAAGCTCCGCAAAGAGCTTCGCACCGAGCTGACCAGCGTGCACCGCGATGTCGGCATCACCTTCCTCCTCGTCACGCACGACCAGGAGGAAGCCCTCGAGATGTCCGACCGGCTCGCCGTCATGAACTTCGGCCTGGTGTCGCAGTTCGGTACCCCCCGCGAGGTGTACGAGGCACCTCAGACCGAGTTCGTCGCCGACTTCCTCGGTGCCGCCAACGTGATGGACGTCGAGGTCGGTGCGCCAACCGGGTCCGGCACCCGCTTCGTGACCCTGGGCGGGCACAAGATGGAGGCTTCGGTCCCCGACGACATCATCGGTGGTGATGCACGCGCCGTCATCCGTCCCGAGCGGGTGCGGGTAGCTCCGTCCGACAAGCTCGACTCGCTCGGGTCGATGGCCAGCATCCCGGGGATCGTCGACACCGTCGTCTACATCGGACCGACGACCCAGGTCCGAGTCCGACTTCCGCACGGCCCGGCCGTCCAGGCGCTGCTCATGAACGAGGACGGCGCGCGCGACCTCGAGTCGGGAACCCCCGTCCACGTGGGGTTCCACCCGGACGCCCTGCGGGTTCTTGTGCGCGAGAGTGCTGCCGAGCCCGTCACCGCGGCCGTCTGACCAAGCGGCAGCCTCACCAGACCCAGCGGCCCGGGAGGGTTGTCCCTGTGACCGATCCGACCCGGTGGCCCGCCGTCCGGGTGCTGCGAGCCTTTCGCAGCCGCGAGCTCACACCGGTGGAGTACCTCACGCTGGTCGGGGAGACCATCGACGCCACCCAGCCCCAGGTCAACGCCCTCGGCGACCAGTACCGCAACGAAGCGATGGCTGCTGCAGTGGTCGCAACCCAGCGCTACGCCAGGCAGGTCGGCGATCTCGGGCCCCTGGAAGGTCTTCCCGTCGTGGTCAAGGACGAGACCGAGGTGGCGGGACGACGGAGCACCAACGGGTCGCTGCTGTGGTCCGACGCCGTCAGCGAGGACAGTGACCCGTTCGTCGAACGGCTCCTGGCAGCAGGGGCGATCATCCACGCACGCGGGCTCACCCCGGAGTTCTCGGTGCCGTTTTGGACCCACTCGCGAATGTGGGGCGTGACTCGCAACCCGTGGAACCTCGACTTCGACGTCGGAGGGTCGAGCGGCGGCTCCGCTGCTGCCCTCGCGGCCGGCATGACGCCCCTTGCGACAGGCTCGGACATCGGAGGGTCCATCCGCGTGCCGGCGTCCTGCTGCGGCGTCGTCGGGTACATGCCTCCGAGCGGTCGCATCCCGGTCGCGGGCGCGTGGGGCCGCGACGACTGGAGCCGTGTCGGCCCGATGGCGCGGTCCGTGGCCGACTGCGCGCTGGTCACCGAGCTGGTGTCAGGTGCGCACCCGCGTGACCACTTCTCGCTGCGCGACCCCGTGCAGATCGGCGCGCCCGACCCGGACGTCCGCGGCATGCGCATCGCCTTGTCGGTCGACCTGGGCGACTGGCCCGTGACCGCGGAGGTGGCCGCGACCACGAGGTCAGCGGCCGAAGCACTCGAGGAGCTCGGCGCGATCGTCACGGAGGTCGACGTGACCATCGAACGCGAGGCCGTCCGCAAGGCGAGCCTTGCGCACAACGCCGCGCTGTTCGGCGTCATGCTCGAGCTCGAGATAGCCGGACGCGAGGCGGAGGTCAACCCCTACGTCCTGGCCTGGCTGCGCGAGCTCGACGAGGCCCGCTCGCCGGCAGCCTTCTTCGAGGGACGCCAGCTCGAGGCAGCTCTCGCCGAGAGGATCGACCGGCTGCTGGTCGAGCACGAGATCGTGCTGTGTCCTGCCCTGTGCATCCCCGCCCTGGAGGCCGGGGTCGACTACACCCAGACTCCCCTCACCGTCGAGGGTGTGCAGCGGGACAGCTTCCATGACATCCACCTCACCGAGGCGTTCAACATCACGAGTCGGTGCCCGGTGCTGACCGTCCCTGCGGGACGTGGGTCCACCGGGGTTCCGATCGGACTTCAGATCGTCGGTCGCAGCTACTGCGACGCCAGCGTCTTCCGGGTCGGGAGCGCGCTGGAGTCCCACCGTCCATGGCCGGTCGTCGCGGACGTTGCGTCCTGACGAGCGTCTCGGCGACGGGTGGAGGGTAGGTCAGGACTCGATCGCTGCCAGCGAGTTGAGGGCCTGACCGCTGCCGCCGGAACCGCGGCCGCGCAGGACGAGGTAGGCGGCGAGCAGAGCCAGGCTCGACCCGACGAGCAGGAGCGTCGCGAGTGCGTTGAGAGCTGGCGTCGGTGACGCCTTCACGGCGCTGTACAGCTTGATCGGCACGGTGATGTTGGTGGCGTCGCCGTAGACGAAGCTGCTGACCACGAAGTCGTCGAGCGACCCGGCGAAGGTGATCGCGGCCGAGGCGAAGATCGCCGGTGTCAGCATGGGCAGCAGGACTGAACGCATTGCCTGGATCGACGTCGCACCCAGGTCGCGGGCCGCCGTCTCGAACTCGGTGCCGATGCTGACCAGGCGCGAGCGGACGATGACCAGGACGAACGAGATCGAGAAGGTCACGTGTCCCAGAACCATCGCCCGCATGCCCAGGCTGACCCAGTTCTGGTACAGGTTGACGAACACCAGGTACAGCGCGGCCCCGAGCACAATCTCGGGAGTGACCAGAGGCACCAACGAGATGCCGTTGGCCGTCGCACTGGTCTTGGACCGCCAACGGGTGAGTCCCAGAGCGAGCAGGACGCCGAGCGGCACGGCGATGATGACGGTGAGCACCGCGAGCACGATGCTGTTCTTCAGCGCCAGGTGGAGGCTCTCGTCGGCCCAGACCGACGAGAACTCGTCGCCGTAGTACCACTTGAACGAGAAGCCCTGCCACGAGCTGCGCGACCGCCCGTCGTTGAACGAGAACCCGACCGCGACCAGGACCGGCACCAGGGACCAGAGGATGTAGACCCAGGTGATGGTGGCCAGAGTCCAGGGCCTGCGCCACGGGTTGTTCCACGGACGGCTTCTCGTCGGCTTCTCGTCGAAGGTGTGCGACGCCCCGACAGCGTCGATGGAGCTGCTCATCGGGCCTCCCTGCTGGCGCGCTGGGTCAGGACCAGGTAGTAGGCCATGAAGAAGAGCAGCAGGAACGACAGCAGCAGGACGAGTACCGCGCCGACGTCCTTCTGCGGCCCTTCGAGGAGGAAGAACTCGATCTGGTTGCCGATCATGTTCGTCTTGGGCGACCCGGACACCAGGGTGTTCGTGTAGTAGTCACCGGCCATCGGAAGCGCCGTGATGACCAGTGCGGTGATCAAGCCCATCCGCGACAGCGGAAGCGTGACGTGCAGGAACGTGCGCACCATGCCCACGCCCAGGTCGCGGGACGCCTCCAGCAGGCCTTGGTCGATCCGGTCGAGCGACGCGTACAGCGGGATGATGAAGAACGGGAGGTACCCGTAGGCGAGGGCGAAGATCACGGTTATGCCGTAGCCACCCAGGAAGGGGACCGGCTGGCTCGTGAGGTGGATTGCCTCGAGGAACCGGTTGACGTACCCGTCGTCCTTGAGCAGGCTCACCCAGCCCAGCATGCGGGTGATGTAGTTGATCCACCACGGAGCCAGGATGAGTGCGAGCAGCAGGCCCCGGCGCTTGCCCGCCAGGCGTGCCACGTAGTACGCCACGGGGTACCCGATCCCGACGCACAGGACCAGGGCCCACATGACGTACCAGAAGGTGCGGAACCACACCGCCTGCAG
Organism: Actinomycetes bacterium; assembly: GCA_049282455.1. Classification (GTDB taxonomy): domain Bacteria; phylum Actinomycetota; class Actinomycetes; order JAHEKZ01; family JAHEKZ01; genus JBAPUB01. Next base: position 10,684 of record JBAPUB010000208.1, read on the forward strand.
CGAACCGGTCAGCGAGTCCTGGACGACACGGTCGAACACGACGAACTGCCACTTCAACGGGTTCCACTCCGGGAGCGGGGTGTTGAAGATGACGTCGACCCCGCCGAAGGCCACGGCCATCACCCCGTAGAACGGGACGATGAACAGCAAGATCAGCCAGATGGTTCCTGGCGCAGCGAAGGTCGGCCAGAGCCGCCGCGTCGAGCGGTCGAAGCCGTCGTTGGGGTCAGGCACCGGCCTTGAAATCGGCCCAGGCATTCTGCCAGACCGCCTCTCCGGCTGCGGGGATCTCGTAGAAGCTGATGCCGTCCTTGAAGTCCTTGGGCAGCACGACGGCAGACATCAGGTTCTCGGGGATGTAGCCGTCCTTGATGAGTGACTGGGCGGTGATCGCGGTCAGTGGGGGCTGGTAGCCGTTCCACCCGAAGTTCTTCAGCGCCACCTCGTTGTCGAGGATGTTGTCGATGAACATGTGGGCCAGCACCGGCTTCTCGGCACCCTTGGGGATCGCGATGACGTCGTTGCCGACGACCCGGTTGGTGTCCGGGACCCAGTAGGCGAGCACATCGACGTTCACGCCCTTGGGCAGGTAGTACTGGGCCGCGATCATGTCGCCGGACCAGGCCTGGTGGATCGTGGCGGTGCCGTCCGGCAGGTAGATGTAGTCCTGGATCCCCAGCTTGACGTTGACCAGGTTGATCAGCTCGGTGAGCTTGGCGCTGGCCTGGTTGAGCAGGTCCGGGTCGGTGGTGTTGATGTCGGTGGTGATGTCGTTGCGGAGCAACGACATGCCCAGGGCCTCGCCCTTGACGTCGAGCAGGTACACCTTGCCGTTGTACGCGGGGTCCCAGAACAGGTCGTAGCCGTTGGCCGGGACCGAGTCGACCCGGTCGGCTCGGTAGCCGACGCCGGTGGTGTAGATCGTGTACGGAACGGTGTACTGGGCGTTGACGTCGTACCACGGGCTCTGGTACTCGGTCCACACGTTGTCGATGTTGGGCACGTACGACTTGTTCAACGGTTGGAGCAGGTTGCCGTAGACCATCTTGCTGAGCACGCTCGGTCCCGGGAACACCACGTCGAAGGTGGCGTTCGGTGCACGCAGCTTGGCCAGCATCTCGTCGTAGTTGTTGTACGGGGTGACCTCGACCTGGACGTTGTGTGCGTCACCGAACTGCTTCATCACCGAAGGCGCCATGTAGTCGGCGTAGTTCAGGATCTTGAACACGCCTCCGGACTCAGGCGGCAGGTTGTCGCCGATCGGCTGGTTGTCGTTGGCGATCGGCAGTGTCACGGGGTTGGTCGGTCGAGCCATCGGGATGCCGCTTGGTTCCGTGCCGCCGCTCGTCGACCCGCTGCCGCAGCCGGCCAGAAGCGATGCGCCCGCAACCCCAGCCGAGACGGCCAACGAGCCCCGCAGGAACGCCCGCCGGTCGAACGCGGAGAGCTGCGGTGTCGACCTTCGCGCCTTGGGATGCATGGTCATGGAAGAGCCCCTCCTGCTCGAGACCTGGTTCCCGCCCTCGCCCCTACGGGATCGGGTCATCGTGCCCGCTCCGACGGCTTCCTGTCTCGCCATTCAGCGGACTTCCGCACACTTGTTCCCGAAATGCGACCTTGGTCGAGTCTTGCCAGACTGACTGGTCAATCAGTTAGTCTGGCGACCGGGCCGACTGGGCACAAGCCCCCGGGGGCCCCGAGTCCTGATGGGGTGAGCGGCGTGAACCAGCACTACGACGCGATCGTGGTCGGCGGCGGGCACAACGGCCTGGTGGCGGCCGCCTACCTGGCGAAGGCGGGGCTGCGCCCTCTCGTGCTCGAAGCCCGATGGAAGGTCGGCGGGGCGGCGACCACCGAGACCCCGTGGGGCCCCGACTACAAGATGACCTCGCTGTCGTACGTGATGAGCCTGATGCCGCAGGAGATCATCAACGACCTGCAGCTGAAGCGCTACGGCTACCACGTCATCCCGATGGGGCCGAGCTACCTTCCTCTGCCCGACGGCAAACGGTCCCTGACGTTGAGCGGGGACGCCGACCACGACCGTGACCAGCTGAGTGCGTTCTCCCGCAAGGACGCCGCTGCCTTCCCGAAGTACGAAGCGTGGCTGAAGAACATCGCCGACAAGCTGCACCCCTTGCTGCTGCAGCAGCCGCCGAAGGTCGGCTCCAGGCGACCCACCGACCTGCTCGAGCAGGCCAAGCTCGCCTGGGGCATGCGAGAGCTCGACGTGCGCGGCTCGGCGGATGTCACCCGACTGTTCACGATGAGCATCGCCGACCTGCTCGACGAGTGGTTCGAGAGCCCGGAGGTCAAGGGGCTGATGTGCGTCAACGGCATCATCGGGACCTGGGCCGGGCCGTACGAGCCCGGCACCGCCTACGTGATGATGCACCACTCCATCGGCGACGTCGGCGAAGGCTCGATGACCGGGACCATGGGGTCGTGGGGCTATCCCATCGGCGGTATGGGTGCGGTCTCCCAAGCCATCGCCGACTCCGCGCAGGCGTTCGGGGCGCAGATCAAGGTGAACGCACCGGTCGCCCGGATCCTGATCCGCAACGGCCGCGCGTACGGGGTCGCCCTCGAGGACGGCACCGAGTACTACGCCGACTCGGTCGTCGCTGCGACGCACCCGAAGATCACCTTCCTCGACCAGATCGACCGTTCTGAGCTGCCCGAGGAGTTCGTCTCGGACATCGAGCACTGGCGAAGCCGCAGCGGCATGGTCAAGGTGAACGTTGCACTCGACGGTCTGCCCGAGTTCAGTGCAGACCCGGACCTGGCCGACGTCGTCTACTCCGGTGCGATCGAGATCTCCTCGACGATGGACTACGTCGAGCGCGCGTTCATCGACGCGCGCGAGGGCCGCGGCGCCCAGAACCCGTTCAGCGACAGTGTCATCCCGTCGACCGTCGACTCGTCCCTGGCCCCCGAGGGGCACCACGTGATGTCGATGTTCACCCAGTGGGTACCTCATATCTGGGCCGACGACCCGGAGCCAGACGAGCTCGAGGCCTACGCCGACCGCGTCATCGCACAGTACGAGCAAGTGGCACCAGGGTTCACGAACCGGATCCTGCACCGACAAGTCATCGGACCGCACGAGATGCAGACCGAGTACCACCTCATCGGAGGGAACATGACCCACGGCGAGCTGTCGGTCGACCAGCTCTTCCACATGCGTCCAGCGCCCGGCTACGCCGACTTCACCACGCCGATCGCTGGGCTCTACCAGTCGTCGTCAGCGACCCACGGCGGCGGCGGCGTCACCGGTATCGCCGGACTCCAGGCCAGCCACCGGGTGCTTCGCGACCGCAAGCGGCGTGGCCGCAGGAACTCCGCGTGAGCGCCACTGCGGGGACGCCCGCCGACGCGGTCACGAGCCTGTCCGCTGCCGAGCTTCGAGAGTGCTCGCAGCGCAGCGGCTCGATGCTTCCCGCTGCTGCGTACGTCGGTGACGACGTCCTGCGCTGGGAGCAGGAGCACTTCTTCGAGGGTGGCTGGGCGTGCGTAGGACGCTCCGACGGCTTGGCGGCACCGGGTCAGCGTCGCGCGCTCCAAGTGGGTAGTGACGGGCTGGTGCTGGTCCGTGGGGCCGACGGTGTGCTGCGCGGGTTCGCCAACGCCTGCCGGCACCGGGGCCACGAGCTCATGCCGTGCGGCAGCTCGGCGTCGGGTTCCTTCGTCCGGTGCCCGTACCACGCCTGGGTGTACGACACCTCGGGTCAGCTGTACGGGGTCCCCCCAACCCACGCCGACGACGTCCCGGACAGGTCGCAGCTTGGCCTGAAGCCGTTCCCGACCGTCGAGTGGCACGGCTTCGTCTTCGTCAACACCTCAGGAGACGCCCCCCCGATCGACGGCTACCTCGGAGGCCTCGACGACGTCGTCGCCCCGTACGGCCTGGCCGACCTGCGCGTGGGTGCCAGCCACGAGTACGAGCTGGCGACCAACTGGAAGCTGATCGTCGAGAACTACCACGAGTGCTTCCACTGCGAGAGCATCCATCCCGAGCTGTGCGAGGTGTCGTCGCCGGACTCCGGCACGCACGTCGTGGGCAACGGCCTTTGGCTCGGCGGCACGATGTGGCTGCGCGACGGGGCCGAGACGATGTCCCTCGACGGCAGGTCCGGCGGCGTCCCGATTCCCGGGCTCCCCGTCGAGCGCCTGCGCGACATCGTCTACATCCACGTCTTCCCCAACCTGCTGATCAGCCTCCACCCCGACTACGCGATGACCCACCGGATGGTGGCGCTGGCACCGGACCGGACGGCGGTCGAGTGCCAGTGGCTGTTCCCGGCCCAGGCCTGGGAGCGCGACGGCTTCGACCCGTCCTACGCCTCGGACTTCTGGGACCTCACCAACCGTCAGGACTGGGCGGCGTGCGAGAGCGTGCAGCGCGGAGTGTCGACGCGAGGCTTCGAGCCCGGGCCGCTGTCGACCTCCACCGAGTACGTCGTGAAGTCCTTCGTCGACCTGGTGGTCGACGGCTACCTCAACGGCGGACTTCCGACACCGACTCCGGTCACCGAGACCGTGCGAAGCAGCTCAGCCGGGTAGCTGCACCGTCCGTCTCGCAACAGCGTCGACGGCGACCGCACCGTCCGCGGTGGCGAGAACCGGGTTGAGCTCGAGGAGCTGGAGGTCGTGCTCCAGCAGGACGTCGCCGACGCGCGAGGCAAGGGTCGCCAGTGCCGCCAGGTCGACCGGGTCGTGGCCTCGGGCTCCGGTCAGCAACGGTGCGGCCCGCAGTCCACGCAGGGCTAGCTCGACACGCTCGGGGGAGGTGGGCAGCGGCAGGACGACGGCGTCGTCGAGCAGCTCGACCCACACCCCGCCCAGCGCCACCACCAGACAAGGGACGACGCCGTCGCGGTGGGCAGCCACGAGCAGCTCGACCCCCGCGGGGGCCATCTGCTCGACCAGCAGTGGCGTGGCGGCATGCCCGGGGATGCCTTGCAGACGGAGGACGGCCAGCCGGACCTCCTCCGGAGTCCGCAGCCCGAGCTCGATCGCTCCGATGTCGGTCTTGTGCTGAAGCGACGGGCTGGTCAGCTTCACCGCGACCGGCCCCTCGAGACCAGCGGCGACCTCGGTGGCCTCGTCCGCGTCGGACACGACCGAGCCTTGGGGCACGGTGACTCCCGCGTCGCGAAGGAGCCGCTTGGCCTCGTGCTCGGCCAGCCACCGGTCCGGTGCCCCAACCGGTGCAGCACCGGCAGCCACCCGACGCAGCCATGTTGGGTCGCCGGGGTCGCGGCACAGCCCTGAGGCCACCACCAGCCCGGTGCGCAGGCCCCAGACAGCAGGGACGCCGTCGCGGTGCAGCCGATGGATCGTGGCCTCGGGCAGCAGGTCGGGGAGGGTCGAGCAGACGACGACCCCAGCGTCGGTCTTGCGAGCACCTTCGACGATGCCGTCGAGGGTCGCTGCCCACGCATCGGCGCTGGCTCGGTCCATGTCCTGCGGCTCGTCGTAGTACGCCAGCACCTGGCCGATGTGCTCGTCGTCAGCCGTGGTCGCGACGATCGTTGCGATCAGCTCGATGTCGCCCCAGATGAGTGCTGTGTAGTCGAGCGGGTTTCCCACGGTCGCGGCATCGGGGACGAGGTCGGTGAGCTTCGCCGCGGTCGACGAGCTCAAGGGTGGAAGTGCGACCGACAGGCCTTCAGCGACGTCGGCGCTCGTCGCAGCGTCACCGCCGGAGCACGTGACGACGGCGACGCCGCCCGTGCGTCGCACGCCGACGGCCATGGCCTTGGCCGTCTCGAGCAGCTCGTGCGGCTCCTCGACCCAGGCGGCTCCGGCCTCCTCGACGAGTGCGCGCAGCACTCGTGCGTCGCTCGCAACGGCACCGGTGTGCGCGGCCGCCGACGATGCCCCCAGCTCGGTGCGACCGGACTTCAGGAAGGCGACGCCGATGTCTCGCTCCGCGCAGGCGGCCAGGGCCGAGGCCAGCCGAGAACCGTCGCCGTCGGTCTCGAGGTAGCAGGCGACCGACCTCACGCCGTCCAGCTCGGCCAGAGCCTCGAGGTAGTCGGCCGCGTCGAGCACGGCCTGGTTGCCGCAGGAAATCACGGTGTGAAGCATCAGACCGCGTCGGCTTCCCAGGGCGTTGACCGACACGTTGCCGCTCTGTGAGACGAGCGCCACGGGGCCTGCCTCGCTGAGGTGGTAGCCGTCGCCCCACAGGGGAGCCCTGCGGTGCAACGAGATCAGCCCGTTGCCGTTGGGGCCACACACCGGGATCTGGTGGCGCAGTGCGGTCTCACGCAGCTCGGTCTGCAGCGACCGGCCGTGAGCCACTTCGGCAAAGCCGGCCGCGAACACCACCGCGCCGCCACACCCGAGCCGACCTGCTTCGTCGACGATCCCGGGAACGGTCGCTGCCGGTGTGGCGATGACGACGGCGTCGGGGATCTCGGGCAGGTCGGACAAGCTCGGGAAGCACGGAACGCCGTGCAGCTGCGTGCTCGTGGGGTGGACGCCGAAGACCGGGCCAGGGAACTGCGCCTCGACCAGGTTGGCCACCGCCTGGTTGCCGTACGTCCCGGGCCGGGTCGAGGCACCGACGACGGCGACCGAACCGGGTGAGAGGAGGCGCTCGAGCTGCATGCTTCTACCCTGCCCGATCGCCGTCGCTCACAGGTCGCCGACCTGGGCGACCGCGACGGCACACTCCTCGCAGACCCAGTACGGGTCGTCGCCGAGGTCTGGCTCGACCTGCAGCTCGTGCGAGGCGTCGACCGGGCACAGGGGCCAGCGCCCGCGGCTGTCGGCCAGGCCCTCCTTCAGGTCCTGGGCCACGAGGCAGGTCAGGAAGGCCGCTCCTGCCGGCCAGTGGTCGACCCAACCGCGTCGTTCGTGCAAGGCGTCGTCGAGCAGGTCGACACTCGCCGCCTGGTCGAGCGACGTGGCCACGAGGTCGTGCAGCAGCCGCGCGCGAGCATCAGCCAACGCCGCCTCCACCTCCTGGGGACCCATGACCAGATCCTCTCCTTCCTGCGCCCACGGGCACGCATCCGTGTCACCCTGACCCATGGCCACGTCAGGTGCACCATCGAACGTTCGTGAGGTGACGACCGGCTCTGGATCGTCCCCCACTGAGTCGGTCCGGAGGTCGAGACGACACCGCTGGGTCGGCCTTGCTGCTGTCACGGCCACCGTCCTCCTGCTCGCAGGGGCGGCCGCGTGGGCGAGTCGGTACCAGCCACTCGTTTTGGGCGGCCTCGCCGGGGTGCAAGCCTCTGGCTCGACTCGCGTGGTCATCACCGACGACAGCGAAGGGACCACGTACCGAGTCGTCGACCCCGACGTCGGCACGACAGTCACCTTGTCCGCGAGCTACCTGGTGGAACCGAGCGCGCCGTTCGCCACGACCCTCGAGTCTGTGGGGAGCCCCTTCCCCGCCAAAGGAGACCGTCAGCTGGTCGGGTTCGTCGACGACGTCCAGGTGACGATGGCGAGAGGACTTTCATCCGTGGACTACCAGCCGTTCTCGCCGCAGCGCGTGGCGCCCGGAGAAACCATCAGCCTGCGCGTCACGTTCACCATCCCTGACTGCCCTCGGGACGAGCCCGGCCAGCGGATCGAGGACACCGTCCCGGTCACCTACCGGTCCTTTGGGGTCACCCACACCGAGCGGTTGCCGTTGGGCTACTCGGTGGCCATCCAGAACGGCGTGGCGTGCCGAACCTGGACCGGCTGAGTGCGACGGCGAGACGGCCGGTCTAGGACGGGTTCAAGACGTCGTCGGCGTCGATGATCCGGTAGGCGTACCCCTGCTCGGCCAGGAACCTCTGTCGGTGCGCCGCGAAGTCCTGGTCGACGGTGTCGCGCGACACGATCGCGTAGAAACGGGCCGACCGTCCGTCCCCCTTCGGCCGAAGCACCCGACCCAACCGCTGCGCCTCCTCCTGGCGCGAGCCGAACGAACCGCTGACCTGGATGGCCACGCTCGCCTCGGGCAGGTCGATGCTGAAGTTCGCGACCTTGCTGACCACGAGGGTGTTGATCTCGCCGGAGCGGAACGCCTCGAACAGCCGCTGGCGCTCCTTGATCGTGGTCTCGCCCTTGATCAACGGTACGTCGAGGCGGGCAGCGAGGTCGTCGAGCTGGTCGATGTACTGCCCGATGATCAAGGTGGGCTCATCGGCATGCTGCTTCACCAAGCTCTCGACGACGCGGGTCTTCGAAGCGGTGCTCGCACACAGCCGGTACCGCTCCTCAGGCTCAGCGGTGGCGTAGACCAGACGCTCATGGTCGGGCAGGGTCACGCGCACCTCGACGCAGTCGGCGGGTGCGATGTACCCCTGGGCCTCGATGTCCTTCCAGGGCGCGTCGTAGCGCTTCGGGCCGATCAGGCTGAAGACGTCTCCCTCGCGGCCGTCCTCGCGCACGAGCGTGGCGGTCAGCCCGAGTCGACGTCGCGCCTGGATGTCGGCGGTGAACCTGAAGATGGGCGCCGGGAGTAGATGTACCTCGTCGTACATGATGAGCCCCCAGTCGCGAGCGTCGAACAGCTCGAGGTGGGCGTAGACGCCTTTGCGCTTGGTGGTCATCACCTGGTACGTCGCGATCGTGACGGGACGCACCTCCTTCTTCGCGCCTGAGTACTCGCCGATCTCGTCCTCGGTCAGCGTCGTGCGGTGCAGCAGCTCGTCGCGCCACTGCCTGGCTGCAACGGTGTTGGTCACCAGAATCAGGGTCGTCGCCTTGGTCGCTGCCATGGCTGCGGCCCCGACGATCGTCTTGCCGGCCCCGCAGGGAAGCACGACGACGCCCGACCCACCGTGAAGGAAGTTCTCGGCTGCTTCACGCTGGTAGGCCCGAAGTGTCCAGTCCGACTCGTCGAGGTCGATCGCGTGCGCCTCGCCGTCGACGTACCCGGCGAAGTCCTCAGCGGGCCAGCCGAGCTTGAGCAGCACCTGCTTCAGGTGCCCGCGCTCGGACGGGTGCACGATGACCGTGTCATCGCTGATCCGCGCGCCGACCAGCGGCTGGACCTTCTTGCTGCGCAGAACCTCCTCGAACACGGGTCGGTCGAAGGCGTGCAGCACGAGACCGTGCACCGGGTGCATCTGGAGCTGGAGACGCCCGTAACGGTCCATCGTTTCGGCGACGTCGACGAGCAGCGCGTGGGGGACCGCGTACCGGCTGTAGCGAAGCAGGACGTCGACCACCTGCTCCGCGTCGTGACCAGCGGCGCGTGCATTCCACAGCCCCAGTGGTGTGAGCCGGTAGGTGTGGACGTGCTCGGGCGCACGTTCGAGCTCGGCGAAGGGGGCGATGGCGTGCCGGCACTCGACGGCCAGCGGGTGGTCGACCTCGAGCAGCAGGGTCTTGTCGCTCTGCACGATCAGGGGACCGTCGGTCACGAAGCCTTCTCTCGGTTGTCTCGAACGTGTCTGTCGCGCGTGCCGGTGGGGGCCAGGACTGTGGAACCCCTCGGGTCGGCCCCTCGGGTCCGACCCTCCAGTGTCCAACACCGCCGTCGCCGGCCGCGTTCCCGGGCGCCTTGGGGCTAGCCTCACAGCCGTGCATGCCGGAGACCTCGCCCAGCCCGTCACGACGGTCACCCACATTGAGTCACTTCTCGATGTGGCCAAGCGCTTCGCCGGATCGGGGCTGCCAGGGGTCGTGGTCGTCGACGATGCCGGTCGCCCGGGGGCCGTGCTGGCCGGTTCGGCCCTGGTCCGTCTGGCGCTGCCTCAGTACCTGCTCGACGACCCGGCCCTCGCCGGCGTGCTGGACGAGTCCGCGAGCTCCATCCTGCGCGATCGCCTCGCCGCGCTGACGATCGCCGACGCGCTGGACGACGAGCAGCCCGACCCGCACCCGCAGGTGCTCGAGTCGGCGACCGTGGTGGAGGTCGCGTCGGTGATGGCCGACGAGCACGTCGGACTCGTCGTCGTGACCGACGCCCGGTCGCAGGTGGTGGGCGTGGTCACGGCCGCAGCCCTGTTGGCCGCACTGCTGCCCGACGCATGAACGTCCCATGAACGTCGCCGTGGCGGTCGTCGCCTTCCTGGTTGTTTACGTGCTGCTGATCAGCGAGCGCGTCGAGCGCGTGGTTGCTGCCGGAATCGGGGCTGCGCTCGTCCTCGGCCTCGGGGTGGTCGGCACCCAGGACGTGTTCTTCTCCGAGAAGACCGGGATCGACTGGAACGTCATCGTCCTTCTCTTCTCGATGATGGTCATCGTGGGGGGTCTGCGCAGGACCGGTGTCTTCGACTACGTGGCGATCACTTTGGCCCAACGTGCGCAGGGTCGTACGTTCGTACTCCTCCTCCTGCTGACGTCGATGACTGCGGTGTCAGCCATGTTCTTGTCGGACGTCGCGGTCGTGGTCCTGCTCGCGCCGGTGATCCTGCTCGTGGCGGACCGGCTCTCTCTTCCCCCGGTCCCCCTCCTGGTCGCCGTGGTCATGGCCGCGAACATCGGTGGCTCGGCGAGCCTCATCGGTGACCCGGCGGACATCATCGTCGGCACCCGGGCGGGGCTGACGTTCACCGACTTCGTCACCCATCAGCTACCGATGTCGCTCGTCGCCTTCCTGGTGTTCCTTGCGGTGGCCTGGGTCATGTTTCGTCGTCACCTCGTCGCCGCGCCCGGCTCGGTGCAGGCCCTCTCGCGGCTCGACGCGCGGCAGGCCATCAAGGACCACGCGCTGCTGCGCCGCGGGCTCGCCGTCCTTGCGCTGGTTGTGCTCGGCTTCCTGGCCCAGCCGGTGACCGGGACCGAACCCGCGTTGGTCGCGCTGCTGGGAGCCGGGCTGATGTGGGTGGTCACGCGCGAGGACCGGCACGCTCTCCTCGACCACGTCGAGTGGGAGACGTTGGCGTTCCTCATGGGGCTGTTCGTGGTGGTGGGGGCACTGGTCAAGGTGGGGGCCATCGACCGGCTCACCGAGCTGGTCAGCGGCGCCGTCGGATCGGACCCGACCACCGCCGTCCTCGGGATGCTCGTCGGGTCGGCGGGAGTCTCGGCCCTCGTGGACAACATCCCCTACGTCGCGACCATGTCACCGGTCGTCGCGAACCTCAGCGCCGCCGATCCGGGCCTGAGCCCCGACGGTGCCCTCTGGTACGCACTGGCCATGGGTGCAGTTCTGGGGGGCAACGCCACGGCGATCGGTGCCAGCGCCAACGTCGTCGTGATCGGAATCGCCCGCCGCAACGGCCACCCGATCTCCTTCTGGACCTTCACGCGGTACGGCGTGGTCGTCGCCGTGGCCACCGTCGCGGCCGTGCTTCCCCTGTTCTACCTGCGCTACCTCAGGTGACCGAGGCCACGCCGGTCACGCGATGGATCGCGAAGGTACGGATCTGCTCGTAGCGGTGGTCGAACGCGGTGAGCCAGCCCTCTCGGACCTCGACCGGGTCGACCACCCGCTCGACGACCGTCCCGTCGTCACCGACGTAGCCGATCCACACCGACTCGCGCCTTCCAGCGGCATCACGCAGCGCCGTGATCGTGTCCGCGACCGCGGTCCGGGGAAGGTCGTGCGTGCCTGCTGGGCCGACGACCCGACCTGACGCCGTGCTGCCCCGTTCACCGGACCGCAGGGCCTTGATGGCCGCTGCGAGCACGGCATCGCTGGCCACGGGTGGGTCTGAGACCAGCCGGGGCGGCCGTTGCCGGGGCGGGGTGCGTCGGGAGTCGCGCCGCCGGACCAGCACGTCGCCATCGGGGCTCTCGGCCATGGGCGCCAGGTTCATCGACCGCAGCCGGTCCAGCACGATCTCCACCGAGGCCTGCGACGCCACGACCGTCGGCGCCAGCCTGCGAAGGCGGAGGGGGGCGCTGCGACGCTCGGCCACGACCTCGTCGAGCACGGCGGGGTCGTCGCTGCGGATGTATGCGGAAGCCACCCCGACCCGGATCCGACCATGTCGACGGGCTACGTCGTCGATGAGGTAGGTCAAGGGCTGGGGCACCGCCGTCCGGCTGTGAGCGGCGACGAACGCATGAAGGTCGGCGGCGCCACGACCGGCGTCGAGTGCGCGGCGGACCGAACCCTGGGTGAACCGGTAGACCGTCGCACCGCCCGTCGACTCGATGTCGGCCATGAGCCCCAGCTGCCGGGCGACGTCACTGTCGAGGGGTCCAGGCGCCACAGCCGTGAGGTCTGCCTGCAGGAGCACATGGTCCACCGGCGCAGGGAGCAGTGGCCCGACCGACGCCGACGCGGACTCGACGTCGCCGTCGAGAAGGGAGCGGGCCGGGGTTGCCAGGGCGCCGAGCGCGGTGACCCCGAGGGTGGCCGCCTCGCGCAACGTCCACCCGACCAGGTCGTCGCGCCACCTGACCCCACGACGTGGGGCACGCCACCGTTGGCGGGCAACCAGGCACGTCAGTGTCGCTGACTCTCCGGGAGCCAAGGAGCGCAGATCCTCCAGGACGGCGTGCCGGACGTCGACGGCCACCACCTTGTCGAGATCGGGTCCCAAGGCGTTTCGGCGGTTGTCGCGGTCGTCCTTCCCGCCGACGAGCCCGACCACGCGCGTGCTCTGCAGCCAGGCCCCGACGAGGTCGGCCCATCGGTCCCCGATCGACTGGGCCCGCCACGCGTCGTAGGCGGGTGTGGGCAGCCAGACCTCGTCGGCCTCGCCGTCCCCGGCGAGCAGTCCGAGCGAGTGAGCCGTCTCGACGAGCAGGGAGACGGTGTGCTCATCGACGTCCAGGCGGGTGGCCGAAGTACGCAGGTCGCGCACCCCCAGACCGCCGGCACGGAGCACCGTCGGAGCGTCGAGGGCCCACGCCTCGAGGAGGTCCTCGAGCAGACGAACCGCGTCGAACGCGGCCGCCGCGGCGGTCCGGTCAACCCGCGCCACGTCGTGGGCGGTCGACTCCAGCTCGGGCTGGTCGACCTCGCTGGCCGGGTGGAGTCGGTCACCCCGCAGGTGCACGGCGATCTCACGTGGTAGGACCACCGTGCGGTCGTCGGTCGCCACCAGCAGGCCATGGGCCAGCAGCCAGTCGACGGCGGTGGTGGCCGTGGCCGGGTCTACCTCGCGCGTCGCGCGGTCGACGGTCCCGGTCGGCGGTCCCCAGGTGAGTCGACGAAGCAGGTCTCGAGCCGGGCCGGGTGCCTCGTCGACTGCGGCGTCCACCCGGCGGGGGTCGGTCAGGGCCGACAGCGTCGCCGGGGTCAGGGTCGGGGTGATCCCCAACCCGTCCAGCAGCGACTTCAGCCGGGTCGGGGGGAGCGCGGCCAGCAGTGCAGGCATGGGGGGACCGAGGCCGGCCGGCATCGATCCGACCACCTCGCGCACCATCGAGGTGACGCGCCAGCTCTCCGGCTCGCCCCAGAGGAGGGCGAGCTCGCACAGGGCAGTGAGCGTCGCTGACACGCGCTCGCGAGGGGCATCGGGGAGCAGGGCAGCCACCGACTCGGTCGAGACCGGTTCGGCGACGACCAGGGCGGTCTCCAGGACCTGCCACGTGAACGCGTCGAGACGTTCCAGCGCCCGCGCCGTCGACCCCTGGGTCAGGGAGCGAGCGGCCACCTGGCCCAGGTCCGCCGGCAGGGGAGCAGCCAGGTCGGGTCGTCGTCGAAGCAGCAGAGCGAGGGCGGCGTCGTCGCGCCCGCGAATGTCGTCGGCCAGGCTGCGCGGGGCCGACGTGGTCATCCGCACCACGCTAGGCCACGGCCGTTCCCCGCGCCCACTCGCGGCCCGGGCACCGCGTGAGCTCAGCGACGACCGGCTCGCGTCGACTGCCCGCTTCGCCGGGCTCTGTCGGACTGCCCGCTTCGCCGGGCGGTCTGCCAGATCCCCCACAGCACCATCCCCAGCCCCACCGGCGCCAGCACGCTGAGCAGGTACACCGCGGTCGGCAGCGGGTCTGCTCCGACGAGCAGCGGGACCAGTGCCACCACCGCCGCCAGCGCGCCCACGGCGAACACGACCACGCCCGTGAGCATCAGGCGGTCGCTGGTACCGGCGCGTGCTGCGCTGGGCCGGTGAACCGTTGGGCCGGGCGGCGTCGGTTGGGTCACGGGGAGCAAGCCTAGGCCTCGACGCCACGAAACCTGGTGGGGGCCGGGCCGGGGCACTGGCTAGGCTGGGCGGTCAGAGCACGGCCCTGAACACCCCCGAACGGCCCCGAACAGCCCCAGAACACCGACGAAGGAGTGCACCGTGCCCACCGGCAAGGTCAAGTGGTTCGACACGGAGAAGGGCTTCGGCTTTCTCAGCCGCGACGACGGCGGAGACGTGTTCGTGCACACCTCCGCATTGCCGGCGGGTATGACGGCGCTCAAGCCCGGGTCCCGCGTGGAGTTCGGCGTCGCCGAGGGGCGCCGAGGTGAGCAGGCGCTGTCGGTGCGGGTGCTCGACGTGCCGGCATCGGTCGCCACCGCGGCCCGCAAGCCGGCCGAGGACATGGCCGTCATCGTCGAGGACCTGATCAAGCTGCTCGACGGGCTCGGCAACCAGCTGCGCCGGGACCGTCAGCCGTCGCCCGCGGAGTCGCACAAGATTGCGTCGTTGCTGCGGGCCGTGGCCGACGACCTCGACGCCTAGCCCTGCTGGGTCGGAGCAGACGTCGGGCCACCGGTCGATCCGTCGGTCGGGCCTCCGGTTGGGGAACTGCTCGCCGGTGCGACCAGCTGGAAGGTCCACAGTCCGCGTACTTGGTCCGGTGAGTCCCCCAACGCGATGACCCGAAGCTCGAGCGACCCCCGGCGCAGGTCGGCAGCGGCCAGCTGGAACCGGTAGTAGGTGTCAGTGACCGGTGCGTCGGTCAGCCGGGAGCTGCCGATGATCGGGTACCACCCGTTCGCGGCGACGTCGGGGTCGACGCTGATGCCGATCGTCTGGTCGGGCGTCACGGGCACGACGCCCACCTTGGCCTTCAGGTCGGCTGCGTGCTCCTGCGGCGTCTGCCCCGGCTGCTGGGCCAGGCAGGTGTGGGCGTCGATCGGCGCGGCGGCGTCGAAGGACCAGCACAGAGCCTCGACGTTGGCCGACGTGGCCCCGGAGAACACCGACACCGACGGCGCGGGCTTGTCGCATCCGCTCAGGAGGGCGATGCCCAGGGGGACGGCGGCGAGCGCTACCGCGCGGCTCAGACGCATGGACGCTCCTGGAACGGCGCCGGTACTGGGCTGGACTCAGCGCACCGGCGGGAGGTGGGCAACGCCACGAGGCTACCCTTGGTCACTGTGACCACCACTGCGGGGCGCAAGCCCGCCGTCGACGCCCAGTGCGCCAGCGCGACCGACCTCGCCCGGAGCGCGCTCGACGAGGTGGCCAACCCTGATGCCATCGGTGAGCACCTCGGTGTCGAGGCGGACGCCGACCGAGTAGCCACCCACCTCTTCGCGTGCCTGCTTCCGGGCTACGCCGGTTGGCGCTGGGCGGTCACCGTCGCGCGTGCGTCGCGCGGCAAGGTCGTCACCGTCGACGAGACCGTTCTGCTGCCCGGGCCGGACTCGTTGCTGGCACCAGAGTGGGTGCCGTGGAGCGAACGCCTCCAGCCCGGTGACCTCGGGGTCGGTGACGTCCTGCCGACGGCCGACGACGACGACCGCCTCGAGCCCGGCTGGAACGAGGTCGACCTCGGCTCGGTGCTGGACGACGACGGTGGCGACGGTGTGAACGGTGTCGACAGTGGCGACAGTGTCGACGGTGTCGACCGGATCGAGCTGTCCGTTCGCTACGACCTGGGACGCCGCCGGGTGCTGTCCCCGATCGGTCTGGACGACGCGATCGACCGGTGGTTGGCCGGCGACGCAGGTCCGACGTCCCCGTTGGCGTTGGCCGCACCGGCAACGTGCGTCACGTGCGGGTTCCGGGTTGCTGTCTCCGGCCGGCTCGGGCTCGCCTTCGGGGTCTGTGCCAACGCGTACTCGCCCAGCGACGGTCATGTCGTGTCGCTCGACCACGGCTGCGGTGCACACTCCGAGGCCGCGGTGATTCCGCTGTCGCAGGCCGCGGCGGCACCGGTGGTCGACGAGCTGGGGTTCGACATCGTGGCGCAGCGCGCGGTCGACGTCGAGGTGGTCACCGACAGCGACACCGGCAGCGACACCGACAGCGACACCGACACCGGAACTGACACCGTGTCTGAAACCGTGTCTGAAACTGAGGCCGACCCGGACGAGGACCTCGGGCACGGCTGAGCGATGTCCTTCGAGGGCCGGGTCGACCAGCCCGGGGTCGACCAGCCGAGGGTCGATCCGTTCGGCACGACCGCCCTGCGCACTGCCGTGCTCGACGGCTGGACCGCGTCGCCGACCCGGTTTCGCGAGGACGCCAACGTCGAGGACGACTTCGCTCGCGACGGCTACCGCAACCAGCTTCTGGTCGAGCTCGCTCAGAACGCCGCCGACGCAGCCAGTGCCGCCGAGGTCGACGGGCGGCTGCTGCTGCGCCTGACCGACGACGTTCTCGTCGCGGCCAACACCGGCCGGCCCCTCGACGCCGCAGGTGTGCAGGCGCTCGCGTCCATGCGCGCGTCGGCCAAGCGCGAGGGCTCGACGACCGGGCGGTTCGGGGTCGGGTTCGCTGCCGTGCTCTCGGTCACCGACGCGCCCGTCGTGTACTCCCACCATGGCGGCGTCACCTTCTCGGCCGCGGCCACCCGTGCTGCAGTGTCGGCGGTTCCGCACCTGAGCGACGAGCTGTCTCGACGCACCGGGCACGTCCCTGTGCTGCGCCTGCCGTTCGCCGTTGACCCCTCCGACCCGGCTGCGCCGGAGATCCCCGACGGCTACGACACGGTGGTGGTTCTCCCGCTTCGCGACGGCGGAGGAGCGTACGTCTCCGTGGCGGCGCTGGTCGAGGGGTTGGACGCCGCCCTGCTGCTGGCGCTGCCTGCGCTGAGCGAGATCGTCGTGGAGTGGGAGGGACGTCGTCGCGTCCTGCGGTCGTCGCGCAGCGCTGACGCGTCAGGGGAGACGGTTCGCGTCCACGACGACGGTGTCGCCAGCACGTGGGTCACCGCGAGTCGTTCGGGCGCCCTTGACCCCGGGCTTCTCGCCGACCGCCCCGTCGAGGAGCGGCAGCGCCCGGACTGGTCGGTGCTGTGGGCCGTACCGGTCGACGACGACGGGCCCACACCCTGGCCCGACGGCGTTCCGGCCGTTCTGCACGCCCCGACCCGAAGCGACGAGCCGCTGGCACTTCCGGCGCTTCTCATCGCCACGTTCCCGATGGAGCCCAACCGACGTCATGTCGCGGCGGGAGGGCTTGCACAGTGGCTGGCGGAGCAGGCCGCGTCCGTGTACGCCGACCTGGTGGTGCGCGTCGCAGCAGCGCACGGTGCGGCAGCTCTGCGCCTGGTGCCCACGGGTCCGGGGGTGGGTGCGCTCGACGCGACCATCCGCGCCGACGTCCTGACCGCGCTGCGTGACCGGCCTCTGGTGCCGTTGGCTGACGACCCGGGGCACCGCGTCGTTGCGCGTGAAGCGGCACGCCTCGAGCCGTCGGACGCCAACCTGACCCGCACGGTTGCTGACGCCTTGGCCGGTCTGGCGGACCCGAAGTGGTCGGAGCGCGCAGCGATGAGCGCTCTGGGATCACCGGTACTGCCGCTCTCCGACGTGCTCGACGCACTCGCGTCCCTGCGGCGGCCCGCAACGTGGTGGCGCGACCTGTACGAGGCGCTCGATGCTGCCCACGTCGACCGCTCACTCCTCGACGGTCTGCCCGTCCCCCTGGTCGACGGCCGGATGTGGCGTGGAGTCCGAGGTCTGGTGGTGCCGGAGCGCCACCACGACGGCGCCAACGGAGCTGTCGACGTCGCCGTGGCCGAGGCCGCCGAGCTCCCCATGGTCGACCCCGAGGCTGCCCACCCGCTGCTGCTTCGTCTGGGTGCCCAGTCCGCGGACCCGTTGGTGCTGCTGCAGGCGAGCTCGTTGCTCGGCGCCGTGGAGCGGTCGGCCGACGCTGAGGACCCCGAGCCCCTGGCGGCCGCGGTCCTGGGACTGGCCGCCGCCGCAGCCGGTGCGGTCCTCGACGACCGGCTCGAGCTGCTGGCCCTCCCTGCCTCCGACGGGACCTGGCAGCAGGCCCGCCACCTGGTGCTTCCTGGGTCGCCCCTCGCTGACGTCCTCGACGAGCCGCTGGTCGTCTCGGCCACCTGGGTCGAGCGGTTCGGCGAGGAGGCGCTGCGGGCGGTTGGGGTGATGTCCAACTTCCGTCTGCGCCGCCACGTCGATGTTCCACTGGACGCCGAGACCGTCGGCGACCTGGTCGCCGACGGCGACGCGTGGGTCGACTGGGTGCTCGAGCTCGTGCCTCCCGGCGACTATCCACCGCTGGTGCCCGAGCTGGTCGTCGTCGAACGGCTCGACGAGGTCCGCGGCGATGCCTGGACGGCGGCGCTGGCGATGCTGGCTCAGCCCGAGCTCCGGGCTGCCGTGGTCGACCCCGTGCGAATCCTGCTTGCCGACGGTCGGGGCGTCGACGTCGTCTCGCCGTCGGCCTGGTGGCTGCGCGACGCCCCGTTGTTCGACGGGGCCGCCCCGGTCGATCTGCGTCTGCCCGGCTCGGACCTGCGGCTCGTCGGGTTGTTCGACGACGCGCCGGCTGCCGTCGCGCAGGTCGACGCCGGCGTCCTGTCCGCGCTGGGTCTTCGTCGCGACCTGGCCGAGCTGCTCGCCGAGACCGACGGTCCCGAGGAGCTCGTCGAGCGTCTGGGCGACCCGCGCCGACAGGTCGACGCTGACTCGCTCAACGCGATCTACGCGTCGCTCGTGGCCCTTCCCGGTTCGCGTTGGCCGGCACCCGCGGCGCGGGTGCGCGTCCCTGACGGCCCCGGAAGCCGGGTCGTCGACGCTGACGACGTCACGGTGGTCGTGTCACCGATGCACCGGCCGCTCGTCGACGGTCCAGTCCTCCCGGGCGACGCGCGGCTGGCCGAGCTGCTCGACCTCGACTCGTCGGAGTCCTTGGCTGACTCGGTCATCGCATCGTCGGGGGTTCGTCGGTCCCTCGACGAGTCGGTGGTACAGCTGCTGTCGAGCGAGCTGTCGACGTGGTGGGAGCACGACGACCTCGTGGTCGACGACCACCATCTGGATGCCTGGGTCGACGCGTCGGGTGCCGTCCACGCAGCCACGGTCGAAGGACTGGCTCTGGCCCTGTGCTGGGCGTCGAGTCAGTGGTCACTGCGCCACGAGGTCGCCGCCGTGCTCGCCGACCCGACGCACGCTGCAGAGCTGCTGGCGCAGCGTGCCTACGACTCCTGGGCGGACGCTGGGCCCGTTGACGGGCCGGTTGACGGGGCCGACGCCGTACCGGCCGACGTGCCTGTTGACGACGAGGCACGACGGTAGGTGGCGCGACGCCTCGCCAGGATGGCCGTCCCGACCAGCCCGAGCACGGCCCCGGTTGCCGCCGTGGCGATCCACCAGGACCTCCCGGCGTCACGAAGGTCGTCGCGCAGGACGACTGTCACGAGGAGAGCCACGGCCCAAAGCGCGGTTCCCGCCACGGCCGTGCGTACGCCGTCGACGGCCAGGGGCTCGACCTCGGCAGGTGCGGGCTTGGGCGGGTCGTCGGGCACGTCGTCAGCCTAACGAGCGGGAGCTCGGCGACACTGGGCGCGTGAGGTTGTTTGCGGCGGTCGAGATCCCCGACGCCGCCCGGACCGAGCTGAAGCAGCGCTGCGAGCCGTTGCTGCCCGGAGTGTCTGGTCTGCGCGTGAGCGACCCCGTGACGTGGCATGTCACTCTCGCGTTCTTCGGGGACGTCGCAGACTCCAGGGTCGACCGTCTGGTCGAGCGGCTGCGTCGTGCGGCGACTCGAAGTGCACCGCTCGCGCTGGCTCTGGCCGGAGCCGGCCGCTTCGACGGGCGCGTGCTGTGGGTGGGGGTCGATGGCGACGTGGAGCACCTGAGCCGCCTGGCGGCCTCGGTCGCTGCGGCCGGTCGCCGCGAGGGGATCAACGTGGAGCACCGCCGGTACCGACCCCACGTGACGTTGGCACGGTCGTCGGTGCCGGTCGACCTGGGGCCGGTCGTGGACGAGCTGGCGACCTGGCGGGGGAGCGCGTGGACCGTGGACCGGCTCACGCTGTTCCGCAGCGACCTCGGACCGCCGGTCCGCCACACGGCGGTGGAGGCCTGGCCACTCGGCCGCGGACTAGCCTGACCGGTGTGAACCCGCGCACCAGGCGTTGGCTGGTCCCACTCGCGCTGGCGCTGTTCGTCGTGGTTGCCCTGGTTGCTGCCGTCCGCTAGCCCGGCCTGCCGAGCGCGGTCGCCGGCATCACCAGGCGTAGGCCTCCGGTGCCGTCCCGCCAGGTCCGGGGAAGATCTCGTCGAGCCGGGCGAGCGCGTCGTCGTCGAGGGTGACCTCCAGTGCGCGCAAGGACCCGTCGAGCTGGTCGACCGTCCGGGGACCGATGATCGGTGCCGCGACGGCGGGCCGGGTCAACAGCCACGCGAGCGCGACATCGGCCGGGTGCTCGCCGAGCTCGTCGCAGAACGCCTCGTAGGCCTCAACCTGCGGGCGGAACTTCGCGAGACGCTCCCGTGCGTTCTCGCCAGCCGCGCGCCCTTCCTTCGCCTTGCGCAGGATCCCCCCGAGCAGTCCACCCATCAGCGGGGACCAGGGAATCACCCCGAGCCCGAGTGCCTCCGACGCCGGCAGCACCTCCAGCTCGACGGTGCGCTCGAGCAGGTTGTAGATCGACTGCTCGCTGACGAGTCCCTGCCGGTGTCGGTCGCGCGCCACCGCCTGAGCTGTAGCGATGTGCCATCCGGCGAAGTTCGACGACCCGAAGTACAAGACCTTGCCCTGGGAGCGCAAAACGTCGAAGGCGTCCCAGATCTCGTCCCAGGGAGTCTCGCGGTCGACGTGGTGCATCTGGTAGAGGTCGAGGTAGTCGGTCTGCAGACGCTTCAGCGACGCATCGCACGCCATCCGGATGTTGCGTGCCGAGAGGAAGGTGTCGTTGGGCCAGTCGCTCATGGAGCCGTAGAGCTTGGAGGCGAGCACGGTCTTCTCGCGCCGTCCGTCGCCTTGGGCGAGCCAGCGACCAATGATCTGCTCGGTGATGCCCTCACCCTTCTCCCAGCCGTAGACGTTGGCCGTGTCGAAGAAGTTGATGCCGTGCTCCAGCGCGCGGTCCATGATCGCGAAGGAGTCGGGCTCGGACGTCTCGGGCCCGAAGTTCATGGTGCCGAGGGCGAGACGGGAGACTTGGAGGCCGGAGCTGCCGAGGTGGGTGTAGTCCATGACAGAGCACGTTAGTCGGCGTGCGAGGCTTGTGCTGTGCCCATCCCACTGGACGAGGCCCTCGCCGAGGCGCGGGCGGACCTGCTCGACAGCCGACGCCTGGTGCGTGCGGTCGCGGCCGGCCGCCGGCGTGGGGGCGACCTGCAGTGGCGCAGGGCTGAGCTGAGGCCCGTGGAGGTCAAGGCCGGCGCGCGGCTGCAGGTGACCGTGTTCGACGAGCGGCAGGCGCACACCGCGAACCACGCCTGGGGTGCCGAGGCGGACGCAGCGGTCGATGACCTGCTCGCCCAGCCGTTCGGCAACTGGCACGTCGACACCACTGACGGCTCGATCCAGATCCGGGTGACCAAGCGCGGGGAGGCGCTGGTCCACCGAGGTGACGCCGAGCGTGAGCAGGTAGCCGACCACGACCGGTCCAAGAGGCGCCTGATCCACCCGACCGAGCCATTCCTCGCCGAGCTCGGCCTGAGCACCGACGACGGACGGATCAAACCGTCCCGGGTCGACAAGTACCGGCAGATCGAGGAGTTCGTCCGGGCGCTCGAGCCGGTCGCCCCCCGGGTCGACCCGCTGCGAGTGGTCGACCTGGGATGCGGCAACGCCTACCTGACCTTTGCCTGCTTCCGCTACCTCACGACGGTCTCGCCTGGACAGGTCAGCCTGGTGGGCGTCGACGTGAAGCAGCAGGCCCGCGAGCACAACGCACAGGTGGCGCAACGGCTCGGCTGGTCGTCGTCGATGAGCTTTGTGCAGGGAGCCATCGTCGACGCCGAGCTCCCCCTGCGCGAAGGTGTGCGGCCGCAGGCCGACGTCGTGCTGGCCCTGCACGCCTGCGACACGGCGACCGACGATGCCCTGGCCCGTGCCGTGCGGTGGCAGGCGCCGGTGGTGCTCTCTGCGCCGTGCTGTCATCACGACCTGCAACGACGCCTGCGTGACTCCGGAGCCACGCCGTCGGCGGTCGCGCCGGTGCTTCGCCACGGTCTTCTCCGTGAGCGGCTCGGTGACCTGCTGACCGACTCGTGGCGGGCGCTGGTCCTTCGTCTGCTCGGCTACCGCGTCGAGGTGGTCGAGTTCGTCGACTCCGCGCACACACCGCGCAACGTCCTGCTGCGAGCAGTTCGCACAGGGGCGCCGGCCACTCCGGAGCGCTGGGCCGAGCACGACGCACTGTCCGCCGACTGGGGTGTTCGTCCCTACCTGGCCGACATTCTCGACGAGGAGCTGGACGCCGCCCGTGCGCGCTGACCCACGACCGACGCTGCTGGGCGCTGCCCTCGTGCTGTCCTCGGTGTCGAGCCTGTGGCTCGCTCCAGCGGCGGCGGCGTCCGACGGGCCCGCGCGACTACCGGCCAGCCGCGAGTACGTCGTGGCCGACCCGACGCTGGACGAGATCAGCGGGATGGTCGCCTCACAGCTGCACGACGGAGTCTCCTACGTCGTCGAGGACAGCAAGAACGGTCCTCACGTCTACGCCATCGGACCCGACGGCCAGACCGTGGCCACGTTCACCCTGAACGGCGCTGTCAACGTCGACTGGGAGGCCATGGCGCCCGGGACCGACGACCACGGCAACCCCGTGCTGTGGATCGGCGACATCGGGGACAACGACAGCCAGCGTGACTCGATCCGCCTCTACCGGGTCGACGAGCCGGTCGACCTTGTCGACGGGTCGCTGGGGTGGACCAAGGTCGACCTCACCTACCCGGACCGGGCACACAACGCCGAGGCGCTGCTCTCCGACCCAAAGACGGGGCAGCTGTTCGTCGTCACCAAGGAAGCACTGGGTGCGGGTGTCTACGCGGCGCCCGTCGACCTGGCTCGCGGGAACACCTACCAGCTCACGAGGATCGCCGACGCCCCGATGTTCGTGACCGACGGGGCGATCTCACCGGACGGCTCGCTCACGGTCCTACGCACCTACGGCGACGCCGTGTTCGTCGACGGGCCGGCCGGTCCCGAGCTCGCCCACTTCATGCTGCCGCCGCAGCCCCAGGGCGAGACCCTGGCCTTCACCCCGGACGGGTCGGCTCTTCTAGTCGGCAGCGAGGGGGCTCAGCAGCCGGTCTACCGGGTGCAGCTGCCGGCCGAGGTCCCAGCGTCGGGCTCACCGAGCGAGGCCGCACCCACCGGCACCTCGCAGGCAGCGGCGCCGACCTCGACGTCGGCTGGGGCCAGCACGGCCCTGGCCCTCGGGCTGGGCGTGGTCGTGCTGCTTGGACTGTTCGTCGGTGCGCTGATGACCCTGGGGCGCCGCGAAGAAACCACGACCGGCCCCTGACCAAACCACGACTGGGCCGAGCCAGAGTGGGCTCAGACGAGCCGTTCGACGACGTAGTCGATGCAGCGCGTGAGGGCGGTCACGTCGGCCGGGTCGATCGACGGGAACATCGCGACACGCAGCTGGTTGCGACCGAGCTTTCGGTAGGGCTCGGTGTCGACCACACCGTTGGCCCGCAGCACCGACGCGATCGTGGCCGCGTCGACGGTGTCGTTGAAGTCAATCGTGCCGATGACGTTGGACCGCTTCGTCGGGTCGGCAACGTAGGGGGCGGTGTAGCCGGTCGACTCGGCCCACGTGTACAGCGAGTCGGCCGATGCGGCCGTTCGCGCAGTGGTGAACGTCAGTCCGCCGTTGGCGTTGAACCAGTCGAGCTGCTCGCCCATCATGAAGATGGTGGCCAGAGCCGGGGTGTTGTAGGTCTGGTCCTTGACCGAGTTGTCGATGGCGGTCTTCAGGTCGAGGAAGGCCGGGATGTAGCGGTCGCTCGCGGCGATCGCCTCGGCACGCGCCAGCGCCGTCGGTGACATCAGCGCGAACCAGATCCCGCCGTCGCTGCCGAAGCTCTTCTGGGGAGCGAAGTAGTACACGTCGAACTCCGATGCGTCGACCGCAAGCCCACCGGCAGCGGACGTCGCGTCCCAGACCATCAGTGCGTCGGCGGTGGCGCCGGAGACCCGGGCGACGTCGATGGCGACGCCGGTCGACGTCTCGTTCTGGGGGGACGCGTAGAGGTCGACGTCCGACTCGGGAACCCACATCGGGGAGTCGCCGGGCTCGCTGGTCAAGACCGTGGGGTCGGCCAGCCAGGGCGCCGTCTGGACGGCCTTGGCGAACTTCGACCCGAACTCGCCGAAGGCCAGGTGCTGGCTCTTGCTGCGGACCAGCCCGAAGGCCGCGACCTCCCAGAACGCCGTGGACCCGCCGTTGCCCAGGACCACCTCGTAGCCGTCGGGCAGCGAGAAGAGGTCGCGGAGTCCAGCTCGCACCCGTCCGACCTCGCGTTTGACGGTCGCCTGCCGGTGCGACGTCCCCATCAGGTCCTGCCAGCGCTGCGCCAACGCGGTCACCTGCTCGTGGCGCACCTTGCTGGGCCCGGCGCCGAAGCGCCCGTCACTGGGCAGCAGGTCGGCAGGGATCGTGATGTCAGAGGGCGTTGAGGGCATGAGCTCAGCCTAGGTGCCGACCGGCGGCCGTCGTCCAGGGGCCGTCCCGCGGGGTGGAACGACGTGGCGAGCCGCGCGGGCGCTGACCAGCGGTCAGATGGCGTAGCTCGGCTTGACCTCGCGGTCCCAGCCCTCGACGTCCTCGGGCTTGCGCGGCGGCGGACCGACGTAGCGCGCGGACGGACGGATCAGCCGGCCGGTCCGCTTCTGCTCGAGGATGTGCGCCGACCAGCCGGCGGTGCGGGCGCACGAGAACATCGGTGTGAACATGTGCGGCGGCACCTCGGCGAAGTCGAGGACGACGGCCGACCAGAACTCGACGTTCGTGGCGATGACGCGGTCGGGACGGCGCTCGGCGAGGATCCGCAGGGCTGCGGACTCCAGCTTCTCGGCCACCTCGAACCGGGGTGCGTTCAGGGCGCGAGCTGTGCGCCGCAGCACGCGGGCGCGGGGGTCCTCAGCGCGGTACACGCGGTGTCCGAACCCCATCAGCCGCTCGCCGCGGTCGAGCACGCCGGTCACGTACCCGTCGGCGTCGCCGTCACGCTCGACGGCCTCGAGCATGTAGAGCACGCGCGACGGTGCTCCACCGTGCAGCGGGCCGGACATGGCTCCGACCGCCCCGGACAGTGAGGCTGCGACATCGGCGCCGGTCGAGGCGACGACCCGTGCGGTGAAGGTCGAGGCGTTCATGCCGTGCTCGGCGGCGGAGACGAAGTACGCGTCGACCGCCTTGACGTGGTCGGGGTCGGGTTCTCCCCGCCAGCGCTTCATGAACCGCTCGACGACGGTCTGCGCCGTGTCGATCTCGCGCTGGGGCACCATCGGCAGCCCGATGCCTCGTGCGGACTGCGCGACGTAGGACAAGGCCATCACCGAGGCGCGGGCGAGCTCGTCGCGTGCCTGGTCGTCGTCGATGTCGAGAAGCGGACGCAGGCCCCAGGCTGGGGCGAGCATCGCCAGGGCGCTCTGCACGTCGACCCTGACGTCGCCGGAGTGCACCGGCAACGGGAACGGTTCCGCCGGCGGCAGCCCCGGGTTGAACTCGTTGTCGACCAGCAGGCCCCACACGTTGCCGAACGACACCCGGCCGACCAGGTCCTCGATGTCGACGCCCCGGTAGCGAAGGGCGCTGCCCTCCTTGTCGGGCTCAGCGATCTCGGTCTCGAAGGCGATGACTCCCTCGAGCCCCGGCTTGAAGTCCGGGTCGGACATGGTGGCTCCTTGTCGTGGTGAGGCCGGACGGCGCCGCGTGGGCCCATCGTCCGCGTCGTTCCACGGCTATCTAACCCGACGAGGTGACTGGCCGGTAACCCACGGTCGCCGGGGCGCAGCCGACCCGCAATCATGGGGGCATGGAGCCCACCGCACTCGCCGCCCTGCGCCGCAGCTACGGGCTCGCCGGGCTCGACGAGGCCGACGTCAGCCCCGACCCCTTCGCCCAGTTCGAGCGCTGGCTCGGCGACGCCGTGGCAGCGGAGCTGGTCGAGCCGAACGCCATGGTCCTCGCCACGGCAGACGGCGACGGCCGTCCCAGCGCCCGCACCGTGCTGTTGAAAGGCGCAGGGCCCGACGGGTTCGTCTTCTTCACCAACTACGGCTCGCGGAAGGCTCGCGAGCTCATGACGAACCCCCAGGCTTCGTTGGTGTTCCCGTGGACCGCCCTTGAGCGGCAGGTCGTCGTCGTCGGCGACGCCGAGCCGCTCGACGCGGCGGCCAACGCCGCGTACTTCCACGCCCGACCGCACGGCCACCAGGTCGGTGCCTGGGCGTCGCGTCAGAGCGAGGTCGTGGCCTCGCGCGAAGTGCTCGAGGCCCAGTTCGCTGCGATGACTGAGAAGTACCCGGAGGGCACAAGCGTCGCGGTGCCCGACTTCTGGGGAGGCTTCCGCGTCGTCGCGACCACGGTGGAGTTCTGGCAGGGCCGGGGAAATCGGCTCCACGACCGGATCCAGTACCGGCGCGACGGTGCCGCATGGGTCGTCGAGCGGCTGTCTCCGTGACCGCGGAGCGCACCAGGTAGCCTCACGGGCCATGGATCGAACGAAGCTGCTGGCCATCGGGTTCGCCATGCTCGGCGCCTTTGTCGGAGCGGCAGTGGGGACCCGCCTGTTCGCCAGCTCGCTGATGATCCTGGGGAGCGTCGTCGTGGGTGCAGCGGTCGGCTGGGCCGCCGGTGCCTCGGCGGCCGTGCGGCAGCGCAGCAACAGCGACTCGTGACACTGGTTCGACCGACGAGCACCTGACGTGGCGGGGTTCATCGCCGACGTCACGCCCCTCCGGGTCAGCCCGGCGTACCGAAGGCTGTGGGCCGGGACGACGGTCGCCCAGCTCGGGCAGCAGATGGCCGGAGTGGCCGTCGCCCTCCAGGTCTACGACATCACCGGGTCGAGCTTCGCCGTGGGGATGGTCGGCCTTGCGTCGCTCGGTCCGCTCGTCGTGTTCGGGCTGTACGGCGGGTCCATCGCCGACGCGCACGACCGGCGTCGCGTCCTGCTCATGGCGTCGTTCGGTCTGTGGATGTGCTCGATGGCGCTGCTGGCCCAGGCTTGGCTGGACCTGCGCAACGTCTGGCTGCTCTACCTGGTCGTCGCGGTCCAGTCAGGGTTCTTCGCGGTCAGCAACCCGGCCAGGTCCGCGATCATCCCCAGGCTGGTCGGCCCCTCCCTCCTGCCCGCAGCCAACGCTCTGTCGACCGCGTCGTGGACCCTTGGGTTCACGTTGGGGCCGTTGCTCGCCGGCGTCCTGGTCGCAGTCTCCGGCTACGCGGCGACGTTCGGGGTCGACGTGTTGACGTTCACCGCGGCGCTGTACGCCGTCGCACGGCTGCCTTCGGTGCCGCCTGAGGGCACGGTCTCGCGTGCCGGACTTCGCAGCGTCTGGGAGGGACTTCGCTTCCTGCGCACCCGTAAGAACGTGCTGATGACCTTCCTGGTCGACCTCGCCGCCATGGTTCTTGCCCAGCCGCGCGCGCTCTACCCCGCGCTGGCGGTCTCGGTGTACTCCGGTGGCCCGACGACCGTCGGCGTGCTCTCCGCCGCGCCGGCGTTCGGGGCGTTCGCCGGTGCGGTCTTCTCCGGATGGGTCGGAGGCGTCCGGTGGCAGGGCCGGATGATCGTCGTGATGGTGATGTCGTACGGCGCAGCTGTTGCTGCGTTCGGGCTGAGCACGTCACTGTGGGTGGGCGTCGGCTTCCTCGTCGTCTCCGGCGCCTGCGACACCGTGAGCTCGGTGTTCCGCTCGACGATCCTCCAGGTCGCCACTCCGGACGACCTGCGCGGTCGGCTCCAGGGTGTGTTCCTCGTCGTCGTCGCCGGCGGGCCGAGGCTGGGCGACGCGGTCGCCGGAACGTCAGCGACGGTCTTCACGCTACGCATCGCGATCGTCGCCGGAGGGATGGCGTGCATCGCCGTCACCGCGATGCTCGCGGCCCACTTCCGGGGTTTCGTGCGTTACGACGCCGAGAATCCCGTGCCCTGACGGTCAGCTGCTCGACGAGTCGGCGGACAGCTCGACTGCTCGCCCGGAGTCGGCGGATGCCTGGGCGCTCTCGATCACCTCGAGCACGTGCACGGCATCAGCGGCGTCCACCGGCACCGGCGCGTCGCCTCGAAGAGCGGCCACGATCCGCTCGTAGTACTCGGGGTACGCGCCCGCCTTCGTGGGGACCGGCCGCACGTCACCGTCGGTCCCGAGGAGACCCCAGGCGTGCTCCGACTCTTGTCCCCAGTCAGGGCCGCCCGGTCGATCGCCCGACCGCAACGCTGCCTCCTGGACGTCGAGCCCGTACTTCGTGTACCCGCCAGCGTCGCCGACCAGACGAAAGCGCGGACCGCGCTGAGCGGTGGTCGAGCTCATCGACAGGTGGGACCGCACGCCGTTGGCGTGCGTGAGGGCGACGAAGGCGTCGTCGGTGACCTGGGCACCGGGCCGCCGCTGGTCGAGCTCCGCGTACACCGTCGCCACGGGACCGAACAGGAGCAGCACCTGGTCGACCAGGTGCGCCCCCAGGTCGAACAGCACGCCGCCGGCCTCGGCAGGGTCCGGCAGCTCGCGCCATCCGCTCTTGGGGGTGGGGACCCATCGCTCGAACCGGGACTCCAACCG
Organism: Actinomycetes bacterium; assembly: GCA_049282455.1. Lineage (GTDB taxonomy): Bacteria > Actinomycetota > Actinomycetes > JAHEKZ01 > JAHEKZ01 > JBAPUB01. Next base: position 39,435 of record JBAPUB010000208.1, read on the forward strand.
CCAGACCTGTCCCAGGGCGCCCGACGCGACCAGGTCCGAGATCGTCAGGAAGTCCCCGTCCCACCGACGGTTCTGGAAGACGCTCAACAGGTGCTCGCCCGTCGCGGCCTGTCGGACGAGCTGGGCAGCCTCCGCGGCGCTGACCGCCAGCGGCTTGTCGACCACGACCGACACGCCGGCGTCGAGCGCCTCGCGGGCCAGTGGCGCATGGAGCCGGTTGGGGGTGGCGATCACGACAAGGTCATGGCCGCCCTGCTCCAGCAGGCCGGTGAGACTGTCGGCCAGTTGTACGTCCGGATGTCGTGACCGGGCGAGCTCGCGTCTCTGCACGTCCCGCGTCACGGCCGTCTTCAGATGAAGGCCCGGTGTCGTGCTGATGAGAGGCGCGTGGAAGGCGGCTCCCGCCAGGCCGAAACCAACGAGCCCGACCTCGAAGTCAGAGCCGGACATGGCCGTTCAGTGCAGTGGTGACGGCCCGGCAACGCGCGCTGAGGACCTTCACCTGAGGGTGGGACGGTTCCTGCGCGCGAGTGCGTCGATGGTGACCGCAGCGAGCAGCACCAGCGCGGTGACCATGTACTGGGTCGCCGCACTGAACCCCAGCAGCCCCATCCCGTTGTAGATCGCGGCGATGACGATTCCACCGAGGACTCCGTCGACCGCCTTACCGCGTCCGCCGAACAGGCTGGTGCCGCCGATGACGGCCGCTGCCACGGCGTAGAGGACCAGGGTGCCGCCGTCGACCGAAGTGGAGATCGACCGTAGCCTTGATGCATAGACCACCCCCGCGATGCCCGCGGTGAACGAGCAGAGGATGAAGGCGGTGGTCCGGATTCGGGCCAGGTTCACGCCGGCCCGGCGAGCGGCCTCGGCGTTGCCGCCGATCGCGTAGACGTACCGGCCGTAGCGGGTGCGTCCCAGCACGAACGTCCACGCTGCCAGGACCGCGAGCACGACGAGAATCACCCAGGGCACGCCGTAGACGTCGACGATGCGCCCTCGGTTCGCGTTGCAGATGAGTACCAGGACCACCCCGCCGGCAAGCGCACCCACGATCTTGGCGATCGTCAGCGACTGCGGAGGAGCAACCAGCCCCGACGCTCGGCGCCGGGAGTCCCGGCGCCAGGTAAGAGCTGCATAGACGCCGACGACGACAAGCATCACGACCCAGCCGCCGATGCGGCTGAGGTTCGCGCTCGCAATGTTGTTGATGGTCTCGTCCTGGATCAGGATCGACCCGCCGTCACCGAGGATGCGCAGCATGACGCCCTGCCAGAACAGCAGTCCAGCAAGGGTGACGACGAAGGACGGCAGCCCGAGCCGGGTGATGAGACTGCCCTGGAGAAGTCCGATCAGGGCAGTGAGGAGGAGTGCAGCACCGATTGCGGCCCACCAGGGCCAGTGCGCTCCGGCCGGCTTGGCCAGCTCGGCCATGACGACTCCGCCGAGGCCCGCGACGAACCCGATGGACAGGTCGATCTCGCCGAGCAGGAGGGCGTAGACCTCAGCCATGGCGAGCAGGCTGAACACCGACGCCTGGACGAGGAGGTTGACCAGGTTGCCGACGGTCAGGAAGTTGTCGTTCTGCGACTGGAACAGCACCGACACGAGCAGGAGACCGGCGAGGACGGGCAGCACGCCCATCTCGCCGCCTCGCACCCTGCCCCACCACGCATGGGCGTAGGCGTTTGCCGACTGGGTGCCCGTGGGCGCGACCGACGCCTGCTGGTCGGGTTCAGTGGCGGGTGCACCCGTCGTGGGCTCGATCTTCGCCATGGCTACTGTCCCCCCGTCCGAGGTTGGGCCGTCCGCGTCGAGACGCCGGTGGTCATCAGGTCGACGACGATCTGCCGGTCCATCTCGGCGGCCGGCCTGACCGCTGCCATCCGTCCCAGCTGCAGGACCGCGATGCGGTCGGCTACTTCGAAGACGTCGTTCATGTTGTGGGAGACGATGATCACGGCGACCCCACGGTCAGCCAGTCGCCGGACCAGCTCCAGCACCATGGCGGTCTGCGCGACGCCCAGCGCAGCAGTGGGCTCGTCCATGATGACGAGCCGGGAGTTCCACAGGACGGCCTTGGCGATGGCCACGGACTGACGCTGCCCTCCGGAGAGGGAGGCGACCGGCTGCCGGATCGACCGCACTGTGGTCACGGCGAGGCTCTTGAGTGTCTCTGCCGCTGACTTCTCCATGGAGTCCTCGTCGAGCGACTGACGACGCACCCGCTCGCGCCCGAGGAACATGTTCTGGACGATGTCGAGGTTGTCGCACAGCGCGAGGTCCTGGTAGACGGTCTCGATGCCGAGCGACGCTGCCTCGCGCGGCGTGTGGACGTGGACCTGGCTTCCGTCCCACCACATCTCACCTTCGTCGAACGGGTGGATCCCGGAGATGCACTTGATCAGGACCGACTTGCCGGCGCCGTTGTCCCCTGCCAGGGCGGTCACCTGCCCGGCGTAGATGTCGAGGTCGACCTCTGTCAGGGCCTGCACCGCGCCGAAGCGTTTGGTGATCCCCCGGAGCCGAAGAAGCGGCTGAGACGCGTCATCTGCGCCAGAACCCGACGGTGCGCTGCTGGTCTCGTCCTTGACGGTGTCCGTGGCGTCCTCCCGGTGACGTGGGGGACGGGGTCGGGCGAAGGTGCCGCCCGACCCCGTCTCTCCGACCTTTAGCTGATACCTGCTGCCGTGCAAGCCTGCTGCACGTTCCCGGCGCACAGGTCGCTGATCTTGAACGCATTCGTTGTCTTTGCGTCCTTGACGACGGTGTCGGCCATGTTCTGGGTCGTCACCCAGAACGGCGTGGTGTAGACCGACGG
>JBAPUB010000209.1:0-1884 GCA_049282455.1 Actinomycetes bacterium
GTTGAGTTCACCGCGGCCTACTTCGCCTCCTCGACGCTCCCAAAATGAAGTTCCCGCTGGTCCGTGACCTGGCCGCCGAGGGGTTCCCGGTGCGGTTGACCTGCGGGGTGCTCGGCTTCACCGCCCAGGCGTACTACTCGTGGCTGGCGAACCCGGTCAGCGACCGGGATCTCCACGACGCCTATCTGACCAACGCGCTGCTCGACGCCCACCGCGACGATCCGGCGTTCGGCTACAGGTTCCTCGCCGACGAGCTCGAGCGGGCCGGCATCACGGTCGGGGAGCGGAGGGTCTGGCGGTTGTGCTCGCAGCAGCGGCTCTGGTCGACCACGGTCCGCAAGGGCCGCCGCGGCAAGGGCAAGCCCGGTCCGGCGGTCCACGACGATCACGTCCAGCGCAACTTCACGGCCGCCGAGCCCAACCGCACCTGGGTCACCGACATCACCGAGCACCCCACCGGCGAGGGCAAGCTCTACTGCTGCGCGATCAAGGACCTGTTCTCCAACCGGATCGTCGGCTACGCGATCGCCGATCGGATGACCGCCGAACTTGCCGTCGCTGCACTGCGGGCTGCGATCGTACGACGTCAACCCGATGGTGTCGTCGTGGTGCACGCGGATCGTGGCTCGCAGTTTCGAGCCAGGTCCTTCCGGGCCGTCCTCGTGGCCGCAGGCTTGAAGGGCTCGATGGGGCGGGTCGCGTCCGCCGGGGACAACGCCGCCATGGAGTCGTTCTGGGCGCTACTGCAGAAGAACGTCCTCAACCAGCAGCAATGGCGCACTCGCGAGGAGCTGCGCTACGCGATCGTGTTCTGGATCGAGCACACCTACAACCGTCGCCGCCGTCAGCGCGGACTCGGCAAGCTCACACCCGTCGAGTTCGAGCTAACCTTCGCCTCTCAGGCCACCCAGACAGCAGCGTGATCAGTCACAACCACTGTCAACTGAACCTGCAGCAGACCCACCTGACCCTGTCATCGACTGAACCCCGAACGCGCTCCGCCGCTCGCCTTCAGTATGAGCGGTTGTCTACGTGTGGCTGGAACCCAACTGAGCACGGTCGTGCTGACGTGTCGCCCGGCGTCTGGTGCAGCGTGGGCTCAGTTGGTGGCGCAGGCCGGTTCGACGAGGTGGAGGGTGTAGCCCAGGGGTAGAGACCGGGTCCGGTGAATCCCCAGCACGGCCTCATGGACTTGAACGGCACTGACGCTGTAGGTGGTTGGCCGTGAGCTGGGGGCATGGCATGACGTGACCGACCAGGTCAGGTTGATGGCGGCCGTGCTGCCTGGTTTGAGTGTGGTCGGAAGCTGGGAGGTGTTCCCGATCGGGCTCCCGTTGGGCGGATAGACGTTGCCCATCGCGTCTTCAGTCACGGTCACGTCGACCAAGTCGACCGGCCCGACCGGGTCGGCGATGCTGTCGATCCGGGTAGAGATCCCGAAGTGGCCATCCTGGCTGACATCGGTCCAGGTCTTGACCGTGTCACCGGCGCGGAGCCCGGTCACCCAGTAGTTGGACTCGTCAGATGCCGTTGGGTCCAGCGTCCACTCCTGCCCGGCGAGATCCCGGGCGCGGGTGTCCAGGCCGTGGAATGGGGATTGGTAGACGTCAAAGCCTTGCCAGGTGGCCTGGGTGATCGTGAACAGGACCAGCCCAGGCCACAACAGCACCAGCCACCACCACCGTGACCGGCGACGCCGAGGGGTCGGCGACGGCCTCGTGTCCGGAGCAATGGTGATCGTCACGGGGACACTTTGCCCGATACCGAGGGACCTGTGGCACCGAACGCGCCCATCAACCAGGCGAAAGGCCAGCCTCAGTCAAACCCTGCCGTCTCGTTCGCCTCACCAGCCCTCCCCCCGTCTGTTCTGTCAGAGGCCGGGTA